>VGTK01000146.1 GCA_016874715.1 Deltaproteobacteria bacterium | reverse complement strand
CCAGGCGAGCACCATCTCCGGGCAGTTCTCGGAGTGGATCAGGACCTTGTCGCCCTTCTTCACGCCGCGCGCGTGCAGGCCCGCCGCGATGACCGCGACCTCGTCGTTGAACTCGCGGTACGTCCAGCGGCGCTCCGGGCCGCCCCTGGGCTCCCAGATCAGGAGCGGGCGGTCGGGCTGCGTGCGCGCCAGAGGTCGAGGAGCCCGGGGAGATCCTGGCCGGCGAACTGGAACCGTGCGACGGCGTCTCGATCGATCATGGGGGCGCTCTGTAGGCCGCGTCGGGCCGGCGCGCCACTTCCCGCGGGCGGAGTGCGCGCGGGTCGCGCATGCCCGCCACGAGTTGCGCGGCTGCACGAGAAGTGGCCCCGATCGGTCAGGCGGGGCATGGCACGCCGTATGCTATCTGACGGGTTCGAGCTTTCTCCTCGGCAGGGCCCCGCATCGACCTCCACGCCCGCGAGATCAACGCTCGGGAGGTCCGATGCCGATTCGCGCGAGAGGTTCCGCTCACCGCGCTCTGGGTGCTGCCCTGCTGCCGTTCGCGCTCGCCGCGGTCGCCACGCTCGTCACGCCGGCGGACGGCGCCACCGCGCCGCAACGACGCTACACGCTCGGGCAGAGCGCGGTCGATGCCCCCGAGGACCGCTTCGGAGCCTCGTTCGCGATCGACGACACGCACGTCCTCGTCGGGTCGCCGTTCCCAGAGGACGCCGTCGCGTCGGCGCAGCTCTTTCGTGCCGACACGGGCGCGTTCACGCGCGTGCTGCTCGATCCGGCCGACAGCGGAGCGGACCGGTCGTTCGGCTCCGGCGTGGCGCTGGTCGGCGGCGACGCCGCGGTCGGGGCGCCGGGCCAGAACGTGGTGCACGTCTTCGCTGCCGCCACCGGCGCGCTGCTGCGCTCGATCCCGAGCCCGACACCGGGTGCGAGGGGCTTCGGCGCGCGCCTCGCAGCGGTCGGCGCCGCGCTGCTGGTCGGCACGTACGGCGACGCCGCGTATCTGGTCGACCCGGCGAGCGGCGACGTGCTGCACCCGTTCGACGAGCCGATCCCGGGCGGCAACGGCCTCGGCGGCCCGATCGCGGGCGCTCCGGGACTGATCGTCGTGAGCGCGAGCGCCCCGGCAGGGCGCGTCGTGCGCGTCTTCGACCCGGCCACGGGAGCTTCGCTCGCGACGCTCGTCGATCCCGACGCTGCGCCGGCGAGCGGCTTCGGCAGCGCCGTCGCGATCGTCGACGGCCGGTCCTCGTCGGCGCGCCCGGCGCGAGCAACGCCCCGGGCGCGCCCGGTGCCGCCTACCTCTTCGATCCGGCGACGGGCAGCGTCGCGCAGACCTACCGCAACCCGGTCGCGACGCCCGGCGGCTTCGGCAGCGCCGTCGCGGGCGCGAGCGGCATCGTGATCGTCGGCGCCCCCGACGATCCGACCTGCGAGGACGGCTGCGGGCGCGCGTTCGCGTTCGACGCCGCGAGCGCCGCCCTGCTGACCCCCATCGACAACCCGCATCTCGACTTCGACGTCCACTTCGGTACGCGCGCGGTCGCCGATGCCGGCCGCGTGCTGCTGCACTCGCCCGGCGGCCGCGGTCGCGACGGCGGCCTCGTCACGGCGTTCGCGCTGACCTGCGGCAACGACAGCACCGAGCCGGGCGAGTCCTGCGACGACGGCAACGCGACCGACGGCGACGGCTGCGACACGAACTGCACCGTGAGCGCCTGCGGCAACGGCGTCGTCGCGCCGGGCGAGGAATGCGACGACGGCAATCTCACCGACGGCGACGCCTGCACCGCCGCGTGCGCGGTGGCGGTGTGCGGCGACGGCATCGTGCGCGTGGGCTTCGAGCAGTGCGACGACGGCAACCACACCGACGGCGACGGCTGCGACGCGAGCTGCCACGAGAGCCTGTGCATCGGCGGCGGCGAGATCCGCGACGCGCGGCTCGACGTCACCGGTCTCGGCGAGCCCTACGGTGACGAGCGCGTCGTGCTGCGCGGCGAGCTCGTGCTGCCCGCGGGCGTCGCGGCGCCCGCCCCGGCGTCGGTCGGCCTGCAGACCATGCTCCGCGACGCCGACTTCCCGCTCGGCTTCGGCATGAACGGCGCGCTCGACTTCAATGCGCCGGCCGGCAACCCCGTCCCCCCGGGCCCGCGCGGCACGGGCTGCGCCCCGGGCGACGGCTGGCGCACCGGGCCGGGTGGCACCGAGTCGGTGTACCTGAATCGCTCCGGCGCCATCGACCCGCCGCTGTGCACCGCCGGCAGCGCGTACGGCCTGCGGCGCATCCGGATCGCCGACGCACGTCCGGCGGGCGGCATCCGCTTCCGCATCGAGTCCATCCGCGCGACCGTCGGCGAACCCGTGCTGCCGCTGCTCGCCGGCGTGGTGCTCGGCGCCGAGCGCGCGTCCGGCATGGCGGGCTCGTGCGCGCTGCGCGCGCTCACCGCGGAGGACTGCCGCTGGAGCTCGGGCGGCGGCGCGCTGCGCTGCCGCGTTCCCGCACGCGAGCGCCGCGGGTAGGGCTCCAGCGACCGGACGCGCCGCGTGCGACCACGGGCCTGCATCGGGCGGAGCAACGGCCCCCCGTAGAATCCGGTTGCCTCGCGGTGCGTCGGTGGTGTTGGGTCGGGACGTGCATCTTCTCGACCCCCTCTAGCCCTTGCCGCGCCGCAGGCGCCGCCGCGCGCGTGCAGCCCTTCCGACCCTCCTCCTGCTCGGCCTCGCCGCCGCCGCGCACGGGGCCGAGGAGCGCAGCGATGTCGTCGTCTCGGCGGCAAAGCCGCGCCGCATCGAGATCGCCCGCGGGCGCACCGAGGCGACGCGAAGCTTCCCCGTGACGGTGCGCAACGCGAACCAGCGCAGCGCACCCGGCCTGGGCTCGGGACCGATCACGGTGCAGCTCGACGCCACCCCGCAAGGCTGCCCGGCGGCGACGGTGATCGGGCCGCCGGACTTCGTGCGCGCGACGCCGGGCAGCCAGAGCACCGCGGTGCTCGAGCAGGGCGCGGCGGCGCGCGACCGTGTCGGTGACGGTGCTGGCGGCCGACGTGAGCACGCCGTCGCTGCGCGCGCCGAGCCGCTGCCGGGTGCGCGTTGGCGCCACGGTGCTCGCGCCGGCCGACAACGTCGACCCGCGCCAGACCAACGACACCGACCGAGGTCGAGCTCGATCTCGTCGACCGCAACGACGCGGCGGCGCCGCCCGCGCTCGAGGTCCTCGCGGAGCCGGTGCGACCGCTGCGCGCCACGCTCGAGGCGCCGGGCGAGACGCGCGCGATCGAGACCGCGCTGCGGCTGCGCAACGCGGCCGACACGCCGGTGGTGGTGACCGTCTCCGGCGACGACGGCGATTGCCCGGCGGGTACGCTCGCGACGCTCGACGCCGACCGCGCGGCGCCGGGTGTGCAGGCGAGCGTCACGCTCGGCGCACGCCGCAGCACACGCGCGCGCCTCGCGATCACGGCGCGTCCGCCACCGTGGTCGACGGCGGGCGGCAAGTCACCCGCGCGCTGCGCGCTGCGCGTGCGCGCGAGCGCGCCGGCGATCGACGCCGACACGAGCAACGACGAGGTGCTGGTCACGCTCGACACCGCGGTGCTCGACGCGGACACGGGCGCGGGCTGCGCATCGTACGCGTCGCCCGCGACGGCGGCCGGCTCGCCGCCACCCGTGCTCGGCGAGCTGTCCGGCCTCGCCGCGAGCCGCCGGCACCGGGGCGTCTACTGGGCGCACAACGACTCCGGCAACGCCTTCGAGCTGTACGCGCTGGCCGCCGACGGCACGTTGCTCGAGACGTTCGCGCTGACCGGCGCCACCGCCGTCGACATCGAGGACGTCGCCGTTGCCCGCTGCGGTCCCGCGACGACCGCGTGGTGCGTCTACCTCGCCGACGTCGGCGACAACCTCGCGGTGCGCAGCCAGGTCGCGATCTACCGGCTGCCCGAGCCCGACCTCACGCCGGGCCAGACGCTCGGCGTCGACGTGCTGCCGTTCACCTACCCCGGCGGCCCGCGCGACGCGGAGTCTCTGGTCGCGGAGACGCTGAGCGGGCGGCTGTTCGTGATCAGCAAGATCCTGACGACGCTCGGCGAGGTGTTCCGGCTCGACGGCCTGGGCTCGCCCGGCGGCGGAACCGCCACGTCGATCGCGACGCTCGGTCCGACGTCGCCGGCCGACGTCTGGCTGACCGCCGCCGACGCCCACCCCGGCGGCGAGAGCGTCCTGCTGCGTAGCTACACCCGCGTGTGGGAGCTGCGCGCTCCGGGCGCGCTGCTGCTCGAGGAGGTGTTCGCGCAGCCGCCGTTGCCCGCGGTCGCGGCGCCACAGCCACGGGGCGAGGCGCTGGCGTTCGCGCAGGACGGGCTCGGCTACCTGATCGGCAGCGAGCAGCTCGCGACGACCTGGCGCATCGGCTGCGCGCCCTGAGCGCGCACGGCGGCACCCGGTACGGATCGTCGCCAGCCGGCGCATCGGGCGCGCGAGCCGGCGCTGTTCCGGGCGATCGTGCCCTGGTCGTACCCTGGTCGCGCAGCCCTGCGTCCGGAGAGGCCGCGGCGGTCGTCTCGGTGCGAGGTTGCAAACGGTCGGCATTTCCAACGTGATAAGGGGGTGCGCCGTGACGTTCCCAGGGCCGCCCTGTGCCTCCTGCTCGCCGCCGCGTGCGACCGCGCGAACTCGACCGCACCCAGCGGGCCGCCGGCGGCGGCCGTCGAGCTCGCGACGATCCAGCCCGGACCGATCCAGGAGACCATCGAGCTGGTCGGCCAGCTCGATGCCGACGAGTCGGTGATGCTCAAGCCGGAGACGCAAGGCGTCGTCGGCAGCATCGAATTCGTCGAGGGGCAGCAGGCGAAGCGCGGCGACCTGCTGATCCGGCTACGCGACGAGGAGCAGAAGGCGCGCCTCGCCGAGGCCGACGCCGCCCTGTTGCTCGCCGAGGACGACTTCAAGCGCGCGCAGTCGCTCGCCCGCCAGCGCACGCTGTCGCCGGCCGAGCTCGACGCCGCCACCGCCAGGCTGAACGCCGCACGCGCGCGGCGCGACCTCGCCCAGGTCGCGCTCGATCGCACCGAGATCCGCGCACCGTTCGACGGCGTGATCGGCGCGCGCCTGGTCTCGCCGGGCGACCGCGTCGACACCGACACCGAGCTCGTGCGCATCGACGCCCTGTCACGCCTGCGGCTCGTGTTTTCCGTTCCCGAGGTGGCGGTGGCGCTCGCGCGCGTCGGCTTGCCGCTCGAGATCTCGGTCGCGGCACTTCCCGACCAGACGTTCCCCGGCGAGGTCTACTTCGTCGCCCCCTCGCTCGACCCGGCGAATCGCCGCCTGCTGATCAAGGCGTTCGTGCCGAACGAGGAGCGCCGGCTCCGGCCCGGATTCTTCGCCAACGTTCTGCTCCGCCTGCCAGAGCGCCCCGACGCACTGGTCGTGCCGGAGTCGGCGATCACCTACGATGCGGCGGGGCCGTTCGTCTGGCGCGTCGACGACGCGGCAACCGCGAGCCACGTCCCCGTCGGCCTCGGCACCCGGCGCCGGGGCCAGGTCGAGGTGACGCGCGGCCTCGCCCCCGGCGACCGCATCGTCTCCGCCGGAACGCACAAGGTGGTGAGCGGCGGCCGCGTGCGGGCCGCGACCGCGGGCGTCGCGGCGCCGGACGCGCGCGCCGACGCTCCGGCGGAGAGCGCGACGCGATGAGGCTGTCGCAGATCTGCATCGAGCGCCCCGTCCTGTCGACGGTCCTCTCGCTGGTGATCGTTCTGTTCGGCGCGATCGCCATGGGGCGCCTGCCGAACCGCGAGTTCCCCGACGTCGAGCCCCCGGTCGTGGCCGTCACCACCGTGCTGCCGGGAGCCGCACCGGAGGTGGTCGAGACCTCGGTCACGCAGCCGCTCGAGGACCAGCTGATCGCCATCGAGGGCGTCAAGCATCTGGTATCGAACAGCCGCGAGCAGGTGTCGTCGATCACCGTCGAGTTCAACCTCGACCGCGACGTCGACGTCGCCGCGAACGACGTCCGCGACCGCGTCGCCCGCGCGCGCGACGACCTGCCCGCGGACGCCGAGGAGCCCGTGGTCGCAAAGCGCGATGCCGACGCCAACCCGATCATGTGGCTCGCGCTGTTCGGCGAGCAGTTCTCGCAGATCGACATCTCCACCATCGCCGAGACGCAGGTGCAGGACCGCATCGCGAAGCTGCCCGGCGTATCCGAGGTGCTGATCGCGGGCGAGAAGCGCCTCTCGATGCGCGTCTGGATCGACAACTCGCGGCTCACCGCGCATGGGCTCACCGTGGCCGAAGTGCAGGCGGCGCTGACGCGCGAGAACGTCGACCTGCCGTCGGGCCGGGTGGAGGGACAGGACCGCGAGTTCACCATCCGCACGCTCGGCGAGCTGAAGACCGTCGAGGAGTACGAGGCGCTCGCCGTCGCGCACCTCGGCGACCAGGCCGTCCGCCTGCGCGACGTCGCGCGCGTCGAGATCGGCCCCGAGGACGAGCGCAAGCTGGTGCGCTTCAACGGCAAGCCGGCGGTCGGGCTCGGCATCGTCAAGCAGTCGAAGGCCAACACCCTCGACGTCGCCAACGCCGTGAAGGCCGAGGCCGCAAACATCGCGCCGACGCTTCCGGCGGGGCTCGAGATCCAGACCGCGTTCGACTCCTCGATCTTCATCGAGCGCTCGCTCGCCGATGTGAGCCAGACGATCCTCGAGTCGATCGTGCTGGTCGTGATCGTGATCTTCCTGTTCCTGCGCTCGCTGCGTGCGACGATCGTGCCGACCGTGGCGATCCCGGTGTCGCTGATCGGGACCTTCGCGGTGCTCTACTGGCTGGACTTCTCGATCAACACCCTGACGCTCATGGGGCTCACGCTGGCGATCGGGCTGGTCGTCGACGACGCGATCGTGGTCCTCGAGAACGTCACGCGCTGGGTGGAGGACGGCACCGAGCCGATGGAGGCGGCGCGCCGCGGCATGGACGAGATCGCCTTCGCGGTCGTCGCGGCGACGGTCTCGACGGTGGCGGTGTTCCTGCCGCTCGCCTTCCTCAGCGACACGACGGGTCTGCTCTTCCGCGAGTTCGGCATCACGGTCGCGAGCGCGGTCGCGATCTCCGGCTTCGTCGCCCTCACGCTGTCGCCGATGCTGTGCGCGAGCATCCTGCGCCGCCACGCCCCGGAGCGCGGCATCAAGGCCAGCCTCGCGCGCAGCTTCGACGCGCTCGCGAACGCCTACGGCCGCCTGCTGCGTCCGGTGCTGACGCACCCGAAGACGACTCTGCTGGTCGGCGGCCTCTGGGTCGCCATCGGCTTCCTGCTCCTCGGCGTGATCCCGCGCGAGTTCATCCCCACCGCCGACCGCGACGCGGCGCGCGTCCTGATGCGCGCACCGGAGGGCAGCACCATCGACTACACCGACCGCTACCAGCACGCGGTCGAGCAGATGGTGCTCGCCGTGCCGGAAGTGGTGAAGGCGTTCTCGGTCGTGGCGCTCGGCATCGGGACGCCGGGTCTCGTCAACGAGGGGGCGATCTTCGCGAGCCTGAGCCCGTCGGACGAGCGCGAGCGCAGCCAGATGACGGTGGTCGACGAGCTGCGCGGCACGCTCGGCGAGATCGGCGGCGTCCAGGCGTTCCCGATGAGCCTGCCGGCGATCAGCACCACCGGCGGCGGAGCCCTGGTGTCGATCGTGGTGCAGGGACCCGACGTCACGCAGCTCGCGAGCTACGTCGACGAGATCCTGCAGCGTGCGCGCTCGATCCCCGGCCTCGTCAACGTGCAGACCGACCTTCTGCTCAACAAGCCGCAGCTCGAGGTGAAGATCGACCGCGAGCGCGCGAGCGATCTCGGCGTGTCGGTACGGCAGATCGCGAGCACGCTGCAGATCCTGTTCGGCGGCCGCGACCTGTCGACCTTCAAGCTCGAGGGCGAGACCTACGACGTCATCGTGCAGCTCGACCGCACCGAGCGCGCGTCGCCGCGCGATCTGCTGGAGAGCTTCGTGCGCAGCGATCGCGGCCGGCTGATCCCGCTCGCCTCGCTGGTCACCTTCGAGGAGTCGGTAGCGCCGCGCGGCCTGCCGCACTTCGACCGCCTGCGCTCCGCGACCATCACCGCCGGTCTCGCGGCGGGCGCGCCGCTCGGTCCGGTCCTCGACCAGCTGTCGGCGATCGCCGAGGACGTGCTGCCGGACGGGCGCGGTTACCGCCTGAGCTTCTCCGGCGAGTCGGAGAACTACTTCGAGTCGGGCAATGCGCTGCTATTCGCCTACGCCCTCGCGGTGATCATCATCTACCTCGTGCTGGCGGCACAGTTCGAGAGCTTCGTGCACCCGCTCACGATCCTGGTCGCGGTGGCGCTGTCCTTCACCGGCGCGCTGGTGACGCTGCTCGCCAGCGGCGGCACGCTCAACCTGTTCAGCGAGATCGGGCTCGTGATGCTGGTCGGGCTCGTCACCAAGAACTCGATCCTGATCGTCGAGTTCGCGAACCAGCTGCGCGAACGCGGTATGGATCTCGTCGAGGCGACTTACGAGGCGTCGCGCGCGCGCTTCCGCCCGATCCTCATGACGGCGCTGTCGACCATCGTCGGCATCCTGCCGATCGCGATCGGCAGCGGCGCGGGCGGCGAGGCGCGGGCACCGCTCGGGGTCGCGGTCGCGGGCGGCATGTTCTTCTCGACGCTGCTGACGTTCCTCGTCGTGCCGGTCACCTACGTCGCCATGGATCGCGCGCGCGCCTGGGCGGTCGGTCGCATGCGCCGCACGGCTGCCGGGGGCGACGCGCACGCGACGCACTCCTGAGCGCGGAGCGGCCGAGGCACGCGGCACTCGCCCCGCACGCACGCCTCCGAGACCTTGGCGCGCTCACGGCGTGCCGGTCCCCCGTCCGCTCGGACTACTCCGCGGGCTTCGCGCGATCGCTCGCAGCCGTCCCGCCGGCCGGAAACGGCGGCTGGCAGAGCGGCGGCAGGTCGCCCGGCGGCGCCTTCGGATCGACGACGTAGACGCTCGCCATCATCCCCTGCACCTCGTGCTGGATGATGTGGCAGTGGAAGACGAACTCGCCGACCATGACCGGGTTGTCGAACGGGATGATCGCCTTGACCACGCTCGGCGTGTCGTCGTCGGGCGCCGGCGGCAGCGTGACGATGTCCTGGTGTCCGGTGAACTCGAGCCGCTCGCCGTTGACCTCGATCACCTGGAAGTCGAGCTGGTGGATGTGGAACACGTGCGCCTCCTGCGACGTGTTCTGGATCGTCCACTCCTCGACCGAGCCCAGCGTGATCAGCTGGTCGACGCAGGTCGAGTTGAACTGCTTGTTGTCGATCAGGAACTGGTCCGGGTTGTCGCTGTCCGCGAAGACCACGGTGCGCTTGCCGGTGAGCGGCACGGTGCGCAGGTCCTGAACCGGCGGGAACGTCGTCGGCAGCGGGATCGGGGCGACCTCGTCGCCCTGCGACACGATGGTCGCCATGAGCTGCCCGGGATAGGCGTCACCCTGCGGACCCGTGTCGAAGTCCGCCGTGCGCAGCTTGTAGCTGCCCTTCGCCGGCCCGTAGATCAGCAGCTCGAGCCGCTTGCCCGGCGGCATCACCAGGGTGTCGGTCGGGATGACCCGGTTCTGCAGGTTGCCGTCCTCGGCGATGACGTTGAACGTCAGCCCCTCGAGCGACAGCTCGTAGTAGATGTTCGAGCTGAAGTTGCCGATGCGCCAGAACTCGAGCTGGCCCGGCTGCATGGTGATGCGCGGCTGGTAGACGCCGTTGATCGTGCGCTTCGTGGGACCGGCGGGAGCGGGGTCCGGCATCGGAAAGCCGTCCACGGTCTTCAGGTCCTTCAGGATCATGATGCGCTCGGGGATGCCCTGCAGCTGCGGGAACGGCGCCAGGATGTCGCCGACGATGAGCGCGCCCGCCATGCCGCCCGAGAGCTGCGTGTTCAGCATGGGATCGAGGTGCGGGTGGTACCAGAACATCCCCTGGTCTTGATCGGCCGGGATCGGGAACGAGTAGTCGAAGGTGAGCCCGGCCTCGAGCTCGAGGAAGACGTTGTCGCCGGCGCCCATCGGGGTCACGCCGAGGCCGTGGTAGTGGAAGTTCGTCGACTGGTAGCCGAAGTTGCGCAGCCGGAGCTCGATCTGGTCGCCGGGCTGCACGTGCAGCGTCGGCGGGGTGTAGAGCCCGTTGTAGAGCTCCGGGAAGGTGATGTCCTCGCCGGCCACGGTCTGCGTCGCGGCCTCGATGGTGAGCGTGGTGCGCAGCACCCCGTTCTCGCTCTCGATCACCGACGGGTAGGTCAGCTCGGGTCCGGGCGGCTTCCCGCCCCCGCCGCCACCGCCGCAGCCGATCACCAAAACGAGAAACGACACCGCCAGCGCAGAACCGAAACGCACATCCCACCCCCGGTTATCGCCCTCAGAGCCGCTCGCGGGAGCGCGGCCACTCATTCGCTCGGGCGATCACCGTCCTCTCTAGCCACGGCGAGGCGCCCTACGTCAAGATGTCGCACCGTCTGGGTGCGACCGCTGCCGGGCCAGGTGACCTCGACGGTCTCCGCGCGCCGCGCCGTGCCGAGGCCGATCCGCTGGCGGAGCGGGTTTGCGCCGAAGCTCGTCCCCGCACCGACCACGCGGTGGATCTCGCGCGGCTTGCCGTCCTCGAGCACCGTCACGCGGATGCGGGCGCCGATCGCGGACCGGTTGGCACCGCGCCCGACGAGCTTCAGGTCGAGCCAGTTGCCACCGCCGCCGGGGTTCGCGAACAGGACGTCGCCGAACGCGTCGCCGCCGAACATGCCGCCGGTGTTCACGAAGACGTCCTCGTCGCCGTCGGCGTCGAGGTCGGCAATGACGATGCCGCCGTCCTTCTGCAGGTGGCCGAGTCCGGCGCTCGCCGTGACGTCGGCGAAGCGCTTGCCGCCGCGGTTCACGTAGAGGACGTTCGGCAGCAGCCCCTCGTAGCCGTTCCACGCGGTACCGACGTAGAGGTCGAGGAAGCCGTCGGCGTTCACGTCGCCGACGCCGATGCCGCCGGTCAGCAGCACCCGGTCGAGCCCGAAGGCGCGGGTCGCGTCCTCGAAGCGGCCGTCGCCGAGGTTGCGGTACAGCCGCGCGGTCTCCGCCTCGGCCGACGTCGGCAGCCGGAGCGTGCCGGCGACGTACGCCGTGAGCGGCGACAGCGGATCGACCTTCGTCCCGTGCGCCTGCGGCCGGTGCAGCGGCGTGGTGGCGCCGACGAAGAGGTCGGTGCGGCCGTCGCCGTCGAAGTCGCCGGTCACGACGGCGTGGCTCGCGATCGGCAGCGTCACGCCCGCCGCGGCGCCGACCTCGGCGAACGTTCCGTCGCCGCGGTTCCGGTAGAGCCGGTTGGGCTCGTTGTAGTTGGAGACGTAGAGGTCGGGGCGTCCGTCGCCGTCGTGGTCGAGCCAGGCGACGCCCTTCACCAGCAGCCCGCCCGCGACGCCCGCCTGCGCCGCGACGTCGGTGAACGTGCCGTCGCCGTCGTTGCGGAACAGCTGCGACGGGAAGCGGAAGTTCTCCTCGCCCTCGTTGCCGACGTAGAGGTCGAGGTCGCCGTCGCCGTCGTAGTCGGCGAACGCCGCGGTCTGGCTCGGGTAGTGGACCTCGCCCAGCCCGGACGCGAAGGTCACGTCGGTGAACGTGCCCTTGCCGTCGTTGCGCAGCAGCGACTTCGGGTGACGCCCGCTGCGCCCGAGCCACGCGCCGCGCAGCACCAGCAGATCGACGTCGCCGTCGCCGTCGTAATCGGCCTGCACCACGTTGCCGCCGCCGAGGAGCCCCGCGAAGCCCGCGGCGTCACTGCGCTCGCGGAACTTCCCGTCGCCGCGCCCGGCGAAGTAGCGCAGCGGGCTCTGCGGGTTGGTCGACGAGACCACGAGGTCGAGCACGCCGTCGCCGTCGTAGTCCTCCACCGCGACGCCGCCACCGAGGTCTCTCGTTTGGACGCCCGAGGCCGCGGCGACGTCGCTGAAGCGGCCGGACGGCTCGCCGCCCGCGAACGCCGCGGCCGGGATGCGCCACGCCTCGGGCACACCGTCGGGGTACTCGCCGACGGTCATGGACGCGATGTTCAGCAGCCAGCGCGCCACCAGGTGGTCGGGCTGGCGCGCCAGGATCTCCTGCAGGACGGCGATGCCGCGCCGCGACCCCTCCTGGTCGGTGTGCACGCCCGACGGGCCGATCGGCACGATGCAGCTCTCGCTGGTGTGGCGCGCGACGCAGTTCCGGTCCTCGCCCCAGCGGAGGTACGCGACCGCGAGCTCCAGCTGCGCCGCGTCGACGTCCGCCTGCGGCACCGCGCGTCCGAGCTTCGGCACCAGCCCCGTCGCCTCCTCGAGGTGGCGCACCGCCGCCGCGGTCTCGCCGACGCGCAGCTCGTGCACCGCGAGCGCGCGCAGGCGACGCCAGTGCAGAGCCGGCACCGCGGCGGCGCGCGGATCCTCGACCTGCGCGCGCAGCGCCTTCACCTGCGCGTCGCCGGTGTAGACGTTCTCCTCGGGCGCGCGCCGCGCGATGTCGGCGAGGAGCGCGCGCATGCGCTCCGACCCCTCGTCCGCGGGCGCCGCGTGCGCCAGCGCAGCCAGGAGCACCAGCGCGCAGGACACCGGGAACATCTGCGAGCGCCGCGAGACGAGCATGACGTCTTGCGACCTAGCTGCCGCGCTCCGGTTCCTCCAGACGCGGTGCCGCGAGACCGGATCGCCCTACCGGAGACCGATGTCCGCTCGGCTCTTCGTCGTACAGCCCTGCCGCGTGCAAGTCAGGATGGTCGGGAAGCCCCGGTAGAGCCCGGCGAACTCCTCATCCTTCGCGAAGAAGTACGGCAGATCGCGGCCGGCGAGCTTCGCGGGATACTTGACGTATTCGCCCTGGCGCGCGGCGGCGCCGTTCTCGTCGTCGAAGAACAGCACCATGTCGACGCGGCGGCGCGCATCGGGATCGGCCGCGAGCTGGTCGATCATGCGCACGCAGTGCGGACACCAGCTCGCCATGATGACGACCGTGATCTCGTCCTTGCTCGCGACCGTCGTGCTCTCGACCCAGTTGCCCGGCTGGAAGTTGTCTCCGGACGGCAGGAGCCGTGCGACGTGGAACGGATTCGGTCCGCCGTAGCCGACCAGCAGCGGGTGGACCGCCACCAGCGTCGCGACGAGGATCCAGGGCCGCATCCGTGACATCCGCCGCCGGCTCGGCGGCCGCCGGTCGTTCGCCGCGCGGGCATCGTTCGTCATGCAGACCTCATCGGCGCCGACCGCGCGCACCTTGACCGCCCGCGTGGCAGAGCCGATGGCGTCCGGCGCGCCCGGGACGTGCCGTTCGCTGCCGTCCAGGCGCGCCCGGGCGCGCCGCTCGCGATCGTCCAGGCGCGCCGGGACGCGCCCGGGACGCGCCGTCGCTACCGTCCGGCCGGCGCGTCGAGTAGGCTCGCACGGCCGCGTGGACGAGCGCGTCCCGCGGCACGCCCTGAGGGAGATTCGCCACCCGGAGGTCCGAGCCTCGTGAGCGCCATCACCGTCCGCAAGATCCGATTCCCGTTCGACGCCCTGCCTCCGCTCGACGGCTCCGACGAGGAGCTGGGCTCGCTGCTGCCGGTGCTCGGACTCTCGCTCACCATGCCGTACCTCGAGCCCTACCTCATCCGGACGATGAACGCGGCGCTGCGCGAGATCACCGACACCGCACTCGCCGAGGACGTGCGGCGCTTCGCGCAGCAGGAAGGCCACCACTACCGGAACCACGCGGTCTTCAACGCCACGCTGCGCGCCCGCTTCGACGGCGCGACCGCGGGGCGCCTGCAGGCGATCGAGGCCGAGCTCGAGGACGACTACCAGCGCTTCACGCGTGACAGGTCGCTGCGCTTCAACGTCGCCTACGCGGAGGGCTTCGAGGCGATGACCTGCGCCGGCGCGCTCGCGGCGGCGGCGCACGGCGCGTTCGACCCCGGCTCCGGGGTTCCCGGCGGCGAGCTGTGGTCCTGGCACATGGCCGAGGAGATCGAGCACCGCACCGTCGCCTTCGGCGTGTTCGAGCACCTGGTCGGCAGCTACCCCTACCGGATCATCGCCGGCGTGCGCGCGCAGTGGCACTACCTCTCCTACGTCGCACGCTTCGCCGGCGAGATGTCGCGCGCGCTCGGCCGGACTCCGTCCCGCCCGCGGTCGGCGATGCACCGCGAGGTGATCCGACGGTACTTCCGCACCTGGAGCCCCTGGTACGACCCGGCGACGATCGAAGTGCCGCCGAGCGTCCCGGCATTGCTCGCGCGCTACACCGCGGCGGCCGAGCACGTGCGGAGCTGACTCGGCTTGCGCTCACCCGGCTCCAGGCCCAGACTCCGTGGCGAACCCAGAACGAACGGGGCGCGCGCCTCGTCCAGATTGCAGGGGGATCGATGAGCCTGATCGTCTGGCTGATCATCGGTGGCGTCATCGGCTGGCTCGCCAGCGTGGTGATGAAGACGAACGCCCAGATGGGCGTGATCTCCAACGTCATCGTCGGCATCGTCGGAGCGAGCCTCGGCGGCTGGATCGCCGGGCTTCTCGGCATCGCCGCGAGCGGGGTGGGAACCTACCTGGTCGCCGTCGCGGGCGCCGCGCTGCTCATCGCGATCCTGCGCACCGTCGGCGTCTTCAAGTAGGTTCGCCGCACGGTCGCCGCGGCGCGCCGTAGATCGGCCGCGTCATGCAGCGCGGCCCGCCGCGGCCCTTCACCAGCTCCGATCCCGGGGTGAGCAGCACGTCGACGTCGTGCTGCCGCAGCAGCTCGGCGACGCGCGGGTTCAGGTCGTAGTAGACGATGCGGCGGCCACCGAGGCAGACTGCGTTGCAGGCCTGCCCGTAGATGGACTCGTCGCGGGTCGCCGCGATGATCCGGAAGCCGAGGTCGTGCTCGAGCCAGGCGAGCACGTCGATCGGGCGCTCGCCGCGCGCATCGAGCAGGCAGCCCTCGAGGATGCTCTCGCGGTGGCAGACGATGACATCGTCCGCGACCGGCAGCAGACCGCCGTCGAGATTGATGCGCCACGGTGCGAGTCGGATCCCCACCACCTCGTCGGCGTGGGCGGGCACGAGAGCCTCGGCGAGAAAG
>VGTK01000145.1 GCA_016874715.1 Deltaproteobacteria bacterium | reverse complement strand
CGCGCGGCGCAGCGGCCGCGGCCGTGCCACGCGCCGCGCCACCGCGGCCCGCAAGTCGCGTTCGGCCTGAGCGCTCGGAGCGGGGCGGATGGCGGAACGGATGGCCAGACCCGATGGACGCGAGCCGGGCTCCGGCACGCCGACCGAGGGCGGGGCGCCACCGACCGTCGAGAACCGCTGGTGGGTCGACGCCAATACCTCGGCAAAACGTCGGGGCCCTACCCCGCCCGGTGAGCGCGAGACGGCACCCATCGTCGGGCGGCTGTTCGACGTCGGCCGCGACTTCGACCAGGACCGCGCCAAGGCCCGGTTGACCGACTCGAACCTGCACCTCCTGCGGGAGTCCAACCCCCCCGAGGATGCGTGGGCCTACCTGCCGATGACCCAGCAGCGCTCGAGCAGGGACCTCCTCGAGCGCGTCAAGCGAGCCCTTCGCCTGCCGCGCGGCGGGCGCGGGGTCCTGGTGGACTCCGGAACATCGCTGCGCGCCATCGCCACCGGCCGCCCGTTCGGCGATCGCGTCGTCGAGCTGACGCTCGGCGGCGACTCCTCGCTCGACGTCTGGTCGCGCGGCGAATGGGTCGCCGAGCGCGTCTTCCGCAGCCGCGAGCGGGCACTGCGCGAGGCCCCGCACCTCCTCTCGCGCTACCTCCGCGCGTCCGAATGACTGCCGCGTCGGCCTTGCCGACCACCTGAGGATCGAACCGGCAGGGTGATTCACCCGACTGCCGCGTCGGCCTTGCCGACCACCTGAGGATCGAACCGGCAGGGTGATTCACCCGACTGCCGCGTCGGCCTTGCCGACCACCCCGGTGGAAGCGACCGGCGCGTTTCGCCGCCCCTCGCGCCTCCGGCCCCCGCCTTCCGGCCGCCCCTGGGCTATGCAATCGGTACGAAATCCACTACGCGGTGTGGCCGGAGGCTCGTAGCCACCGCGTACGGAGTGCGGTCCGTCAGCCAGCGACCCCGGCCGGAGACATCGATGCCAGACAAGTCCGCAGCGGATCAGGTGAAGGACGCCGCGTGGGTCTACACCCAGCGTGTGATCGTCGTGTTGCTCTTCTTCGGCGCCGGTATCTTCCTCGGCTACCAGAGGTGGGGCTCGGGCGACGAGGGTCAGCCCGCACTTCTCGCGCTCAAGGAAGCGAACGTGAAGGAAATCAACCGTCTGAAGAACGAGCGCGAGGACTGCCAGAAGGTCCTGCAGGTCACCCAGACCCGCAAGGAGGCAGTGGACAAGGAGCTGGCGCAGCTCAAGGCCAAGGCCGCCGGCCAGTGAGCCCGGCAGGGCGCGATCCGCTCCGGACGCGCTCCCTTGCCTACAGCGGAGCGCCCGCTTAACGTCCGCGCCATGGCGTCCAAGGAAGATCTGTACGACGAGGGCCTCGACCTCGCGTTCGAGGGCAAGTTCCGCGAGGCCATCGAGCGGTATCGGGCGGCCCTGGCGATCGATGCGGACTACGTCGACGCGGTGCATGCGCTGGCGATGGCACACGCCGAGCTCGAGGAGCTCGACGACGCGATCACCGTCGGCTGCCGGCTGTGCGAGCTCGTGCCCGACGACATTCTCGCGCACACGAGCCTGTCGACCTTCTACCAGCGCAAGGGCCTCATCAAGGAGGCGGAGGAAGAGGCTGCGAAGGCGAAGGTCCTCGACTGGAAGCGCCAGCTCGCCGAGCAGAAGACGCCGGACGGCGCCTGAACGGAGGCCTCGGTGGTCGAGCGCACGGACGAGTACATCATCGGCCGCCTCATCGAGCGCATCCGGCTCCTGATCGCGACGTCGGACGAGATCCCGGTCGACACCAAGCTCCAGGCGCAGCCAATGCTCAAGGAGTTCCAGGCCGAGGTCAGCGTCGCGCTCGCCGATCAGGACCAGGAGCGGGCGCGCAGCCAGTACGCTTTCCTCTATCGGGAGCTCGAGGAGTACCCGGACATCGAGGCGCTCCTGCACGCACTCAAGAACTTCCTGCCCTACCTCCGCTGACGCCCGCGTGCGGCTCGCTGCGCCGGTCAGTAGACTCGTTCCTTCCGTGCTGGCGTTCGACGACATCGCGCACCGGGTCCTCGAGCGGATCGCGAGCGACCCCGACCCGTTCGCCGCGCTCGACGACGACGCGCCGTTCGACGCTCTCGCGCGCGCCGTGTTCGCGTTCCAGTACGAGGCCAACCTGCCCTACCGCGCGTTCTGCGACCGTCGTGGCCGCACGCCGGACCGGGTGGCGCGCTGGCAGGACGTCCCGGCGCTTCCGACCAGCGCGTTCAAGACCGTCGAACTCGCCTGCGCGGCACCGGAGAAGGTGTTTCGCACGAGCGGCACCGCGCAGGGTAGCGAGCGCCGCGGACGCCACCTGGTGCCACGGCTCGAGCTGTACCGCCGCGGCGCGCTCGCGCACTTCCGCCGCATGGTGCTGCCCGACGGGCTTCGGCCACGGATCGTCGGGCTCCTCGGCCCGCCGGATCTGCTGCCCGAGTCGTCGCTCGCCCAGATGGTCGAATGGCTGCGGCTCGACGTCGCGGGCGGCCACGGCGAGTACCTGGTCGACGCCGCCGGCTTCGACGCCGCCCGCGCAGCCGACCGCATCGCCGAGCTGTCCCGCGACGGCCGTCCGCTCTGCCTGATCGGCGTCCGCGTCGTGTTCACCGCGCTGCTCGATCACTGTCTCGCGAGCAGGCGCGTCCTCGAGCTGCCCGCCGATTCGCGCGTCGTCGATACCGGCGGGCCGAAGGGTGGCCGCACGCTGTCCGATGCGGGCTTCCTCGCGGCGTGCTGGCGCGTGCTCGGCGTCGCCGGGTATCACTGCGTCAACGAGTACGGGATGACCGAGCTGTGCTCGCAGTACTACGACGACACGCTCGCGGCGCGCTGGGACGGCGACAGCCGCCCCCGCCGCAAGGTCCCGCCCGCATGGATGCGCAGCGTTGCGGTCGATCCCGCGACGCTCGCACCGTTGCCCGAGGGCACGACCGGTCTGCTGTGCCACGTCGACCTCGCGAACGCCGGCTCGGTGATGGCGGTGCAGACCGAGGACCTCGGAACCGTCGATCGCGGCCGCCTGCAGCTGCTGGGCCGTGCACCCGGCGCCGAGCCGCGCGGCTGCGCGCTCGCCCTCGCCGACTTCCTGGCGGCGTCCCCGTGAAGCCGACGACGCGCGATGCCGCGCCGGCCCGCGGCGACCTCGCACCGTCGGCGATTCCGACGATCCTCGAGCGGCTGCGTGCGGCGCGCGCCGTGCTCCTCGAGCGTGATCCGGGGCAGGTCGTCCGCGCCCTCGGGCGGGTGTCCGCGCTGTGGCTCGAGGACGACGCGCGCAGGCGAGCCGCGGCCGAGAGGATCGCGCACGGGACCGGCTACGCCCAAGCCATGGTCGACGTCTGCCTCACGCGAACGTTCGCCGTGTGGAACGAGGGTGCGCTGGCTGGCCTGCTCGATTCGGCCCTGGCCGGGGTCCACCTGCACCTGCCCGGTACGCGGGCCGCGCGGCATCCCGCGGGCGCGCGCGTCGCCACGGCACCCCAGCTGGTGCTCGCGCTCCTCGCGCAGAACACGCCCGGGCTCGCCGTCGCACCGGTCTTCACCGCCCTCGCGCTGCGCGCAGCGGTCGTGGTCAAGTCGCCCCGCGGCGAGACGAGCTTCGCAGGGCTGCTTCTGGACTCGATCGCCGAGATCGATGCCGCTCTGGGCGCCGCGTGCGCGGCACACACCTGGCCGGGTGGCACCGCCGCGATCGAGGATCCCCTGTTCGCAGCCGCGAGCCGCATCGTGGCGTACGGCGGCTGCGAAACGCTCGCTGCGGTCCGGGCACGCGCCGGTGAGCGCGTGATCGCGTACGGTCCGCGCGCCAGCGTCGCGGTGCTGGCGGGCGAGCGTCTGGCGGGATTTCCGCGGGCGCCCGCGCGCGCCCTGGCGCGCGAGATCGCGTTTCTCGACCAGCGCGGGTGCCTGTCGCCACAGCTCGTGCTGGTCGACGACCGTCTCGATCTCGGCGCGCTCGGCGACGCACTCGCACACGAGCTGGCTCTGCGTGAGGCCGAGTGGCCACGCCGCCGCTTGCCGCTCGACGCCGCCACCACGTTCCGCCGCGCGGTCGACGCGGCCGAAGCGGACGTCCTCGCGGGCGCCGCGGCGGCGCTGCACGGCGGCGCGCACGAGCCGTGGGCGGTCGTCGTCGAGCGGGGCACGCAGCTCCGTTCGACGCCGCTCGACCGCTTCGTCCGCCTGCACCCCTTCACCGGGCCGGACGGCCTTCGCGCGGCACTGGCCCCGCTGCGGGGGGTGCTCGAGTGCGTCGGAATCGAGGCATCGCCGGCGGACACGGACGAGACCGTGGCGGTGTGCCGTGCCGCCGGTGCCGCACGCCTCTGCGCGCTCGATCGCATGCAGGACCCGCCGGCGAGCTGGCACTCGGGCGGACGGGCACCGGTCGTCGCGTACCTCGACTGGAGCGTGCGCGAGGGCGACGCCGCGAGCGAGGCCGACGCGGCGCGCGACGATGCGTCCCGGGCTCTGCGCCCACCCGTGTCGGGACCCGACACGGCCGGCGGTCCCGCCGCGCTGTTCCGGCGTCACGTCGCCCAGACGTCCGACGCGCCACGCGGGCTCGAGGTCGCGCGGGCGAGCGGGGCCCGCGTCTTCACCCGCGACGGCCGCTCGTACGTCGACCTGCTCGCGGGCATCGGCGTCGCGTCGATCGGGCACGCACACCCGGACGTGGCGCGTGCGGTCGCCAGGCAAGCACAGCGCTACACGCACGTCATGGTCTACGGCGAGGACGTGCTCGAGCCACAGGTGCGCCTCGCGGCGCGGCTCGCAGGCTTCCTGCCGCCGTCGCTGAGCGTCACCTACTTCACCAACAGCGGCGCCGAGGCGATCGAGGGGGCGCTGAAGCTGGTGCGCAAGGCGACCCGGCGCGAGCGCGTCCTCGCGTTCGCGGGCGCCTTCCACGGCGACACCACCGGCGCGCTGGCGCTCGGCGGCAACCCCTTCTACCGCGAGCCGTTCCGGCCGCTGGTCGGCGGGATCGAGCACGTCCCCTGGGACGACGACGCGAGCATCGACCGCATCGACGAGAGCGTCGCGGCGGTGTTCGCCGAGCCCGTACAGGCGGAGGCGGGCGTGCGCGTGCCACGACCGGAGTTCCTGCCGCGCCTCGCGGCGCGCTGCCGCGCGGTCGGTGCGCTTATGGTCCTCGACGAGGTGGTCACGGCCTTCGGCCGCACCGGACGCTGGTTCGCGTTCGAGCACTGGCCAGGCGCCGCACCCGACGTGCTGGTGCTCGCGAAGTCGCTCGGCGGCGGGCTGCCGCTCGGCGCGTTCGTCGCATCGGCGGAGCTCATGTCCGTGCTGTCGCACGATCCGCCGCTCGGCCACGTCACGACCTTCGGCGGCAACCCCGTGTGCTGCGCAGCCGCGCTCGCGAGCCTCGACGTGCTCGAGCACGACCGCCTCCCCGAGCGCGCCGCCGCCCGCGGCACGGAGCTGCTCGCCCGCCTGCGCAGCCTCGTCGGCCGTGGCGGCCTCGTCGAGGTGCGCGGCCTCGGCATGCTGCTCGGGCTCGAGTTCGCAGAAGCGGCCGCAACGCAGCGCTTCGTCGCGGAGTGCTTCGCGCGTGGCTTGCTGCTCGGCTGGACCCTGCACCACGACCGCGTGGTGCGGCTCGCGCCGCCGCTCAACATCGGCGACGACGACCTCGACGACGCGCTGCGGGCGATCGCCGCCGCGCTCGATGCCCGCTGACCGGTCGCGCACTGCGGGCAGAGCGCACCGGGCTGCGTCGCGAGCCGGAGGTCGAACGCGTCGCCCGCCACGCCGAGCCTGGGCGGCGTCGGGCTCAGCGCCGGTGCCGCATGGTCGCTACCGCTCGATCCGCAGCCGAGGCCGAGCATCGCGAGGAGAGGACCAGCAGCTGCTGCCGCGCCCCGTCACACGGACCCGGCGCCGTCGGCCGTCGAGCCGTCCTCGCTACCCGCCTGGCGCAGCAGCTCCGCCTCGATGAACGAATCGAGGTCGCCGTCGAGAACCGCATCGGTGTTGCCGCTCTCGACGCCCGTCCGGTGGTCCTTGACCATGCGGTACGGGTGCAGGACGTAGCTGCGGATCTGGCTGCCGAAGTTGATCTCACGCTTCTCGCCGGTGATCTGCTCCTTCTTCTCACGCTGCTTCTGCAGCTCGAGCTCGTAGAGCCGCGAGCGCAGGACCTTCATGGCCGTCGCCTTGTTCTTGTGCTGCGAGCGCTCGTTCTGGCATGCGACGACGATGCCGGTCGGCAGATGCGTGAGGCGCACGGCCGAGTCGGTCTTGTTGACGTGCTGGCCACCGGCGCCCGACGAGCGATAGGTGTCGACGCGCAGGTCCTCGTCGCGGATGTCGATCTCGATGTCCTCGTCGATCTCGGGGGTGACGAGCACCGCGGCGAACGAGGTGTGGCGCCGCGCGTTCGCGTCGAACGGCGAGATTCGCACCAGGCGGTGCACGCCGGCCTCGGCTCGGAGATACCCGTAGGCGTACTCGCCCTCGACGGTGAAGGTCGCACTCTTGATCCCCGCGCCCTCGCCGGACAGGTGCTCGACCACCTGCACCTTGTAGCCGTGGCGCTCGGCCCAGCGCAGCAGCATGCGAAGCAGCATCTCGGCCCAGTCCTGCGACTCGGTGCCGCCGGCGCCCGGGTGGACGTTGACGATCGCGTTCGAGAGGTCGTGCTCGCCCCCGAGCATGCGCTGCAGCTCGAGCTTCGCGACCTCCTGGTCGACCTGCGCGAGCCGCGACTCCGCCTCGGCCAGAGCCTCCTCCTCGCCGTCGGCGGCCATGTCGAGGTAGAGCTTGACCTCCTCGGCACCCTCGCGGAGCTTGCGCAGCCCGCCCAGCCTGGCCTGCACGGACGAGCGCTCGCGGAGCAGGGTCTGGGCCTTGTCCGCGTTGTTCCAGAGGTCGTTCCGGGAGGCGAGCTCGTCGAGCTCGGCAAGGCGCTCGCTCAATCGAGTGACGTCAAAGATACCTCCCGAGGACGTCGATGCGTTCCTCGAGCTTGGCTTGACGGTCACGTCCTTCGGCGAGAAGCATGCTCTACGCGTACAGATCGACCGGCCGGGTGCGCAACCCTGGCCGGCGCACCGACGCCCCGGGAGCCGCTGCGTGCCGTGCGGGCGCCATCCGTGGCGATCTGGTCCGCCGTGCCGATGGACCCCCGGCGAATCCCCGGGCCGGGCCGTGAAGCTTGTCCGGGAGCGTCCGTTCGAGGCAGCGAGCCCCCGCCCCCCCGAAGGTCAGGCTCGACTTCCGCCGGAACGAACGGCTCGGCCGCGTGACGGCGGGGCCTCGATCGCCGTGACGAGCGCGCGCGCCTTGGCGAACATCCGCCGTGCCTCGGCTGGCGAAGTCTCGTGGTCGTAGCCGAGCAGATGAAGGACCCCGTGCACCAGCAGCTCGCACAGCTCGTGGTCGAGCGAATGCCCGTGCTCGAGAGCTTGACGCTCCGCGGTCGGCACCGAGATCACGACGTCGCCGAGCAGACCCGGCTCCTGCACGGCCGTGCCCTCGCCCTCGCGCAACGCGAACGCGAGCACGTCGGTCGTACGGTCCTTCCGGCGATAGTCGCGATTCAAGCGCTGCATCGCGGTGTCACCGACGACCGCGATCGACAGCTCGGAGCCGTGCTCGCCAAGCTCGCCGAGGGCGGCGCGCGCGAGACGCCGCAGCAGTCGCGCGTGCCGTCCGAACCCGCGCTCGGCGGTCACGTGAACCGTGATGCGCGCCTGCCGCTCAGCGGTCGGAGACACTCTCGTAGGCCATGATGATCCGCTGCACGAGGCGGTGCCGCACGACGTCGCGCTCGTCGAAGCGCACGAAGCGGATGTCCGGGACGTCCTGCAGGATCTCGCGAGCGTCGATGAGGCCCGAGCCTTTTCCCAGCGGCAGGTCGATCTGCGTCACGTCGCCCGTGATGACGGCCTTCGAGCCGAAGCCCAGGCGCGTGAGGAACATCTTCATCTGCTCGCGCGTCGTGTTCTGCGCCTCGTCGAGGATCACGAACGAGTCGTTGAGCGTGCGCCCGCGCATGAAGGCCAGCGGAGCCACCTCGATCGTGCCGCGGTCCATGTAGCGGCGGGCGCGGTCCGGGTCGACCATATCGTTGAGCGCATCGTAGAGCGGACGGAGGTACGGGTTCACCTTCTCGGCGAGGTCACCGGGCAGGAATCCGAGACGCTCGCCCGCCTCCACGGCCGGACGCGTGAGTACGATGCGCGCCACCTCGTTCTTCAGCAGCGCCGCGACGGCCATCGCCATCGCGAGGTACGTCTTGCCGGTGCCGGCCGGGCCGATGCCGAAGACGATGTCGAACTTGCGGATCGCGTCGATGTAGATCTTCTGGTTCACCGACTTCGGCGCGATCGTCCGCTTGTGCGCCGAGATGTAGACGGTGTCGAGGAAGATCTCCCGCAGGCGCGCGTTGCGGTCGGCCGCCAGCAGCCGCACGGCGTGCTCGACGTCGGAGCCGTAGAGCGGGTACCCGCCCTCGAGCAGCTCGCGCAGCTGGCGCAGCACTCGCCCCGCGAGCTCCACCTGCACGTCGTCGCCGCGCACCTCGAACGCGCTGCCGCTGACGTGCAGGCGCGCGCCGGTCGCACGCTCGATGGTCTTCAGGTTCTCGTCGTGCTGCCCGAGCAGCGCGTGCAGGTGCGCCGGGTCGGGAACCTCCACGCGCAGCGCAACACCCGGCTCGGGTGCGGTCGCGGGCATCGGCGCTTCCGACCCGGGCTCGCTCATGCCGGGATCAGCGCGTGGACGCGCTCGAGGGCCTGCGCGAGCTTCGACGGGTCCTTGCCGCCGGCCTGCGCGAAGTCCGGACGCCCGCCGCCCGCGCCGCCGACGATCGGCGCGATTTCCTTGATCAGGTTGCCGGCGTTGACACGCTTGACGAGATCCTTCGTGACCGCGGCGAGCAGCGTGACCTTCTCGCCGTCGCTGCCGCCGAGGACGACCACGCCCGACTGCATGCGGTCGCGCAGCTTGTCGGCGAGCTCGCGCAGCACCTTCGCGTCCACCTGCTCCACCTGCGTCGCGAGGACCTTGACGCCGTTCACCTCGCGCACGCCGTCGAGCAGGTCGCGCGACGCACCCGAGACGAGCTTCGCCTGGCTCTCGGCGAGCCGGCGCTCGAGGTCCTTCTGCGCCGCGAGCAGCTTCTCGATCTTCGCGGGCGCGTCCTCTTCCGTGCCGTGCAGCAGCTCGGCGATCTGCCGGAGCTCCCGTTCCCGCTTACGGACCGCGTCGAGCGCGCCCTCGCCGGTCAGCGCCTCCATGCGGCGCACACCGGCACCGACCGCCGACTCGCCGCGCAGCTTGAGGATGCCGATGTCGCCGGTACGCGCGACGTGCGTGCCGCCGCACAGCTCCACCGAGTAGTCGCCCATGCGCAGCACGCGCACGCGGTCGCCGTACTTGTCGCCGAAGAACGCGAGCGCACCGGCCTTCAGCGCGTCGTCGAACGACATCTCCGCGACCGAGACCTCCAGGTTCTGGCGGATGTGGTCGTTCACCTCGTCCTCGAGCGCTGCGAGGCGCTCCTCGGAGAGGCGCGCGTCCTGCGTGAAGTCGAAGCGCAGGCGCTCCGCCGTGACCAGCGAGCCCGCCTGGCGAACGTGCTTGCCGACCTGGTTGCGCAGCGCCGCGTGCAGCAGGTGCGTCGCCGAGTGGTTCAGGCGAATCGCTTCGCGGCGCCTCGCGTCGATCGCGAGCGTCACGAGGTCGCCGCGCGCGACGCCGCCTTTCACCACGCGGCCGCGGTGCACGATCAGGTCGGGGCGCGGCTTCTGCGTGTCGACGATCTCGATGAGGCCACCGCCCGGCAGGGTGATCGTGCCCGTGTCGCCGGTCTGGCCGCCGGACTCGCCGTAGAACGGCGTCTCCTCGGTGACGATCTCGACCTCGTCGCCCTCGCGCGCCTCGTCGCGCGCCTCGCTGCCCGCCGCGATCGCGACCACGCGCGAATCCGCTCGCTCCACGCGGTCGCCGGCGAAGCGCGACGTGAGCTCCGCGAACGCGCCGGCGGTCGCGGTGACGAAGCGCGCGCCTTCGCGCGCGCGTGTGCGCTGCGCTTCCATCGCGGTGTCGAAGCCCGCCTGGTCGACGGACATCTTCTCGTTGCGCAGGATGTCCTGCGTCAGGTCGAGCGGGAAGCCGTAGGTGTCGTACAGCTTGAACGCGACCTCGCCGGGCAGGGTCGGCGTGTTCGCGCGCCGGAGCTTCGCGACCTCGTCCTCGAGGAGCCCGAGACCCTTCTCGAGCGTCTCGCCGAAGCGCTCCTCCTCCGCCGTGACCGCGGCGGAGATGCGCGCGCTCTGCTCCTTCAGCTCGGGGTAGCCGGCGCCCAGGACCTCGCACACGCGCTCGGTGACCGCGCCGAGGAACGGGTCCGTCAAGCCGAGGACGCGGCCCTGGCGCGCCGCGCGGCGCAGCAGGCGGCGCAGCACGTAGCCGCGGCCCTCGTTCGAGGGCAGGAGGCCGTCGGCGATCATCACCGCCACGGCGCGGCCGTGGTCGGCGATGACGCGGAATGCGACGTCGGCGTCGCTCATGCCACCGCTGTACCGCTTGCCGGCGCGGTCCTCCGCGACGGCGATCATGCCGCGCAGCAGGTCCGTATCGTAGTTGCCGTTCGTGCCCTGCAGGACGGCGGTGACGCGCTCGAGGCCCATGCCGGTGTCGACGTGCTTGGCCGGCAGGTCCGACAGGCGACCGTCGGGCTCGCGGTTGTTCTGGATGAAGACCAGGTTCCAGATCTCCATGTACCGCGCGCAGCCGGAGTTGACGCCGCACGTGTGGCCGGCGGGCAGGTCGCACATGCCCTCGCCGCGGTCGTAGTGGATCTCGGAGCACGGCCCACACGGGCCGGTCTCGCCCATCTCCCAGAAGTTGTCCTTGGCGCCGAAGCGCAGCACGCGCGACGCCGGGAGATCGGTCACCTTCGGCCACAGCTTCTCGGCCTCGTCGTCGGTCTCGAACACCGTCGCGTAGAGCCGGCTCTTGTCGAGCTGCCAGACCTTGGTGAGCAGGTCCCAGGCCCACTCGATCGCCTCGGGCTTGTAGTAGTCGCCGAACGACCAGTTGCCGAGCATCTCGAAGAACGTCTGGTGGTAGACGTCGCGCCCGACGTCCTCGAGGTCGTTGTGCTTGCCGGAGATGCGGAGGCACTTCTGAACGTCGGCGATGCGCGGGGCGCGCGGCTTCTCCGCGCCGAGGAAGCAGTTCTTGAACGGCACCATGCCGGCGTTGGTGAACATGAGCGACGGATCGCTCTCGGGCACGATGCGCGCGCTCGGCACGATCAGGTGGTCATGTCCGCGAAAGAACTCGAGAAATCCCTGGCGGATGTCGGCTCCGGTCATCCCCGCGACGCTAGCAGAGCGGTTCCGGGGATTCGACCGCGGTCACGACGCGGCGCCCGGGGTTCGACCATGGTCGCGGCGCGGCGCGCGTCCGCTCGACGCCCGCGTGCGACCGGACGCGCACTCGTGCTGGACTCGTATTTCTAGAACTTTCATTCTAGCTCCCATGCACAGAGCGACCCCTGTCCGGCTGGGTCCGACCGCTCGCGCCACCTCGCGCGAGCAGACCCGCGCGCGGCTGCTCGCCATCGGACGCCGCGCGTTCGCGCGCAAGGGGCACACCGGCACGAACCTGAAGGAGGACATCCTCGTCCCGGCGCAGGTCTCGGTCGGATCGTTCTACCACCAGTTCCGCGACAAGACGGACCTCCTGCTGGCGATCCTCGAGGAGCACGCGCGGACGTTCCGCGCCATGGTGCAGGAAGCCCACCAGCCGCGGCCCGAACGCGAGCCCGGCGAGATCGCGCGCCACTCGTTCGAGACGGTGTTCCGCGTCGCCGAGCAGGACGACGACCTGTTCCGGATCGCGATGCGCGAGCGCGAGAGCACGGACCCGCGCGTCCGCGCCTACCTGCGCGACAACCACCGCCGCTGGATCGAGAGCCTCGCGGACGACTACCACCGCGCGGGCCTCGGTCGCGTCGCGCACGACGACGCGCTGCTGCTCGCCGCGGAGCTCGTCACCGCGACGACCCTCGCGACCGTGCTGCGCTACCTCGACCTACCGGCCCGCGAGCGTGCACGGCAGCGCGCGCCGCTCGTCGACGGGCTCGTCCGCTTCACCCTCGGCGGGTTGCTCGCGCTGGTCTCGCCGGCCGCCAAGCCGGCCGAGTCGCGCGCCGCGTCGCGCACCAAAGGAGTGCATCGATCATGAAGTTCGGCATCTTCTACGAGCACCAGATCCCGCGACCGTGGAACGACGGCGACGAGCTGAAGCTGTTCCAGGACGCGCTCGACCAGGTCGAGCTGGCCGACCGCCTGGGCATCGACTACGCGTGGGAGGTCGAGCACCACTTTCTCGAGGAGTACTCGCACTCGTCCGCGCCCGAAGTCTTCCTCGCGGCCTGCAGCCAGCGGACGAAGAACATCCGCCTCGGACACGGCATCACGCTGATGCCGCCCGGCTACAACCACCCGGCGCGCGTCGCCGAGCGCATCGCGACGCTCGACCTCGTGAGCCACGGCCGGGTCGACTGGGGCACCGGCGAGTCCAGCGCACGCATCGAGCTGGAGGGCTTCGGCGTCGACCCGCTGCGCAAGCGCGAGGCGTGGGAGGAGGCCGTCCGCGAGACGGCAAAGATGCTCGCCGCGAACCCCTACCCCGGCCACCAGGGGCGGTTCTTCTCGATGCCGCACCGCAACGTGGTGCCGAAGCCGGTGCAGCGGCCGCACCCGCCGCTGTGGGTCGCGTGCTCGAACCGCGCGACGATCCGGCTCGCGGCGAAGCTCGGCATGGGTGCGCTCACGTTCGCCTTCGTCGATCCGGGCGAGGCGAAGTACTGGATCGAGGAGTACTACGAGACCTTCGAGAGGGAGTGCGAGCCGATCGGGCAGGCCGTCAATCCGAACGTCGCGATGGTCACCGGCTTCATGTGCCACGAGGACGCCGACACGGCGCTGCAGCGCGGCCTCGAGGGCTTCCAGTTCTTCGGCTACGCGCTCGCGCACTACTACATCACGGGCACGCACGTCCCCGGGCGCTTCGACGTCTGGGCCGATTTCAAGCGGAAGGGCAACCAGATCTACGCGCCGACGGGCGGCATCGGCAACGTCGAGCAGGTGCGCGCGAACCTCGAGAAGTTCGAGGCGATGGGCGTCGACCAGGTGATCTTCATCCAGCAGGGCGGCAACAACCGCCACGAGCACATCTGCGAGTCGCTGGAGCTGTTCGCGAGCCGCATCCAGCCCGACTTCAAGGCGCGCCACGACGCGCACGAGCGACGGAAGGCCGAGCGCCTCGCGCCGGCGATCGAGCGCGCGACGGCGCGCGTCCCGAAGATCGACCGGCTCGACCCGGTCCCGCCCCTCGATTCGTACCCCGTCATGATGCAGAAGCTGCACCTGCCGGTGGACAAGGACACGATCGGCAAGCGCCTCGACTCGACGGTGGGCCGGACCGGGTGACGGCGGCAGGTCACTCGACGTAGCCGAGAGCCGCGAGCGACCGGCGCAGGCGCGCGGCTGCCGCGCTCGCTCTGCCCGACGCGGATGCACCGCCAGACGCCGCACCGCCAGACGACACACCGCGCGCCAACGCACCGCCCGCCGACACACCGTCGCTCGGCGCGCCGCCCGTCGCGGCGGGCCACGCGCCCCGCGCGGCAGCGAGCAGCGCGCGGTGCCGCCGCAGCAGCGGTTCGCGCGCAGCGAGGTCGCGCAGCTCCCGCGGATCGCGTGCGCGGTCGTAGATCTCCTCCTTGCCGGTCGGCCACGTGACGTACGTGTGCCGCGCGGTGCGGAGCGCGATGCGGTCCTCGGCAAAGAGCAGATTCTCGCTGACGACCGGTACCGGGGCCCACGCCTCGCCGCGCAGGAGCGGCGCGAAGCCGTTCGCCGCAGCCAGCGCCGCGTCGTCGTCGGCGTACGCACCGCTGCCGGCGACCCCGAGCAGATCGAGCAGCGTCGGCGCGAGCGCCGCGGTCCCCACCGGCACGTCGATCCGCACACCGCGGGGCACGCAGCCGTGGCAGCGCAGCGCGAGCGGCACCCGCACCACCTCGTCGTGCAGCGTGTGCCCGTGCTCGACTCCGCCGCGGTCCCAGAGCTCCTCGCCGTGGTCCGCAGTGACGACCAGCAACGTGCCGTGCGCGAGACCCGTCTCCTCGAGCAGGTCGACGATCCGCCCCACCTGGTCGTCGGCGAAGCGGACCGCGCGCGCGTACGCCGTACGCATCTCCGCACGCCCCGCGGTGTCGGGGCGGATCTCGCCCGCACGGAGCTGCGCCATGCGCGGCAGGCGCGTCGTGACGCCGCCACCGGCGAGCAGCTCGTCGCGAAAGCTCCGCGTCGCACCGTCGTACGGAGCGTGCGGGTCGAGGTAGTGCAGCCACAGGAAGAAGCGACCGGGCGGGCGCGACCGCAGGAAGCGTGCGGCCCGTGCGGTGACTGCGTCGCCGCGATCGTCGACCACGAGCGCCGGCGCCACGCGCGCGAGCGTGCGGAAGCCGGCGGTGGGCTCGAGGGTCAGCACCGTCTCGCTCTCGAGCGTGACGTTCTCGTACGCGTCGAAGCCGGCGCCGAGGCCGTAGCCGAGGCCGAGGTACGGGTTGGTCACGACGGCGCGCGTGGCGAAGCCGGCCGCGCGCAGCCGCGTCGCGAGCGTCGTGCGGGCCGGGTCGAGCGGCGCGCGCGACAGCGGATCGGCACCGCGCGGCGCACCGGCGCCGTGCCGTGCCGCGGGCAGCCCGGTCATGAGCGACGCGAGCGCGGGCAGCGTCCAGGACGACGACGCGAACGCCTGCGTGAGCTGCGTGCCGTCGCGCGCGAGCGCCGCGGTACGCGGCATCCGCCTGTCGTCGAGGTGGTCGGCGCGCAGCGTGTCGATCGTCACGAGCACCAGGTTCGCTGGCGGCAACCCCGTGGTCATCGCGCCGCCAGCGTGTGGCCCGCGCTCGGTGGACGTGACCGTCGCGCCGGTGAGCATCGCCAGGAGGTCGCCCTCGAGCCCGCGGCCCTCGCGTCGCCACTGCCAGGCGGCGCCGGCCAGCGCCGCTGCGTGAAGCAGCGCCGCCGCG
>VGTK01000144.1 GCA_016874715.1 Deltaproteobacteria bacterium | reverse complement strand
ACGCCACCGCTGGCGACGCCGACGCCGACCTCGTCGTTCGTGCCGCCGACGCCGACGCCGACCTCGCCGTTCGTGCCGCCGACGCCGACGCCGACCTCGCCGTTCGTGCCGCCGACGCCGACGCCGCTGCGTACGGCCACGCCGACGGTCACCGGAACGCCGACGCCCACCGCACTCGCGACGCCGACGCCGACGCAGCCCTTCGTGCCGCCGACGCCGTCGGGTTCCTGGCGCAAGAAGCCGTGGGGCCGCATGTTCCCGTTCCTGCCGAACGCGAACCTGTCGCGCGGCGGCCGCGGCGTCCCCGGCATGACGATGCCGCTCAAGCGGCGGGATTGAGCGGAACGTCCGAACCGAAAGGCGGGCCGTCGCACCAGCGAGGGCCCGCTTTCGTTTGCGCGCCGCTCTACCCGATCCTCGACACCGCCGGCGACCCGAGGGACCTGCTCGCCCTGCTCGACGCCGTGCTGCGCGCCCGCCCCCCCTGCGTGCAGCTGCGCTGGAAGCACGCCCCCGGCGGAGTGCTGCTCGATCTCGCCGTCGAGGTGGTCGCACGAGCCGCTGCGGTCGGCTGTCGCGTGATCGTGAACGATCGGCTCGACATCGCCCTCGCGAGCGGCGCCGCCGGCGTCCACCTGGGCCAGGACGACCTCCCGCTGGCCGCCGCGCGGCGCGTGGCGGGCGATCGGCTCGTCATCGGGGTCTCGACCCACGACGCGCCCGAGGCGCGCGCCGCCGAGGCCGGAGGTGCCGACTACGTCGGCTTCGGCCCGATGTTCGCGACCGTCAGCAAGGCCGACGCGCTCACGCCGCGGACGCTCGACGGGCTGCGCGCCGTGCGTGCGGCGATCCGCATCCCGATCGTCGCGATCGGCGGCATCACCCCCGACACCGCGCCCGCGGTGCTCGACGCCGGTGCCGACGCCGTCGCCATGATCTCCGCCCTCGCCACCGCCCCCGACCCGACGACCCTCTGCACCGGCCTCCTCACCGGGCCGCTACGCCGGCCGTAGAAGTCACGCTGCGACCCCCCGCGTGCCCCCTCGCCCCTACAGCTCCGCCTCGTCGAACTGCGGCGCCTGGTCGTCGTCCTCGCGCGAGCTCAGGTTCTCGAAGGTCGTGAACTCCTTGCGGAAGGCGAGCTTGACGTTGCCCTGCGGCCCGTTGCGCTGCTTGGCGATGATGATCTCGGCGGTGCCCTCGTCCGGAGAGGCCTTGTTGTAGAAGTCGTCGCGGTAGACGAAGGCGATCACGTCGGCGTCCTGCTCGATGGCGCCCGACTCGCGCAGGTCGGACATCATCGGTCGCTTGTCGGCGCGTGACTCGACGGCACGGTTGAGCTGCGACAACGCAATGACCGGCACCGCCAGCTCCTTGGCAAGCGCCTTCAGCGAGCGCGAGATCAGCGAGATCTCCTGCTCGCGGTTGTCGACGTCCTTGTGCGAGCGCATCAGCTGCAGGTAGTCGACGACGATGAGCGCGAGCCCACCCTCCTTCTCCCGCTCGCGCTGCAGGCGTCGCGACTTGGCGCGCATCTCCAGGATCGACAGCGCCGGCGTGTCGTCGATGTAGAACGGCAGGTCGGCAAGCCTTCCCGCGGCCATCGCGAGCCGGGGAAAGTCGCGATCCCCCAGGTACCCGGTACGGACCTTGCCGCCGTCGACGCGCGCTTCGCCGCACAGCATGCGCAGCACGAGCGACTCCTTCGACATCTCGAGCGAGAAGATGACCACCGCCTTGCCGCCGCAGTTCGCGGCCGCATACTGCGCGATGTTGGTCGCGAAGGCGCTCTTGCCCATCGACGGGCGTCCGGCGACGATGATGAGGTCGGCCGGCTGCAGACCCGACGTCATGCGGTCGAGCTCGTAGAACCCGGTCGGAACACCGGTGACCGCCTCCTTCTTCTCGTACAGCGCCTCGATCGTCTTGATCGACTGCACGATGATCGACTCGATCTTCGCGTACGGCTGCCGGATCTTGCGCTGGCTGATCTCGAAGATCATGCGCTCGGCGTCGTCGAGAAACTCCGAAACGTCCCCCGCACCGGACGCCGCGCGCTGCGCGATGTCGTTCGATGCCTCCATGAGCGCACGGAGCACCGCCTTGTCCTTCACGATCTGCGCGTAGAGATCGACGTTCGCCGCCGTCGCGGTGCGCTCGACGAGCTCTGCCAGCGCGGCGGCACCGCCGACCGCCTCGAGGTCGCCGCGCCGCTTCAGGCACTCGGCCAGCGTGATGACGTCGGCGCGCTCGCGGCGGTCGTCGAGGTCGTTCAACGCCCGGAAGATGCGGCGGTGCGACTCGCGGTAGAAGTCGTCCGCCTGCACGATCTCGTTGGCGCGGTCGAGGGCGCGATTGTCCAGCAGGATCGCGCCGAGAACGGCCTCCTCCGCCTCGATGCTCTGCGGCGGAACGCGTCCCGAGCCGAACGATTCCTCACTCACCGCCAAACCTCCGGAGTGCTGCGCGCCGTGCGCGACGGACGATGTCGACCTCGAACCACGAACTGTCGGAAGGGATCGCGTTGTAGACCCGGCGGGCCGCTTCGGCAAGCGGCCTCTCCGGAGCTGCGCGCGTGCGGCGGATTCGTCAGCGTGCGTTCTTCCCCGCCTGCTCGACCAGCGCGTCGAGTGCGCGCCGGTCCTGCTCGGTGAGCGACTCCTTCGGGGCACGCTTTGGCTTGACCTTGCGCACGGCGGCACCGTCGGCCGCTGCACGCGACGCGGGCGTCGCCGTCGGCGACGCCGGAACGACGGCGGGCAGGTCGCCGGGCGAAGCCCCCGCCGCGGCGGCAGACGACGCCTCCGCCGGCAGCACCAGCGGGGCGGTGGCAACGGGCGGGACTCCGGGCGGCGCGGGCGCCAGCGCGCGCTGCCCATCGACCCGGGCCGAGAGCCGAACATCGACCGCAGGGGCAAGCGGCCGCTCGTCGCCAATCAGGGCGAGCGTCGCCGAGAAGGCGGCCCAGGCGGCGAGGACAAGGGCCGGCGCCGCGAGCCACCACCCGCGACGGGATGCGCCGCCACGCCCGCGCCGTCGCCCCTCAGCTCGCGCCACGGCGCCCCCCCGCATCGACGATCTCCCAGCCGCGGCGCCGCGCCTCGCGCCGCAGCAGGCGGTCGGGGTTGACCACGCGCGGGTGGCCGACGAGCTCGAGCACCGGCACGTCGGTCACCGAGTCGGTGTAGAAGTAGCTCTCCGCCAGGTCCACGTCGCGCTCGCCCGCGAACCTGCGCGCCCAGTGGACCTTGCCACGGCCGTAGCAGACCGGCCGGACGGCACGTCCGGTGAATCGCCCGTCGACCACCTCGAGACGCGTCACCAGCAGGTGCTCGACGCCGAGATCGCGCGCCAGCGGCTCCGCGAGGTAGCTCGTGCTGCTCGACAGGAGCACCAGCTCGTGCCCGGCGCGCCGGTGGTGCTCGACGCGCTCGAGCATCCCGGGCACGAGGTAGCCGCGTACCACCTCGTCGTACCAGCGCTCGCAGAAGGCCTTGATCTCGGCCTCGTCCTGACCACGGATCAGGTCACTCGCGCGCTCGAAGGCGCGGTCGATGTCGAGCACGTTCAGACGGTACTGCAGCAGGTAATACGCCATGCGAATCAGGTCGCGGCGCCGTGCCCGTCCGTGCCGGCGCATGTAGCGCGCGTACAGCGGCGCCGTGTTCACCAAGACGAGCGTCCCGTCGATGTCGAAGAACGCAGCGACTCGCAACGGCAGACCTCCCGTCCGGCACGCCACGGTGTTGTCCCCCGCGACAGGAAAGAGCGGGGACGGCGCCCGTCGCGCGCCGTCCCCGCCGACGAACGAAACCCGCGCGCTCAGCGCTCCACGAGCATCGCGATGCCCTGGCCGCCGCCGATGCAGAGCGACGCGATTCCCAGGTTCACGTCGCGGTCCTGCATCGCGTGCAGCAGGGTGACCAGCACGCGCGCGCCGCTCGCACCGATCGGGTGGCCGAGCGCGATGGCGCCGCCGTTCACGTTGACCTTGCTCGTGTCGAGCTTGAGCTCGCGCAGCACGCCGAGCGACTGCGCAGCGAACGCCTCGTTGAGCTCGAAGAGCCCGACCTGCTCCTTCCTGACGCCGGTCTTCGCGAGAACCTTCTCGACCGCCGGCCAGGGGCCCATGCCCATGATCGACGGATCGACGCCCGCCGCGGCCCAGCCGCGGATCCTCGCGAGGGGCTTCAACCCTCGGTCCTTCGCCGCCGTGTCGCTCATCACGACCAGTGCTGCCGCGCCGTCGTTGATGCCCGACGCGTTGCCCGCGGTGACGCTGCCGTCCTTCTTGAACGCGGCGCGCAGCCCGGCGAGCTTCTCGGCAGTGGTGTCGGCACGCGGGAACTCGTCGACGGCGAACTGTGCGGTCTCGCCCTTCTTCTTGCCCGGAACCTCGACCGGCACGATCTCGGCGCGGAACTTTCCGTTCGCCTGCGCCGCCGCGGCCTTGGCCTGGCTCAGAGCCGCGAACTCGTCCTGCTCGGCCCGGCTGATCTCGTACTTGGCCGCGACGTTCTCGGCGGTGATGCCCATGTGCACGTGCGTGATCGGGCACGACAGCCCGTCGCTGATCATCGAGTCGAGCAGCTCGCCGTGACCGAGGCGGTAGCCGTAGCGGGCCTTCTGCAGCAGGTGCGGCGCGTTCGACATGCTCTCCATGCCACCGGCGAGGGCGACGTCGTACTCGCCGAGCAGGACCCCCGCGGCGGCGTTGGCGACCGCCTTGAGGCCCGACCCGCACGCCTTGTTGATGCCGTAGCCGGGCACCTCCTTCGGGAGTCCCGCCTCGAGGTACGCGACGCGCGCAGCGTTGAGGCCGAGGCCGGCGGCCAGAACGTTGCCGAGGATCACCTCGCCGACCTCCTTGCCCTCGACGCCCGCGCGCTTGAGCGCCTCGCGGATCGCGACCGCGCCCAGGGTCGTCGCGGGCTGTCCCGAAAGCGCGCCGCCCATCGACCCGATCGCGGTACGCGTCGCCGAAACGATGACTGCTTCTGCCATTTCTTCCTCCGTGGATCGGGTTTGACCGCCGATGCTCGACCCGTGGCGGGCCGTGGTTGAAGGGCCGACGGCCAACTCAGTGTGCCACCCCGTTGTACCAGTTCATACCGGTGATCTGCGCGCGGCGGCTGAGACGCGCGACCCGGAACCAGAGCGGACCCGCGGGCCCGTACATCATGCGTGCGGCGAAGCCCAGCCGGCGGAGCTTGCGGCCCATCGCCGACCGGCGCACGGTGCGATCGTAGTTGGCGAAGCGCAGATCGCCAGCCGCGAAGCCCTCCGCGAGCGTCCGGGCCGCGAGCTGCCCGAACTGCAGCGAGAACGAGATCCCCTCGCCCAGCAGCGCGTCCACCCCGGCTGCGTCGCCGACCAGCAGAACCCCCGGGGCGGACATCGCCTCGCGACCCCGGTACAGCCGGATCGGGTGCGCCTTGCGGGGTAGCTCCCGCCCTTGCGCGCGCTCGTCGAGCAGACGGCCGAGGCGAGCCCCTTCGCCACGTCGCGCGAGCGAGTAGACGCCGACGTTCCAGTGCGGCCGTCCGTCGATCAGGCAGGGAAAGGACCACGCGTAGCCCGCCAGCCCCTCGGGCACCGCGCGAAAATCGAACTCGAAGCGCGATGGTGCCTCGTCGGCTGCGATCGGCACGTCGCACATGACGGCGCGCGCGAGCCAGCCCTCCGCCGCCGTGACCAACGAGCGGCGGACGAGGCTTCCCGAGCCGTCCGCGCCCACCACGGCGCGGGCACGAATCTCGCCGCAGTCGGTGTCGAGCACGATGCGGTCGCCGTCGCGGCGCGCGCCGCGCACACGCACCGACTCGCGAACCTCGACGCCGTGCCCGCGCACCGCTTCGAGCAGCATCGCGTCGAACTCGCGGCGCCGGATCACCCAGCAGCAGCCGGGGCTGTCGACGTCGATGCGCTCGCCGGCGACATCGACGCGCGCGTGGTCGACGCGCACCGCGGGGACCGTCAGCTCGACACCGAGCTCGCGCAGAATCGACAGCGTCTGCGGGATGAGCCCCCCCGCGCAGGTCTTGTCACGCGGAAACGCGGCGCGGTCGAGCAGCAGGGTGCGCGCGGCCAAGGCGGGCGCGACACGCGCCAGGGCGATCGCGGTCGCAGAGCCCGCCGGTCCACCGCCGACGATCACCAGCCCCCTCGATTGTTCCATTGTTTCGCGTCTCCGTACGGCGGGTCGTCCGCACGCAGGGTGCCGGTCGCCACCGGGAAGACGGCCCTCGGACCTCGTGCGTTCTCAGTCGACCGCGCGCGGCGGGATGTTCTGCTTCACCCAGTCGATGATCTCCTGGGTCGTCGCACCGGGGGTGAAGACCTTCGCCACGCCCAGCTTGCCGAGCGTCACGATGTCGTCCTCCGGAATGATCCCGCCGCCGAAGACCTTGATGTCGCTCGCGTTGCGCTCGCGCAGCAGGTCGATCACCGAGGGGAACTGCACCAGGTGGGCGCCCGACAGGATCGACAGGCCGATGCCATCGACGTCCTCCTGCAAGGCCGCCTCGACGATCATCTCGGGGGTCTGGTGCAAACCCGTGTAGATGACCTCGAGGCCCGCGTCGCGAAGGGCGCGGGCGATGATCTTGGCGCCACGGTCGTGCCCGTCCAGACCCGGCTTGGCCACGAGGATTCGTGCGGGGCGGTCCATGCGACCCGTCACCTATAACGGCGCGGGCTGCGACTGGGCAAGGGGCCCGACCGGCGCCGGGTCAGGCGCCCCGGAACGTCGCCGCGCGCTTGCCGAGAAACGCGGCCAGCCCCTCCCGCGTGTCCTCCGCCGCGAACAGGCTGGCGAAGGCCTCGATCTCGACCCGCGCGGCGCTGCGCGCGTCGCTCGTCTCGGCCGCCTGCATGGCGGCCTTGGCACGCGCCAGCGCGAGAGGCGGCCGCGCCGCGAGCTCGTCGGCCCAGCTCCGTGCCGCATCCCGGAGCTCCGCCTGCGGCACCACGCGCTGCACCAGGCCGACTCGCTGGGCTTCCTCCGCGGTCATGAGGCGTCCGCCATAGACGAGCTCGCGCGCGAGGCCGACGCCGACGCGCCGCAGCAGGCGCGAGCAGCCGCCGAAGCCGGGGATCAGGCCGAGGTTGGTCTCGGGCTGGCCGAAGCGCGCCTTCTCGCCGGCGATCGCGAGATCGCACGCGAGCAGCAGCTCACAGCCCCCGCCGAGCGCGGCCCCCTGAACGACGGCGAGCACGACGCTCGGCAGAGCCTCGAGCGCGTCGAATGTCTCGTGGCCGAGCTGCGAGAACGCCCGTGCCTGCTCGACGGTCATCTGCGACATCCCCGCGATGTCCGCACCCGCCACGAACACGCGGTCACCCGCGCTCGCCAGAACGACGACCCGGGCCGGATCACGCTGCAGCGCGGCGATCGCCGCGCGGAGCTCCAGCAGGGTCTCGTGGTCGAGCGCATTGAGCTTGTCCGCGCGCTCGATCGTCAGCTCGGCAATGGCGCCCTCGCGCCTGCACGTCACCCACGCCATGTGTCAGTACTCCGGCTTGAAGTCGAAGCGGTGGTGCGCCTCGATCCAGCGAACGGTGCGGGTGCGTGAGCGCATCACCACCGAGTTGGTCGCGGCACCGCCGCGGAAGTAGCGCACGCCCGAGAGCAGGTGTCCGTTCGTGACGCCGGTCGCGGCGAACATCACGTTGTCGCCGACCAGATCGCTGGGCCCGCAGACCCGCGACAGGTCGCCGATGCCGGCTTCGCGGAGCCGGCCGCGCTCGTCGTCGTTGCGCGGGCGGAATCGGCCCTGGAACTCGCCGCCCAGCGCCATGATGGCGCCGGCGGCGAGCACGCCCTGCTGCGCGCCGCCCACCCCAAGCAGGATGTCGATGCCGCTGCCGGGACGCGCCGCCGCGATGCCCGCCGCCAGGTCGCCGTCGGCGAGGATCTGCACGCGCGCACCGGCGCGCCGCACCTGGTCGATCAGGCCGTCATGGCGCGGCCGGTCGAGGACCACGACGGTCAGGTCTTCGACGTAGACACCCTTCGCCTCGGCGAGCGCGCGCAGGTTCTCCTGCGGCGGCCTGTCGAGGCTCACGACCCCCTTGCCCTCGGGGCCGACCGCGAGCTTGTCCATGTACGTCTCGGGACACCACAGGATGCGGCCGCGCTCGGCGATCAGGATGATCGACAGGGCGTTGGCGCCACCGGTGGCGCAGACCGTCGCGCCCTCGAGCGCGTCGAGCGCCACGTCGATCGGCGCGCCGCCCGCACCGATGCGCTCGCCGACGTAGAGGCCCTCGACCTCGCCCTCGCGCCCCTCGCCGACGACCACCGTCGCGTCGACGTCCATCGCATGGAATGCGCGCCGCATCGCCGCGCCGGCGGCACGGTCGACCGCGGTCGCATCACCGCGACCCATCAGGCGCGCCGACTCGAGCGCTGCCGCCTCGGTCACCCGGACGACCTCGAGGGCGAGATTGCGGTCCATCCTGCCTCCCTCCTGCCCCGTCAGCCCGGGTTCTCTTCGATGCGGATCGCGACCGGCTTGCCGCGGACGCTCGGCATCTTCGCGACACGATCGAGCGCGCGGCGCAGGTCGCGCTCGCGCGTCTCGTGCGTACGGATGACGATCGGGACGACGCCACCGCTCGATCGCGCGCGCTGCACGACGGAAGCGATCGAGATCTTCTGCTGCCCGAGCAGGCTTGCGATCCGCCCCAGCACGCCGGGCTCGTCCTGCGCGTGCACGCGCAGGTAGAACTCGCTCATCACGTCGCCGATCGGTCGCACCTTCGCGACGCGCTGTCGCGCGATCGGGTAGCCGAGCGGCGCGAGCCGCGGGCGTCCGAGCTCGCGCAGGTCGCGCGCGACGTCGATCACGTCCGCCACCACCGCGGTCGCGGTCGGCATCATGCCCGCGCCCTGCCCGTAGTACATCGAGCGGCCCAGGGCGTCGCCGTGGACGCACACCGCGTTGAACGCGCCCGACACCGCGGCCAGCGGATCGTGCGCCGGGATCATCGTGGGATGCACGCGCGCCTCGATCGCGTTGCCGTGGTCCTTCGCGATCGCCAGCAGCTTGATCGCGTAGCCGAGCTCCCGCGCGTACTCCATGTCGCTGGCGTCGACGTCGCGGATCCCCTCGGTGTGCACCGCGTCGAGCGCCACGCGCACCCCGAACGCGAGCTGCACGAGCAGCGTGAGCTTGTGGGCCGCGTCGATGCCGTCGACGTCGTAGGTGGGATCGGCCTCGGCGAGGCCGGCCTTCTGCGCATCCGCCAGGACCTCGGCGAAGCTCCGGCCGGCCGCGGCCATGGTGCTCAGGATGTAGTTCGAGGTCCCGTTCACGATGCCGAAGACGGCGGTCTGGCGGTCCGCCGCCAGCGCCTCGCGCAGCGTGCGGATGATCGGGATGCCGCCGCCGACGCTCGCCTCGAACCGGCAGCCGACGCCGCGCGCCTCGGCCGCCGCGAGGATCTCGGTGCCGTGGTGGGCCAGCAGCGCCTTGTTGGCGGTCACGATCGACTTGCCGTGCGCGATGGCGTCGAGCACGAACGTACGGGCCGGCTCGAGGCCGCCCATGAGCTCGATCACGACGTCGACCTTCGGGTCGCGAATCAGCTCCTGCGTGCGGCTGGTCAGCAGCGCGCGCGACACCTCGACCTCGCGCTTGCGCTTGAGGTCGATGTCGGCCACGCCGACGAGCCGCAGCCGCGCCCCGAGCCGCGCGTCGATCTCCCGGCGACGATCCTCGAGCAGCTTGATCACGCCCGAGCCGATCGTTCCCCAGCCGACCAGAGCGACGCCGATCTCGTCCCGCCTCGCGGGCCGAACGGCCAGGGCAGCCGAAGCGTTGCGTCCCTTGACCCGCGGCACCGCGCCGCCCCTTCCCTTCACGTCCTGCGCCCCTCCTCGCGACTTCCCGGACGACCTCGCCGGCTGCTGAGCTCGAGTGGTTAGCACAAGGTCCTGCGGGCCGGAATGGTGCCGCCGTGCCCTGACCGGACGCCAGCGCGACGACGGGTGCGATCCGCGCCCGCGAAGAAGCCTCGCGCAGCGCGTCATCGAGCGGCCTCCGGGCCGAATCGGCCTCGACGAGCGTCGCGGCTCGTGCTAGACCGTCTAGCGCCGCGAGCGGTTCGTCCGCTCGAGCGCGAGGCTGCGCTGAAGCGTTCGCCGGATCCCGGAAGCGTCGATCGAGGACGAATCCAGGACCTTCCCGGCGGGCGGCCAACCCCTCGAAATCCTGTTTCGGCACGCGGGAACGAAGGTTGCCGCGCGTCGACGATTTTGGAAGGAGGCGACCGTCGTGTTCTCGGATCAATCTGCCCAGCGCAGGCTCGTGTCGTGGACCCGGAGTGCGTCCCGCCGCGTCGCTGCGCTCCTGTGGACCACTCTCCTCGTCCTGGCCGGCGCCGGACTCGCGCACGCGGACGAGTCGAGGATCGTGCTGCCCGACTTCTCGTCGGTGTCGTTCCTCGGCACGAACGGACACAACGTGCTGCTGGTCGGCATGTTCATCAGCCTCGTCGGCTTCGTGTTCGGCATCGTGATGTACTCGCAGATCGCGAAGCTGCCCGTGCACAAGTCGATGGGCGAGATCTCGGAGCTGATCTACGAGACCTGCAAGACGTACCTCGTCACGCAGATCAAGTTCATCCTGATCCTCGAGGTCTTCATCGGCGCGATCATCGTCGCGTACTTCGGCTGGCTGCGTCACCTCGAGGCGATGAAGGTCGTCACCATCCTGATCTTCAGCCTGATCGGCATCGCGGGCAGCTGCGGGGTCGCGTGGTTCGGCATCCGCATCAACACGTTCGCCAACTCGCGGACCGCGTTCGCGAGCCTCAAGGGCAAGCCTTTCCCGACCTACGCGATCCCGCTGAAGGCGGGCATGAGCATCGGCATGGTGCTGATCAGCACGGAGCTGCTGATCATGCTCGTGATCCTGCTCTTCGTGCCCGCCGAGAGCGCCGGCCCGTGCTTCATCGGCTTCGCGATCGGCGAGTCGCTCGGCGCCTCGGCGCTGCGCATCGCGGGCGGCATCTTCACGAAGATCGCCGACATCGGCTCCGACCTGATGAAGATCGTCTTCAACATCAAGGAAGACGACGCGCGCAATCCTGGCGTCATCGCCGACTGCACGGGCGACAACGCGGGTGACTCGGTCGGGCCTTCCGCCGACGGGTTCGAGACCTACGGTGTCACCGGCGTCGCGCTGATCACGTTCATCGTGCTCGCCATCGCGCACGAGCCCGTGGTCCAGGTCCAGCTCCTGGTGTGGATCTTCGTCATGCGCATCGTGATGGTGCTGGCGAGCGGTCTCTCCTACCTGATCAACGAGTCCATCGCGGCGTCGCGCTACGCCAGCGCCGACAAGATGAACTTCGAGGCGCCGCTCACCTTCCTGGTGTGGCTCACCTCGGTCGTCAGCGTCGTGCTGACGTTCATCGTCTCCGCGATCCTCATCCCGGACATCAACGGCAACACCTCGCTGTGGTGGATCCTGTCGACGATCATCACCTGCGGCACGCTCGCCGGCGCGGTCATCCCGGAGGCGGTCAAGATCTTCACCTCGACCGAGTCCGGTCACGTGAGGGAAGTGGTCGTCTCGTCCCGTGAGGGCGGCGCGTCGCTGAACGTGCTGTCCGGGCTGGTCGCGGGCAACTTCAGCGCCTACTGGCTCGGGCTCGTGATCGCCGGCCTGATGGCCATCGCCTACCTGGTCGCCTACGACGGCCTGGCCCCGCTCTTCCTCGAGCAGGCGGCCCACGTCGCGGCACCGGTGTTCGCGTTCGGCCTGGTCGCGTTCGGCTTCCTGGGGATGGGCCCGGTCACCATCGCGGTCGACTCCTACGGCCCGGTCACGGACAACGCGCAGTCGGTGTACGAGCTGAGCGTCATCGAGACCCTGCCGAACATCAAGGCCGAGGTGAAGCGCGACTTCGGCTTCGAGCTGAACTTCGACAAGGCCAAGCACTTCCTCGAGGAGAACGACGGCGCCGGCAACACCTTCAAGGCGACCGCGAAGCCGGTTCTGATCGGCACGGCGGTGGTCGGCGCGACGACGATGATCTTCTCGATCATCATGGTGCTGACCAACGGCCTCGCCGACACGGCGAAGGTCGCGCAGCTGTCGATCCTCAACGCGCCCTTCCTGCTCGGCATGATCGTCGGCGGTGCGGTCATCTACTGGTTCACCGGCGCGACCATCCAGGCGGTGGTCACGGGCGCCTACCGCGCGGTCGAGTTCATCAAGCAGAACATCAAACTCGATGGTGCCGAGAAGGCCTCCGTCGCGGACTCGAAGAAGGTGGTCGAGATCTGCACGCAGTACGCGCAGAAGGGCATGCTGAACATCTTCATGACGGTGTTCTTCTCGACCCTCGCCTTCGCCTGCCTCGATCCGTTCTTCTTCGTCGGCTACCTGATCTCGATCGCCATCTTCGGCCTCTATCAGGCGCTGTTCATGGCGAACGCCGGCGGCGCGTGGGACAACGCGAAGAAGCTGGTCGAGGTGGAGCTCAAGGAGAAGGGCACCGAGCTGCACAACGCGACCGTCGTCGGCGACACCGTCGGCGATCCGTTCAAGGACACCTCGTCGGTCGCGATGAATCCGGTCATCAAGTTCACGACGCTGTTCGGCCTTCTGGCCGTGCAGCTCGCGCTCGAGATGGGCATGACGCCGGCCGGCAAGACCCTGAGCCTCGTGCTCGCGGCCGTCTTCTTCGTGATCTCGATGTTCTTCGCGCACCGCTCGTTCTACGGGATGCGCATCGAGACGAAGTCGGGCGGCGGGACCTCGAGCACGGCGCGAGCGGCTTGACGCCTGGAGCTCGACGCGAGGCGGGCCGCCCCGAGGGGCGGCCCGCCTCGCGCGCTCTCACCTCGGCGGCGGTGCGCTAGCCGATCCGCGCGAGGCCCAGACGGCCCGACCAGCGGGCGTCCAGCATGCGCGCCAGAGCCATCGACTCCGGGCGCGCGAGCTCCGGATCCGCCGCGAGCACTTCCGCGGCCGCCTGCCGCGCGTCCTTGAGAATCGCCGCGTCGCGCAGCAGGTTCGCCACGCGGAAGTCCGGAACGCCGGCCTGGCGCGTGCCGAGCAGCGCCCCGGGTCCGCGGATCGCGAGGTCCGCCTCCGCGATGCGGAGCCCGTCGCGGGTCTCGGTCATCACGCGCAGCCGCTCCTTCGCCTCCGCCGACTGCGCCCAGTCCGCGACCAGCAGGCAGTACGCGGCATCGCTGCCGCGCCCGACCCGGCCGCGCAACTGGTGCAGCTGTGCGAGGCCGAAGCGCTCCGCGTGCTCGATGACGATCACGCTCGCGTTCGGCACGTCGATGCCGACCTCGATGACGGTGGTCGCGACCAGCACGTGAAACTCGCCCGCCTTGAAGGCCCGCATCAGCTGGTCGCGCTCCGTGGACGGGATGCGCCCGTGCACCAGCGCGATCTTCAGGTCAGGAAAGACCTCGTTCGCGAGCTCCGCTGCGGCCGACGTCGCGTCGCGCAGATCACTCGCCTCCGACTCCTCGATCAACGGGTAGACGATGTACGCCTGCCGTCCGGCCGCGACCTCCTTGCGCACCAGCTCGTAGGCACGCTTGCGCTGCGCCATGCCGAACACCCGGGTCGTGACCGGCTTCCGCCCCGGCGGCAGCTCGTCGATGTACGACAGGTCCAGGTCGCCGTAGACGCTCAGCGCGAGCGTACGCGGGATCGGGGTCGCCGTCATGAGGAGCACGTCGGGGACGCCCTGCCCGTCGCCGCGCTTCGAGAGCTGGGCGCGCTGCATGACGCCGAAGCGGTGCTGCTCGTCGATGACCGCGAGCCCGAGCTTCGCGAAGCGGACGTCCTCCTGGATGAGCGCGTGGGTGCCGACGACGAGCCCCGGTTCGCCCGCCACGAGCCGCGGCAGGACCGCGCGGCGGTCGGCCGCCGTCGCGTCGCCCGTCAGGTACCAGAGATTCACGTCGAGGCCCGCCGCGACGCGCTGGACCGTGCTCCAGTGCTGCTCCGCCAGGAGCTCCGTCGGCGCCATGATCGCCGCCTGCCAGCCGCACTCGATGGCACGGAGCGCTGCCGCCACCGCGACCACGGTCTTGCCGCTGCCGACGTCCCCCTGCAGCAGGCGGTGCATCGGGTGGGCGGCGCGCTGATCGCGCGCGATCTCCTCGATGACGCGCGCCTGCGCGCCGGTCAGCGGGAACGGCAGCTTCGCCGTCATGCGCGCGGCGAGCTCGCCCGGGCCGTCGAACGCGATCCCCGGCTCGCGCGCGACCTGCGCCTTGCGCAGCAGAAGGCCCAGCTGCACGAGGAAGAGCTCGTCGAACACGATGCTGCGATGCTCGAGCGAGCGCGCCGCACCGAGCGCCGTCGCGTCGGCGTCGGGCCCCGGCTTGTGGACGCCGCGCAGCGCGTCCGCCAGCGGCGGCAGGCCGTAACGCCGGCGCGCAGCGGCCGGCACGACGTCGGGCGCGAGCCGCGCGGCCGCGTCGACGGCCGCGTGCACGACGCGCCGCATCGTCGAGACGGGCATCGCGGTCGGCTTCTCGTACACCGGCACGACGCGCAGCGGCCTGTCGGTCCCCTCGGCCTCGTCCATCGCCTCGAGCTCCGGGTGCACGATGCGCAGTGCGAAGTCGTAGCCCCGCTCCACGCGTCCGTGCACGAGCCAGCGCTGGCCGGCCTTCAGGCGGGAGCGGAACCAGCGGATCTGGTGGTACCAGAGCAGCTCGACCGTCCCGGTCTCGTCTCCGGCGATCGCAGACAGGATCGCGCGCTTGCCGCCCTTGCCGACGTTGCGCTGGTCGAGGCGGCGGATCTCCAGCACCGCCGACGCCGTGTCACCGGCCTGCAGCTCGCCCGCGCGGCGCATGAGGCGGCGGTCATCGTAGCGGAACGGCAGGTGGTAGAGCAGGTCGTCGATCGTCTCGAGGCCGAACTTCGCGAGCTCCTGTGCGCGCGCGGCTCCGACCCCCGCGACCGCGGAGGTCGCGGCACTCGTTGCGCTCAGCCAGCGCTCGACCTGCTCGACCGCGGCGTCGGCGGACACCGGAACGTCGGCCGGCGGCGAGGCGACCGGCGCCGTCGCGCGCTCGGCCCGTGGCGCTCTGGCAGCGCCGCGGCTCGCGCGGGCTCTCGGTGCGGCAGCGGAAGC
>VGTK01000143.1 GCA_016874715.1 Deltaproteobacteria bacterium | reverse complement strand
GTGGACGGGTCGCATCCGCCGACGGCGGGCGCGACCCGTCCGACTACTTGACGCAGGTCGTACGCCGCACGCTCAGCGCGACGAGCGGCGGATCGGCCAGCGGCGGCGCACCCGCGACGCTCGCCGGCACCGGCTCGGCGCTGGTCGCGTTCCAGCTCAGGTAGTAGTAGGCACCCGCCTCCTCGCCGAGACCGTACGGGCGCACGTTGCTGCGCCGGATGCGCGGCACGAGGACGATCCCGTTCTGCGGCTCGATCCAGTCCGGGTACTGCACGGGCGGCTGTACCGTCGCCGTGCTGCCCGACGCGCACGACGTCGTCGGCGGCTGGAACGAGGGTGCGGGGGTGGTCGCGAGCGTGGCGAGATCGATCTCGAGCCAGCCGGTGCTGCGCGTGTTCGGCGGCTCGTCGAACACCGTCATGCGCACGTACCAGTGCGACACCCCTCCGCCGTCGACGACGGGTCCGACGATCGACGGGATGACGCCGAGCGACGGCGAGCGCGTCGTCCACTGCGGCCAGCTCGACAGCTGGACGCGCTGCCACTGCGATCCGTTCCAGCGCGCGAAGTACGCCTGGTAGTTGCCCTCGAGCTTGCCCTCGGCGTTCACGCGCGACGCGGCGTGACGCCCGTAGACCAGCATCGGATGGCCCTGCTCGTCGAAGTCGACCGTGCTGCCCCACAGCCCTCCGTACGGCGCCGGATCGACCACGGCTGCGGCACTGCGGTTCGTCGGCAGGATCGGCGTCTGCAGCTCCGCCGAGGCCACGTCGTGGAAGTGATCGAAGTCCGCCGTCGTGATCCACGACATCGAGCAGCGCCCGTCGACCGCGGTCGCGGCGCAGCTCGAGGCATAGAGCCATGCGTCGTAGCCCGCGATCCAGAACCGGCCGTCGTGCAGGCCGAAAGCGAAGTAGAAGCCGGTGGTCTGCGGGTTCAGGAAGCCGCTCGGCGGCGGCGCCGCGTTGCGCACGCCGGAGTACCACGGCTGATTGCCGTTCGGACTGAACCACTGCCCCGTGGTGCGATTCAGCTGGTGCACGTACCACTCGCCGCCGTTCGAGAAGCCGTCGCGGTAGACGAAGAAGAAGCGCTCGCCGTCGGAGACGAACCCGGGATACGTCGTGACGTCCTCGAACGGCAGCGGCACGTCGACGTTCGGCGAGACCATCGTGGAGCGCACGAGCGTCAGGACGTCGGCCGGGTCGTCGACCGGATCCGGCGTGCGGAAGTACTGCAGCGGCGAGCACCACTCCTCGATCAGGTTCGTCTGGCCGATCGAGACGCCGTGCATGTTGCCGATCACGTGCAGCCGCCCGTCGGGATCGAACGCCAGCTCCATGAAGCGGTGCTGATCCCAGCTCTTGACGTGGACCGTCGCGAGCGCCGGCGTGTGCACCCACGAGGTCTCGCCGATGCGGCGCGCCGCGACGCGCATCTTGCCGTCGGCATCGTAGTACGCGAGCGCCTGGATGCCGACCTCGGGCCGCGTCTCGAGATCGAAGTCACCCGCTGCGGGCCAGGTCTGCGCGGCGACCGGGAGCGTCCCGCCACGAGCGACCACGGCGTCGTCCGCACGATAGTTGAAGGGATGGACGTCCACGTGCTCGACCGACGGCAGGACGTTGTCGCCCTCGTTCGGCTCGCCGTCGTCGGGCTTGCGATCACGCGTGACGACGGGCCAGACGCCGGGATCGGCGTAGGACACGGTGTCGTCGCCGCCCTGGCCGACGAAGCGGTCCGCGCCGGCGCCGCCGTCGAGCACGTCGTCGCCGGTCCCGCCGCGGAGCTCGTCCTTGCCCTCGCGCCCGTAGAGCACGTCGTTGCCGCTGTCACCGCCGAGCTGGTCGTCGCCGGTGCCGCCGTACAGCGTGTCGTCCCCCGAGCCGCCCTTCGCGACGACCCGGATCGAGGTCAGATTCACCAGCGTGTCGTTGCCGTCGCCCAGCTTGACGCGCAGCACCGGCCGCGTCGGGCACGTCACCACGCCGTTCACGGCCGAGCACTCGATCGTCGGCTGCAGCAGCGCGGCCCCGCCGCTCCCGTCGGCGATCGACACCGTGCCGGCGGCCTCGCTGATCAGCACGACGTTGTCGTGCCCGGGCGCCGCCTTGACGTCGATGCGCGTCGGACGGATGGAGACCAGAGTACCGGGTCCGCTCAGCGCGAAGGCTGCGTGCGGCAGCAGGCTCACGACGAGGAGGGCGATCGCCAGGCGACGGGAGGTGGGCATGCCGCCGGTCTACGGCGCCTCGGGCTCCGCGATCAACCCTGCCGGGGATGCATGCGACGCAGCCATCCCGCCGCCCGGAGACGGCGCGACCCGGCGCACCGTGATCGTCGGCTGGAAGAAGCCGAAGCGCGGCGCGGACGTCGCGAAGCGCGCGACCTCCTCGCCGCGGCCGGCGAGCCACGCGATGAACGCGGCGCGCTCCGGCGCGTCGTCCGGGTTGTCGGCGAAGCGGCCGGTGTACGAGTCGCTCAAGACGACGTACTTGACGGCCGGCTGCTGCTCGAGGATCCGCCGCGCGGCCGGCTCGTTGGCGAGCGGCCAGGTCTTGAAGCGACCGCGCGGCAGCACCGGACCGTACGGCGTCGACAGCACCCAGTCGCCCGGCGCCGCGTTCTCGAGCAGCCACGTCGCGGCGCGATCGCGCGTGTCGGGATACATGCCCCGGGTGAAGCGCACGGTCACGACGAGCGGCCAGGCGACGACGGCGGCCGCGACCACGGCGCGCCACGAGCCCCGCTCGCCGAGCCAGGACACGATGCGCACGCAGCCGACGCCGGCGAGCGCACACAGGCCGGGAATCGCCGGCAGCGCGTAGCGCGCAAAGAACGGATAGGGCTTCGCCGGCAGCACCTCGACGACGAGCAGCAGCCCGAGCGTGCTCACGGCGAGCAGCGCTCCCGCTGCGCGATCCCGGCGGAGCAGAGCGATCAGCCCGACGAGGGCCGCGACGAGCGCGGGCGGGCCCAGGGAGGGCAGCAGCGCCGAGCGCAGATAGAGGACGCCGCACGTCTCGGTGATCGGCAGCGCGATGCCGTCGTGGTGGCCGGTCGTGGCGTAGCCCGCCTGGAACCCGACGCCGCGCAGCACGGCCGCGGGATCGAGAACCAGCGTCGGGGTGGTCAGGAGCAGCGCGCTCACGCACGCGAACGCGGCGAGCGCGAGCAGCACCCGGGGCGGCGTGGCGTCCGCACGGCCGCCGTGGTCGCGCACCGACCTCGCCGCGCCGGCGGCGCCCGCGTCGGCCGGCGCGCCGTCCGGGCGGATCCACGGCGCGATCGCGAGCAGCGGCAGTGCCATCACCCCGACGTACTTCGAGCCCAGCGCGAGTCCCGCCGTCGCGCCGGCGACGACCGCGGCGAGCACCGTCCGGCGCCGTCCGAGCTCGAGCACCGCGAGCGTCGTCGCGGCCAGCCAGAGCGTGAGCGGCGTGTCCTCCTTGACGTAGCCCGCGGTCGCGATGGCGAGCGGATCGACCGCCAGCAGGGCCGCCGCGATCGAGCCGGCGGCGACGCCACCGAGACGGCGGCCGAGCAGGAAGACGATCGGCACCGTCGCCGCGGACAGGACGTCGAGCCACAGACGTGCGATCCAGAGCCGCGGCGCGACGCCGGACGGGTCGTCGAGAGAGTTCCCACCTGGCAGACGAGCCCCGCGCAGCGAGGGCTCGAGCGACCGCGTCGCCTGCCGCAGGAGGAGCAGCGACAGGGGAAGAAACCCGGGCTGGTTGCCGCCGGAGCGGAAGCCGTTCTGCGGCAGGTGCTCGGCGAGGTCCAGCTTCGCCTGCTCGTCGGGCAGGTACGCGTGCGGCAGCCCGAGGAAGCTGCCCCACACGCGAGCGGCCAGCGCGACCGCGACGAGCAGCGCGAGGCACGCGGCGGCGAGGCGCGCGGGTCGCGTCTCGAGAGCGAGCTCGTTGCGCGGCATCCAGGGCATGATAAGCGGCGGGCGCCCGTCGTGCGACGATTCCTCGCCACCCTGTGCGCCGATGCCTTCGCCGCCGATCGACGGCTGCGCGCGTGGCTGGTGCTCGCGCTCGTCCTGATCGACGGCACCGTGCTGCTGAACGCGCTGACGCACGATCCACGCGTCGCCTACGACGCGGGACAGCATCTGCGCTACGTCGACGTCCTCGCGAGCGGCCGTCTGCCGCTGCGCACCGAGACCGCTGCGTTCTACGGCCCGCCGCTGCCCTACGTCGTCCCCGCGCTGGTGCGCAGCCTGACCGGCGCGAGCCTCGCGACCTGCGCGCGCGCGGCGCTGCTGTTCCAGGCGCTGCTCGCGCTCGTGCTCACCATCGCGCTGCTGATCGCGTGTGAGCGCCTGCGGCCGCGGGACGGCGCCCTGAAGCTCGCCGCGCTGGGCCTCTGCGGCATGCCCGCCGTCTTCTACCGGACGTTCGCGATGCTGCGTGGCGAGCCGTACCTCGCGACGCTCGCGACGCTGCTCGTCGTGCTCTCGCTCGGCACGATCGCACGCGGCGGCGTGCGACGTCGGGACACGGTGGCGATCGCGCTGGCGTGCGCGGCGATCGCGCTGTCACGCCAGCTCGGCGTGCTCCTGCTGCTCGGCTGGGGCGCATTCGCCCTCGTGCAGATCGCCCGCCGGGTGCCGGGCTGGGGTCGTGCGCTGACGTGCAGCGTGCTCGCCGTCGCGCTGCTCGCGGGATGGTTCTACGTCGGGCTTCGTGCCCGCGAGGGGACGGCGATGGCGTGGAACCTGCCCCGCGCCACCTTCGCGCTGGGCAACCAGCCGCGCGACTTCTTGCTCGGCACGGGCTCGGGAGAGCTGTTCACCGCCCCCGGTCGCCCGCGCTTCCAGAAGCAGCTCCTGCCGGTGCTGCACGCCGACTGGTGGGGCGACTACTGGCACTACTTCCTGTTCCGCGGCCGTCGCTCGAGCGGGGCGTGCGTCGCGTGGCCCGCGCCGCGGCGGCCCAACGCGCCGCCGGTCGAGGGCGCGGACTTCACGGGCAACTACGACGCGATGCTGCGCTATCTCGGTGTGGTGAACGCGCTCGCGCTCCTGCCGGCGGCGGTGCTGATCGCCGGGCTCGCGAGCGGCGCGCGCGCCGCGGTGCGACTCGCCCGACCGGTCGCGACGGACGCCGTCCGCACGCGCGGCCTCGCGCTGATCTTCCTGATGTCCATCGCCACGGCGCTCGGCTACCTCTGGTTCGTCGTCTCGTACCCGCGACCCGACGACGGCGACACGGTCAAGGCGACGTACGTCTTCCAGCTCCTGCCGTTGCTGGCGCTGCTCGGCGGCGACGCGCTCGTCCGGTTGCGTGAGGCGTCCCGTCCCGCGTTCCGCGCCGTCGCCGCATCGCTGGTCGTGGTGGCGCTCGTCGTCGCGCCGACCTGGCAGTCGCGCTGGAGACCGCCTCTCGGCTGCTTCCTGCCGACCTACGACCGCTGACCGCGGGGCGCAGTTCTCCGCACGGGCCCGCGTCTCTGGTAGCAGTCGCGACATGCTGCTCGTGCGTCTCGACGGCGACGGACCGCTCCACCGCCAGACGTATCGCGCGCTGCGCGACGCGATCCTCGGCGGACGGCTGCGTCCCGGCGAGCGCCTCGCCTCGTCGCGCGAGCTCGCCGACGCGCTGGGCGTGTCGCGCAACACGATTCTCCAGGCCTACGATCGCCTGATCGGACACTGCGCCTACCGGACTGGGCCCGTCCGGCCCCTGCAAAGTACGCCGCGGACAAAGCACCTGTCAACGGAACTCTGGCCGCGACGTCGTCCCTCCGACTTGGTCGCGCCCCCGATCGGCCCGCACCCGGCCAACGAGACGCACAACGACCTCCCGACCTCAGGTCGGTAGTCGCGCCTCTCGATGACGACGCCCGCTTCACGCCCAGTCGAACGACTCCTGCGTGAGCCCGGGCGGTGACCGCGCCGGCAGCGGCGGCGCGATCGAGGTCGGCAGTCCGAGGTGGCCGAGGATCCGCCGGACCACCGCCGGGTTCGTCGATCGCAGCGACGAAGCGCAGCCGCCCGCCGCAGCGCGCGCAGTGCAGGACGTCGATCTCGAATACCCGGCGCAGCAGGTCGGCCTACCTGACCCAGGCGTTCTTGCGCGGCGTTGCCGCCCCTGTCCCTTCATCGATCGGGGGCGATCGGCCGGCCTCGGGCCGGGACGGAACCCCTGCGGGGGGACCAGGAGCAGAGCAGTTCGCGGCGGGGCCTTCGGCGACCTCGCGTGCCCGCGCCACTGCGGCTCGCCGCTGTGCGGCATGGGGCGCGAAGACGCCGTGGTACAGGAGTAGATTGACGCGCGGTGCAGCGCACCGTGCTCGGTTGCGCGCGGACGGTAGTCGGGCGGAGTGACCCCGCCGGGATCCGCGGTGCCTGCGCCGGCCGGGAAGGTGCAGCCCGACTCCACGCCCCTGCCGGTTGCGGATCGTGTGCCGAGTGGCCCGATCCAGGCGCTCCATACGGCTGCTCGGCGCGTCGCTCGCTGGCACGGGCCTGATGCAACCTCGCGTCACGCCGCGTCCGCAACGCGACGCTTCACGGAGACGACGTCCGCGTCACGCGGGCCTGCTTCGGTCCGACCGAGACCGCCCCGTCGCGCGGGGCCGAGCGAATGCACGTGGTTGCGGTGGCCGCGCAGGACCGCCGCGCGGTGAACACCGTGCCTGCGAGTCGTGGTGGCGCACAGGCAGCAGCTGCTCTCGGCTGATCCTCGAGCGCGTCGACGTCGGGCAGGTCAGCGAGCGACTGGCGAGGATCGCCGGAGGCGCCGACACCATCGCGCTGCCGGCCGCGAAATCCACGACGTACAGTCGCCCACGGACGATCCTCACGGCTCGTCCCGCGCAACACCGCCCGCGCTCATCTGCAGATTCTCCTCGCGGTCGACTGCACGGTAGCGCTCCACGTCGTCGGACACGGCCCGGCGCATCGCGTCGCGCGCCACGCGACGCTCGAGCTCGTCCACTGCCAGCCGAACGACCGCGGCCTTCGAGGCAACGCCGAGCTGCTTACCCAGCCGGACGATGCGACGATCGTCAGCCAGGGAAACTGCGATCGCGGCCATGACTCACCTCCTAATGCGACACCCCACACCGTGCATAAGGCGTGACACACTTGGTTTTCCTCGTCGCGGCGGCGTCATCGACTCCTCGAACTGCGCCCGCGAGAGCACTCCGCCGGTGCGCGCGGACGATCGCGATCCGCGCGCCGCGCCGTTCTCTAGCGTGCGCCGGCGGGCTCGGGGCGTCCCGCGACGGGCTCGTCGGTCGCGTTTCCCCGGATCGTCACCACCGCGCTCGCGCCCATGCGGAACGGGTGCGCCGGATCGCTCTCCTCGAGCAGGATGCGAACGGGGAAGCGCTGCGCGAGCCGAACCCAGTTGAGCGTCGGCTCGACACTGGGCAGCACGCCGACCGTCGATCCGTCCTTCTGGTAGAGCGCCCAGCCGATGCCCTGCACGCGACCGCGGAACTTCCGCCGCGGGTAGCTCATCAGGTAGATCTCGGCCTCCATGCCGGGCGCGATGCTGGCGAGGAAGTCCTCGCGGAAGTTCGCCATCACGTACCACTCGCGGTCGTCGACCAGCGCGAACACCTGCCGGCCCTGGTTCGCGTACTCGCCAACGGCGATGTTCAGGTTGGTGACGTAGCCGTCGAACGGCGCGCGCACCCAGCAGTAGCTCAGGTCGAGCTCGGCGTCGTAGAGCTCCGCCTCCGCCGCCTGCCGGCGCGCGTTCACGTCGCCGAGCTGGCCGAGCTCGTTCTGCGCGCGGCTCAGCTCGAAGCGCGCCTCCGCGACCTTCGCCTCGGCGGCGGTGGCGCGCGTCTTCGCCTCGAAGACGTCGTTCGGCGTGACGAACTTCCGTCCCAGCAACGGCTCGATGCGGCCGAGATACTGCTTCGCGTACGCGGCCTCCGCCTCGCGCTGCGCGAGCGTCGCGTGCGCCGCGTCGACCGCGTGCTGGTAGCCGCGGATCTCGAGGTTCGTCAGCTCGAGCGTCGCCTTCGCCCTGTCCACCATCGACTGGAACGGCCGCGGGTCGACCACGAACAGCAGCTCGCCCTGCGCGACGCGCTGGTTGTCCACCACGTGCAGCTCGACGATCGGGCCGCCGACGTGCGGCGCGATGCCGATGGTGTTGGCGCGCACGTAGGCGTCGTCGGTGCGGGGAAAGCGGTACAGCTCGCGCCAGGTCCACACGCCGAGCACGATCGCCCCGACCACGATCGCGATGCCGACGATGCGGCCGGTGATGCGGCGCGCGAGGTCGTCGTGCGCGAGGCCTTCCGCGGGCGACGCCATCAGGTGCGGAAGAACAGGAGCCAGGTCGCGAGCGTCAGCAGCACCGCGAGGCTCGTGTAGATCAGGGGCAGCGGACCGAGGTACGGCTCGATTCCGAGCCGGACGAAGAGCGGCCGCAGCGCGACGGCGAGCACCACGCCGACGATCATGCACAGGAGCCACGCCGGGAAGAACGTGCCCTGGATCTCGATCACCGGATCGCAGCCGGCGGCGAGCATGGCGAGCACCGAGGCGCCTCCCGTCGCGGCCGGCCGATTTCCCCCGCTCGCCCGCATCGGATATCTAGGCGCCGCGGTGGAGGCGGGACCCGGTGAGATCACGGCGCGGATGATCGAATCTTCCTGCATCCGCCGCACGCCTGCCCCCGCACCACGACCCGAACGAGTGACACGGTTCGCCCGGCCAGTAAAGGAATCGCCGGTGTACCTCGCGCTGGCGGTCGTGCTGCTCGCGAGCGGCTGCGGGGTGCCGGCCGTCCTCCAGGCCTGGGATCCGCTGCCGCTCGCACCCGAGGCGCCCGACCGCAGCTGGACGCCGGAGGAGCCCGCGGCCGCGCTGCGCGCACCGAGCGACGCCTGGCAGCAGACCTCGGGGGCGACGCTGCCCACGGCGCAGGCGACCTACGACCTGCCGGCCGTCGTCGACGTCGCGCTGCGCAACAACCCGGAGACACGCCGCGCGTGGGAGGACTCGCGCGCCGCGGCAGCGCGCTACGGACGCTCGCTGTCCGCGTACTACCCGGAGGTCGGCGTCGAGGTCACGGCCGGCCCGTCGCGCTTCCTGTTCCAGAACGACCCCGAGCCGATCACGGTCGAGCAGAACGAGCTGCAACCGCAGGTCGAGCTCACCTGGACCCTGCTGGACTTCGGCCGCCGCGCCTCGACCGCGGAGGCGTCGCGCCAGCGCCTCGTCGCCGCGAACTTCACCTTCAACCGCAAGATGCAGGACGTGGTGTTCGCCGCACAGCGCGCCTACTTCGCGCTCGACGCCGCGCGCGGCATGCAGCGCGCGGCGGAGAAGAACCTCGAGCTCGCGCGCAGCGTCCGCGAAGCGGCGGAGGAGCGAGCGGGACTCGGCCTCGCGACCCAGCCCGACGTGCTGCTGACGCGCCAGGTCGACGCGAAGGCGGTCTACGATCTCGAGAACGCGCGCCTGCTGGTCAGCGACGCACAGGCGACGCTCGCGCTCGCACTCGGCATTCCCGCCAACGCGCCGCTCGAGATCGCCGACCTCGACAGCCAGCCGCTGCCGCGCAACCTCGAGGTCGCGGTCGACGACGTCATCGATGCGGCGCTGCAGCAGCGTCCGGATCTCGCGGCGCGCATGGCACAGATCCGCGCCGGCGAGGCCGCCGTCGAGAAGGCACGCTCGGACTTTCTGCCGACGATCGGCTTCGCGGGCAGCTACGGCGAGGACATCTGGCGCTACCGCATCAACGGCGCACCGCGCGACGACGTCGCGTCGCCGAATTACGCCTGGATGTTCAACCTCGACTGGGACCTGTTCAAGGGGTTCGACCGCACCAACGCCGTCCGCGAGGCCGAGGCGGAGCGCGACGCGGCGCGCGCCGAGCTCGCGAACCTGCAGCTCGAGACCACCGCCGCGGTGTGGAAGGCGTACTTCAACTACCGCGCGGCGCGGAAGAAGCTCGAGTACGCGGCGTCGCTGCTGAAGGCGTCGCAGGATGCGTACGACGCGAACCGCGAGGGCTACGGGCTCGGGCTGGCCACCATCGTCGAGCTGCTGACCGGCGAGCGCGACCTGGCGAACGCGCGCTACCTGGTCGTGCAGGCGCGCGCCGAGCTGCTCACGCGCTCCGCCGAGCTCGCCTGGGCCGCCGGCGCCATGCAGGTGGGCACGCTCCGGTGAGCGCCGACGCCCGGCTATAGAAACCGCGCCGGTGCGCCGACGAGTGTCCCGGCAGCAGAAGGGAGCCGACGTGACGAAGACAGTGGCGAGGAAGGCGGCGCGGCGGGCAAAGAAGGCGGTCGGGACGCGCGTCGAGCGCCGGGCCCGCGTCGCGCGCCGGCCACGGTCCGGCAGCGAAGGTCCGCGCACGCTGTGCATCGACATCGGCGGAACGGGCCTCAAGATGCTGGTGCTCGACGCAGGCGGGCGCCCGATCAACGAGCGCGCTCGCATCGCCACGCCGCAGCCCGCGACACCGGCCTCCGTGCTCCGTGCGCTCAAGACGCTGATCGCGGCACAGCCGCGCTTCGACCGCGTATCGGTCGGATTCCCCGGCGTGGTGCACGACGGCGTCGTCAAGACCGCACCCAACCTGGCACCGTCCTGGCACGGGCACGATCTCGCGAAGGCGCTGCGCACCGCGACCCGCAAGCCCGTCCGCGTGTGCAACGACGCCGACGTGCAGGGTCTCGGCGACATCGCGGGGAAGGGCGTCGAGCTGGTCCTGACGCTCGGCACCGGACTCGGCTCCGCGCTGTTCGTCGACGGACGCCTCGTTCCGAACCTCGAGCTCGGCCACCATCCGTTCCGGCACGGCAGCACGTACGAGGACCTCGTCGGCAAGGCCGCGCTCGAGAAGGCAGGCAAGAAGCGCTGGCGTCGCCACGTGCGGGCCGCGATCGCGCAGCTCGACCCGATCTTCAACTACCGCACGATCTACCTCGGCGGCGGCAATGCGCGCCTGCTCAAGCCGGCCGACCTGCCGAAGAACGCGCGCATCACCTCGAACGACGCAGGGCTCCTCGGCGGCATCGCGCTCTGGCGGTAGACGAGACCGCGCGTCACGCCGAGCGGTCCGACGGCGGCGCCAGCGGCTCGATCCAGCCGCTGCAGCACGTGCCCGCGACCAGGCGGTCGGCCTCCTTCGGGCCCATCGTGCCCGGCTCGTAGACGTGCACCGGGCCCGGGTCGCGCAGCAGCGGATCGAGGATCGTCCACGTGTGCTCGACGAACTCCTCGGACGCGAACATCGTGTTGTCGCCCGCGAGCGCGTCGCCCAGCAGGCGCTCGTACGGCAGCGGCAGCGGACCGAGCGCCCGGCCGAAGTCGACGTTCAGGTCCACCGGCTCCGACACCATGCCCTCGCCGGGACGCTTCGCCTGCACGGTGAGCGTGACGCCGGGGTCCTGACCGAGGCGGAAGCGCAGGCGGTTGGTCGCCGGCTGCGGCGTCGTCGGGTCCGCGAACAGCAGCCGCGGCGGCTGGTTGAGCTCGACGACCGCCTCGGTCGCCTTGTGCGCCAGCGCCTTGCCGGCGCGGATGAAGAAGGGGACGCCCGCCCAACGCCAGGAGTCGATCTCGAGGCGCAGCGCGCAGAAGGTCTCGGTCGTCGAGCTTTTCTTGACGCCGGGAACGTCGAGGTAGCCGCGGTACTGGCCGCGCACGAAGCTCTGCGCGGTGAGCGGCTTGATCGCGCGGAACACGCGGGTCTGCTCGTCGTGCAGCGCCTCGGCGCCCGCCGTGACCGGCGGGTCCATCGCGAGCAGCGCCAGGATCTGCATCAGGTGGTTCTGCACCACGTCCTTCAGCGTGCCGACGGCGTCGTAGAAGGAGCCGCGGTCCTCGACGCCGAACGACTCCGCCATCGTGATCTGCACGTTGTTCACGTAGCGGCGATTCCAGATCGGCTCGAACATGTCGTTGGCGAAGCGCCACACGAGCAGGTCCTGCACCGGGTCCTTCCCCATGTAGTGGTCGATGCGGAAGATCTGTTCCTCCGCGAGCACGGTGAGGAGCGTCTTGTTGAGGGCACGCGCCGACGCCAGGTCGTGCCCGAACGGCTTCTCGATGATCACGCGGCAGCCCGGCGTGAGCCCCGCGGCGTGCAGCTGTAGCACGACCTTCTCGAACAGCGACGGCGGGATCTCCAGGTAGAACAGCGGACGACGCGCGCCGCCGAGCGCACTCTTCACGCTCTCGAAGGTCGACGCCTCCCCGTAGTCGCCCTTCACGAAGCGCATGCGTGCCGCGAGCGCGCGGAACGTGGTCTCGTCGAGCTCGACACCCGCACCGACGATCGCCTCGCGGGCGTGCTGGCGCATCTGCTCGTCGTCCCAGTCGGAGAAGGCGACGCCGACCACCGGGACGTTCAGCACGCCGCGCTTCTCGAGCTTGTAGAGCGACGGGAACGTCATCTTCTTCGCGAGGTCGCCCGAGGCCCCGAAAAGGACCAGTGCGCCTGCGTGCCTGTCGTCTGCCATGTCGTGCCTCCCCTTCCCTCTCCGTGAACGCCCGGGCGCCGAGGCTAGCCCAATCCGGTCGTGCAAGGAACGACCGGCGCGACCGTTCGTTCGCCATCGCTGCGGAGACGCCGCGACTTGAGCAGACCGCCCCCTGCCGCTAGAGCGCGACGCGATGGCAGGCTGGTCGTTGTTCCAGCTCGCGACGCTGGGTGCGGCCGGCCTCGCTGGCGGCTTCGTCAACACCCTCGCCGGCGGCGGCTCGCTGGTGACGCTGCCGGCACTGCTCCTGCTCGGCCTGCCGGCCGACGTCGCGAACGCGACCAACCGGGTCGGCGTGCTCGCGCAGTCGGTGGTCGCGGCGCGCGGGCTCGGCCGCGATTCCCGCCTCGCCGCGACGGCGAAGACGCGCGTCCTGGCGCCGGCGCTCGCCGGGGCCCTCGTCGGCGCGTGGATCGCCGCCCGCACTCCGCCGGCGGCGCTGAAGCCGATCCTGCTGGGAACGCTGGTCGCGGTCGCGTTCGCGATGGCGTGGAAGCCGCGCCTGGTGCTCCCCGGGGCGGACGAGGTGCCGCTCGACCCGCGCGACGGCCGCTTCGGCGTCGCGGGGCTGTTCCTGATCGGCGCCTACGGCGGCTTCCTGCAGGTCGGCGTCGGGATCGTGCTGCTGCTCTTCCTCGGCGGCGTGCTGCGCTACGACCTGCTGCTCGGCAACGCCCTCAAGTCGCTGCTGGTCGCGGCACTGACGCTGGTCGCGCTCGCGGTTTTCGTCCTCGAGGGACAGGTGCAGTGGCTTCCGGGCCTGCTGATGTCGGTCGCGATGGTCGGCGGAGCTCGGCTCGGGGTGCGCTACGCACGGGCGCACGGCCAGGACGCGATCCGCAAGGTGCTGTTCGTCGCGGTGCTCGCGTCGTGCGTCGCGGCGGCGCTACGCTGACGCCGGCACAGCTACTCGACGACGTATCCAAGCGCGCGTGCGTTGTCCCGCACGCGGATGTCACGGGTCACGATCGTCACGACCTGGGGCGCCTCACCGAGCAGCTCGGTCGTTGCGAGATGCACCGCATCGAGTGTGCGGATCGGTTCGACGGGAAATGGGCGGCGGACGCGAGCGAGCACCGCGCGGTCGACGTCGACGATGAAGCAGCGTCGCTCGAAGGTTCGCAGGGCTCGAACGGCAGCCTGCTCCTCGGCTTCCGTCAACCGTCCAGCTGCGCGCGCCCGGATGATCGCTCGGCCTGCCTCCGCGAGGGTGAGGGCCGACGTCACATGCTGTGCTCCGGCGGGCGCCCTCAAGACCGCCGTGTCGTGCTCCAGCAACGCGGCCAACAGCGCGCTCGACTCCATGTACCGAATGCTGGGGGCCGCAGGCCGTGATCGGCCCGCACCCGCCACTGTCCTCCGCACCGAGCGCCGGCGGGGCGCGCTACGCTTCGCCACGATCGCTGTCGATCAATTCGGCGGCGGTTCCCCGCGGCAGCCGGATGCCGGGCCAGTCTTCGAACGGATCACCAGCTTCCACGGGAGGAGCCAGCCGGCCGGCCGCAAGGAGCTCGTCCCATCGGCTTCCGGGCGACGTGCGGACGCCCCCTCCCGGAGGGACGATTTCCGCGACGACTCGCCCGTGAGCGGTCACCAAAATTCGCTCGCCGGCTTCGACTCGCCGGATGTAGCGGCTCAAGTTGTCCTTGAGCTCTCGGATGCCAGCCTCCATCGGCAGCACGTAGCCTCTTGTGGCCACAACTGCAATGCAGAACGAGGACCAGTGCGCGCACCGCACGGCGTACCGGCCCCGGCCCGCCTCAACCGGGGGTCGACGAAACCTCGAGCCTCGTCACGTCGACGGCGACCTCGAGCGTGTGCTCGCCGCCGCCGAAGAGGACGCCCTTGAGCGGCGTGACGTCGCTGTAGTCGCGCCCCCACGCCGTGGTGATGTGCTGGCGTGGCGGAATCTGGTCGTTCGTGGGGTCGAAGTCGAACCAGCCCGTTCCGGGCGCCCAGGTCGCGAACCACGCGTGCGACGCGTCGGCGCCGACCAGGCGCGGCTGCCCCGGATCGCGCACGGTCTCGATGTAGCCACTCACGTAGCGTGCCGGGAGTCCGAGCGAGCGGACGCAGCCGATGGCGACGTGCGCGAAGTCCTGGCAGACGCCGCGGCGCCGCTCGAGGACCTCGCCGATCGGCGTCGCGACCGTGCTGAACTCCTGGTCGTAGGTGAAGTCGCGGTGGATGCGCCGGCTCAGGTCCGCGACCGCGTCGAGTAGCGGCCGCCCGGGCGCGAACGACGGACGCGCGAAGTCGGCGAGCGCCGCGGACACCGGAGCCATCGGCGAGCCGAGCAACATCTCGCGCGCCTCGAGCGGCACGTTGCGCGCGCCTGGCTCGAGCAGCTCGCGAACCTCCTCCCACGGCGGTGACGCGGGTACCTGCCCGTCCGCGAGCTCGAGCGTGACCACCTCGACCTCGCTGATCGAGACCACCGTCAGCTCGCGCTCGGGCAGCTGGGCCGCGAAGTAGCTGACGGGATTGCCGAAGTAGTCGACCCGGTCGTGTACCACCGCGGGGGTGGGCTCGATCGTGAGCCGGCTCGCGAGGCAGCGCTGCAACGGCGTGCCGCGCGGCCGCAGGTGCGCCTCGTTGTGGCAGTGCTCGACCGGCAGCGCGTACGCGTAGCGCGTGCGGTGGATCACGCGGAAGCGGACGGGCGTCGGCAGCGTGTTCACGAGAAGCGCACCATCTGCGTCCCGTGGGTCACGAGAAGCGCACCATCTGCGTCCCGTGGGTCACGAGAAGCGCACCATCTGCGTCCCGTGGGTCA
>VGTK01000142.1 GCA_016874715.1 Deltaproteobacteria bacterium | reverse complement strand
ATCGCGAGGCCGTCGCGGCTCCCGAGGCGACCGCCGTGGCCGTGGCGCGTTTCCTGCGCCGCCCGATGGACACGGCCGCGATGGCCAGGGCCGTGGAGGCGTCACTCTACCGGAACCGCGCCTGACCTCCGAAGCTACAACTGACCCTGTCAGACCCCGTCATGAACGCGGGGCCGCGCCGAAATGCAGGCGCAGACCGACGAGCACGAGGTTCAACAGAAGCGTGACCGTATTGGCCGCCACAACCGAGCCAAAGACCAGCCAGAGGGCGATGCCCAGCGTGAAGGTCGCGAGCATGCCGAGCGATGATAGGTCCCCGGCAGAGCGCAGGCGCCATGTGCGCATGATTTGCGGGATCCGCGACGCCGTCGTGAGTGCAGCGGCGAGATAACCGATAGCGTCGGCGAGGCCTGACGGGATCGGCGGCATCGGTCGAGCATGCCCAGTGGCCGCTCGCGCCGCGCCACTGCCGCAACTTCAATTCCCGCAGGTCGAGTCGCGTTCTGACACTCGTGGGCGTCGCGGCGATTGCCGTGGCGGTGTGGACGGCTGGTGTGGGCCTTTGGCTCACCGAACGCCGGTTCTCAGACCCAGCGGCAGGCCCGGCGTGAGCGACACGGGCCGAGTGATTCGGCCGTGGACCAGCGAGACGCCCTCGAGCCTCAACGAGTGGTCGCCCAGCGGCCACGAACGGCACGCCGCCGTTCGTCCTCAAGCCGGTCGTGGGGACCGCGGTCCGACGCAGGCGTGGACGTGAGCACCTCGTCTCCGAGGTGCGGAGCCCGGTATCGCGTGCGTGCCTAGCGCATCTCGCTGTGCACAAGGTCGCCGCGCATCACGACCGCGCGAATACGCCGCGTGTTGGCGATGTCGGCAAGCGGGTCGGCCTCGAGCAGGACTAGATCACCGAACCGCCCCGTCTCGATCACCCCGGCGCGGTCGGCAAGCTTCAGCGCGCGCGCGCCGTTGACGGTGGCCGCGCGCAGCGCGTCGATCGGCGCCACGCCCATCGACACGAACCGCGCCATCTCCTGGTGGATGGCGAGGCCGGGCACCACGAAGTCGGGGCCGACGTCGGAGCCGGTGAGCAGCGGTCCGCGGGCGGCGTAGAAGGCGCGGAGGAACACCTCCTGCGACCGCACCGCGCGGTCGAAGGCGCCGCTGTCTTCCGGCGCCCACACGGGCAGCGGGCCTGCCTTCGCGCTCCGATCCCACCGCGAGAGGACCGGCGGCGGCAGCAGCGCGCGGATCGGCACGGGGATGTCCGGCGTCGCAAACGTGCGCATCACGGTGAGCGTCGCGTCCCATCCGGTCCCACGTGCCACCATGAACCGTGCGAGCGATTGCAGGTCGTCGTCCGGCACGTCCCACCACGCGGCGGCCTCGCGCCGCATGCCCGACAGGCGCCGAGGCACGGGCACGGGAAGGTCGTCATCCGGCAGGACGCCCCACGCCAGCCCGCGCATGTGCTCGACGCCGTGCTGGCCCATCTCGATTGCACGCCTAATCGGCACGAGCGCGATGTGCCCCCACACCTCGAGCCCCCGCGCCTTGGCCCGGTCGAGCACCACCTTCAGCGTGGCCACGGTGTTCTCCGACCCGATCTTGATGTGGTCCATGCCCGCGTCCGCCAGCCAGTCGATGGTGTCGCCGAGGATGTCGAGGCGCTCGGTGAGCACTTGGCCTAGACGCCCAGTACCGGACCCATTCACCACGGGCCCCGCCGCCAGGATCGCCGGGCCGCTCAGGTGGCCGTCGCGCACGAACTGGCGCTCGTCGAGGATAAAGTCCACGCCAGGGTCTGAGCCCATGTCGCGCATTACGGTCACGCCGAAGCGCTTCATGACTGGCCCCATCCACGGCCGGTAGTGGACGTGCATATCGATGAGGCCGGGGATCGCGTACAGACCGGTGGCATCGATGGTGCGCGCGCCCCGGGGCGCAGCGCGCGTGCCCGCCGGGGCGACCCATGCGATCGCGCCGCGCTCGATCGCCACGTCCTGCGGCGCCGTCCAGGCGCCTTTCGCGAGATCGAGCACGCGCGCAGCGCGCACGAAGAGCGGCGGCTGCACCACGGCGGGCAGCGTCGACGAGATCGCCGCCAGCGCAATCGCACGCGACGCCACGTCGATGGACGCGAGCCTTCGATTGCGCTGCACGTAGACGCGGCTGTCCGCGCCCCATGAGACCCAGTGATCCTGGATGACGTCGCTCGTCAGGCGGCGGGCGGTGCCTCCGGCGGCGGAGATCGTCCACAGGTCCATGGCGCCCGTATCGAACGAATCGAAGACGAGGCGCGCCCCATCGGGCGACCAGTCGACCATCTCACCCGCGCCGATGCTCGACTGGACGCGGCGGATGCGCCGACCGTCCACCGACAGGACATAGATATCCTGGGAATCCCCCACCGTCCGGATGAACGCGACCTCGCGCCCGTCTGGCGAGTACCGCGGCGACTTGTCGGCGCCGCTGCTCGTCAGCCGCATGGGCTGGCCCCCCTCGAACGACATCTCGACGAGCCCTTCACCACCGAGCGCCAGCACGACACGGCGCCGTCCGAAGTGCGCGTCGATGACGTCACCGACCTCCGCCTGCGTCCGGAGTACCTCGGTGTCGCTGCCACCTGTGAGCGCCCGCAGGCGCAGGGACGTGGTGTGGAATGCATCCGTCCACGAGACGTACACGACGGCCGTGCCGTCAGGAGCCAGCACGGGACTCCCCACCCGTTCGCCCCGTGTCGTTACGAGGGTGCCGGGGCCGCCGGCGACATCCGCCGTCCACAGCCGGCCGGCCAGGACGTAGGCCACCTTTTTTGCCGCCGTCTGCACGCTGGGCTGCTGGATGCCGGCGTCGTAGGTCTGCGCACCCGCACCGCTGGCGCCGCCGAGCAGGCACGCCGAGGCCAGCAGCGCACGTCCGAACGTCGAGCGAGCGGTCATCGGCGCGCCTCGAACGGCAGCCGCTTCGCCAGGTCGTCGGGGTCGTACAGGTGCCCGGCCTTCATCACGCGGTGCACGTCGATGGTCTTCCTGATCTGCACGCGCGGATCGACGTTGAGCACGACGAGATCGGCGATCTTCCCGGGTTCGAGACTGCCGAGGTCCTCGGCGACACCCAGCAGCTCGGCGCCGCCGAGGGTGGCCGCACGCAGCGCGTCCATCGGCGGCATGCCGCCGTCGACAAACGACCAGAGCTCCCAGTGCATGCCGAGGCCCGGATGGTTGCCGTGTCCGCCGACCGCCAGCTGGCCTCCCGCCTTCTGCACCTCGTACGCGCTGCGCGCCGCCACGCGGTAGTGATACTGATCGTCCGGAATGAGGATGCGGATGCTGGTGAACCGGTCCAGCAGATCGTGCGGCATGAACCGGCTTGCGCGCGGATCGTCGTGTACGCGCTCGGTGGCGTAGTAGTAGTCCATCGAGCCCGGCTTGGCGTAGCCGGCGACGAAGGTCGGCGTGTAGGCCGTCCCGGAGCGCGCGAGCAACTGGATTATGTCCTGGTAGAGCGGCGCCACCGGGATGCCGTGCTCGAAGTTTGTGAACCCGTCCAGCATGAGCGTGGTCTGCACCTTCAGGCCGCCGCCCTCCGCCGTGATCATCAGGCCCTCTTCCGCCGCCGCCTGCCGCAGCCACTGCCGCTGCTCGCGGCGCGGCTGCAGGTACTGCTTCAGCCACGTGACCCCGCTGCGCTTGAGCCGCCGCACGTGCCGGCGCGCGTCCTCGAGACTCTCGACGATGACCACTTGGTTCTGCCCACCCTCACGCCCGGCGAAGAGCGGCCATCCGGTGCCAAACACGCGCGGCCCGAGGAGGTCGCCGGTCTCCACCATGTCGGCCTGCGCCATCGTGTCCCGGGTCGGGGCGGACACTTCGCGCCCGGTGGTGGTGCCGTACGCGAGGTCGGCGAGGTACTGCCACTTGTGCTGCGGGAAGATCTCCTGGCCCTGGTAGTGACCGTGCCAGTGCGCGTCGATCAGGCCCGGGATGATGCTCTTGCCCTGCACGTCGACCACGCGCGCTCCGGCAGGCTCGCGCACGCTGCCGGACCGCCCGATCGCGGCGATGCGCCCGCCGGTGACGAGGACGTCGCCGCGCTCAATCACCTCTGCTCCCTTCATCGTGATCAGGCGCGCGCCGCGCAGCAGCGTGGAGCCCTCGGCCGTCGCCCTCGGGGCAGTCACCTGGAGCCGCACGGCCTCGGGCCGGGACGTGTCACCTGGCGCCGCCGTCGGCGCGCCGGCCGGCATGCGGTACGCGATGTCCGCGTAGCACCACGACAGCTGGCGGCCATCGGCGCTCCAGTTCAGGTACCCGCCGCCGTCACGGGTAACCGTCACGAGGGGCACTGCCGGACGATCGAGATCGATCTCCACCGGTTCAGTGCCCGGCGGCGGCAGGTCCGTCACATACACGTCGTCCATCGAGACGAATGCCAGGCGCCGGCCGTCAGGCGACACCGCGGCGTCCTCAACGTAGCGGAACCTCGCGTGCGCCCGCCGGTTGGTCCCATCGAGCGCCGTGCTCACCAGATCGTTGCGCGTCGCGGAGGATGCGATGAGGAAATAGACGCGCGAGCCGTCCGCCGAGAACCGCGGGATGGGATACCAGCGGCCCGTCGTCCGCGGCCGTACGGTCGTGACCGTCTGCGTCTCGCCACCGGCCGACGGCAGCCACACGATCGAGTGCCACGCGTCGTCTTCCCACACGTTGGCGGTGCTCCCCGCGTTCGGCGGCCGCCACGACAGCACGATCTTCGAGCCGTCCGGCGACCACGCAGGGTTCGCATACTGCCGCGCGACCTGCGTCAGTCGCTGCGGCTGGCGGCCGCCGACTGCTAGCCGCACCTTCCACAGGTGCCCGCCCACCATGTCGTCCCAGGTGACGAAGGCGACCCACTGTCCGTCCGGCGATACGGCTGGCGCGTACTCACGCCCCGTGCCCGTGGTCAGGCGCGACGGCTTCCCGTCGGCGCCGGCGATCCAGATCTTTCCGAGCGTCTCGAACACCACCTGATTCTGCGGGGTGAACTGCGCCCAGCGGACGATGCGTGCGGTGACCGGATCGTCGGAGACGCGGTGCCGCTGCACGGGCCGCTCGGGCAGATCCAGCGCGACGCCGGCCTTGAATGCAAGGAGACGGCTGCCGGATCCATCGACGTTCACGCGGTGAAACTGCCCACCAGTCCAGATCACTACGCTCGCCCCGTCCGGCATGAAGTCGAAGCCCGGGTACGCATCGTAGTCGGTCGTGCCGCGCTGGTCGTCTCGATCGAGGCCGGTGTGGATGTCGCGTTCGGCGCCGGTGTCGAGGTCGCGGAGGACGAGGACGCTGCGCGCGTGATCGCGTCGCACGAACGCGGCGTGCCGGCCGTTGGGCGACACCGCCGGGCGCACGGCGCCGCGGTAACCCGTGGTCACCTGCGACACGTCACCGGTGTGCCGATCGAGCCGCCAGATCTGCCACGGCACCCACGTGAAGTCCAGCACGCGGTGGCCGTGCGAGAAGTAAATCCAGCGGCCATCGGGGCTGAAGACCGGGCCGTTCGGGTTGAAGGTGCCGCCCTCGAGGCTGCGGCTGGTGAGCGCTACTCCGCGGCCACCCGTCCGGTGGTAGAGCCACAGTTCCGCCGAACCCCGGCGATTCAGTGTCGAGTCCTTGCGCGCGACGATGTATTCGCCGTCCGGCGCCCACGACGGCGCGGTGAGCCCGCCGTCGCGCTCAGAGGTGACGGCACGCGGCGGCGTGCCATCGGGTGCGACCACCCAGACGTTGTCGCTGCCGGTCCGATCGCTCGCGAACGCGATGCTCCGGCCGTCTGGCGCCCATCGCGCCTGGGTATCGTAGGCGTTCCCGCTGGTGATGCGCGTCGCCTGCCCGCCGCCGATGGGCAGCGTGTACAGGTCGCCCAGGAGATCGAAGACGAGGGTCGTCCCGTCGGGCGACACGTCCACGTTCAGCCAGGTGCCCTCCGTCACGGAGAACGTCACGGCGCGCTGTGCGGCGGCCTCCGCCAAATGCAGGGTGCACGCGACGACGGTGGCGATGGCAAGACGAGGCGAGAGCCCGAGTCGCATGATGGCTGCTCTACTGACAGAATCGGGGATCGAACCTGCACGCCGCCGCCCGCGCCTCGGCCGCGCCGCGTGTGTCGCCAGCGGCCTGGTAAGCCAGCGCTAGGTTGTGCTGCGCCTGGCCGTTCGACGGCCGGATGCCGATGGCCCTCTCGAGCGCCGCGATGGCATCCGCAGGCCGCTGCCGCACGAGGTACACGGCGCCCAGCGTGTTCCACGCGTCGAAATAGGCTGGGTCGATATCGACCGCGCGGCGGGCCATCTGCTCCGCGCGATCGAGATCGCCGCGCGAGTACGCGAGCGCCGCGAGGTTCTGGTATGCGCGCGTGTTGTTCGGCTCGTCGGCGACCACGGCTAGCAGTACCGCCTCGGCGCGCGCGTGCTCGCCGAGCCGCAGATAGGCCAGCGCGAGCTTGAAGCGCGCGAGGACGTGCGCCGGGCTCAGCGCGACGGTGCGCTCCAGAGCGATGGCGGCCTCCCTGTAGCGCTCGAGGCCGCCGAGGATGACGCCCTTGAGATAGTGCACCTGGGTCAGGTCGGGCTCCGCGCGCTCCGCTGCGGCAAGCGCGGTCAGCGCCGCGTCCGGCGTCCCTGCCTCGGAGAGGGTCAGCGCCGACATCACCAGCCGATACACCTCGAGCTTGCGTTTCGGATCGGGCCTTTGCGCCCCGCTCGAAATGGGCGTGCTGAACGCCCGGCCGAGGTAGCCGAGCGCCATTAACTTCTGCGCTTCCACGGCGTCGGCCTGCGTGCGCATGGCCGATGGCGTGCCCGACGCGGCGGTGGCCGCGACCACGCGCCGCATCTTCGCGACGAGGGCGGCCTCCGATGCTGCGAGGTTCCGCGATTCGCCTGGATCGTCGCGCAGGCGGTACAACTCGGGCTCGGGCGCCTCGATGAACTTCAGATCCGGCGTGCGGATAGCGGAGAGCTCGCTCCAGCCGAACTGGTGCTTTGGCAGGAGCGTTTCGGCGTACGCGCTCAGGCCCGGGTCGGTGCCGGCGCGGAGACTCGGCACCAGGTCGGTGCCCTCCACGGCGGGCGCCTCGGGGGCGCCGGGGGCGGCGGTGTCGGCCAGCGCTAGCATCGTGGGCATCACGTCTACGAGGCGCACCTGCGGCGCGAAGCGTCCCGCCGCCAGGCCAGGCGCCTTCAGAAGCCAGGGAATCCGGATCGTCGAGTCATAGATGAAGAAGCCGTGCGTATCCTCACCGTGCTCTCCGAGCGACTCCCCGTGGTCGGCCGTCACGCTGAGCACCAGGTTGTCCCAGACGCCACGGCCGCGCAGGACGTCGAAGAACCGGGCGACCTCGCGGTCGACGGCGGTCACCTCAGCCGCGTAGCTGCCCGCCAGGTAGGGCGCGTGCGGCTCGAAGAGATGCACCCACATGAAGAACGGCGGCGCATTCGCAGCGCGGCCGGCCAGCCAGCGTTCCGCCGCCGCCAGCGTGAGGCCGGCGGGCCGCTCGGGGCGATCGCCGTCGATCGCGTCGTCGTACACGTCGAAGCCCGACGCGAGCCCGTACCGCTTGTCGAGCACGACGGCGCTGATGAACGCAGCCGTGTCGTAGCCGCGCGTCTTTAGCAGCTGCGTGTACGTCGGTGTGGACGTGTCGAGCGCGAACAGGTAGTTGTCGCGCACACCGTGCGCCGGAGGGAACTGGCCGGTCAGGAGCGAGGCATGACTGGGGAGCGTCAGCGGGCCCACGCTGACGGCGTTGTCGAACACCACGCCCTCGGTCCCCACGCGCGACAAGGCCGGCGCGAGGGCCGCGGTGACGTGATCGGCCCGCAGTGTGTCGATGGTGACGAGCAGGATCGATCGGCGCGCCGGCGGCGGGGTGCCGCAGGCGCTCGCGGCGACGAGCGCCGCGAGCAGGGCCGAGAGCACCCGGACCCTGCTCGCGGTCGTGAAGTCAGGCAACGTCAGAATACGAGCTTGATAGCAAGCTGGACTTCACGTGCCGCGAAGGACTGCGTCGAGCGACCGAACGTCGCCTGCGCCATGTTGCCGACCGGGCGCTGTAGATTGACCCGGTTGAACAGGTTGAATGCCTCCACGCGGAACTGGATCTTCGCGTCACGCCTCGGCAGGCGGAAATCCTTGAACAACGAGAGATCCGTGCTCGCGAACCCTGGGCCGAGGTAGGCGTTGCGCGGGAGGTCGCCCAGCACGGCTGGACGCGGGAAGTCCGCAGCCGTGAAGAGGCCGTTTATGTACGCCGCCCGGCTGGTGTTGGGCAGTGTCGTCCCGAACGACGGCTTGTTGGGCCGGTCGTTGTTAACGCCGTCGCCGTTGTAGTCGCCGCCGGCGGCGTAGCTGAGCGAGGTGCTCACGCTGAACGGGAAGCCGCTCTGCAGCGCCGTGACGCCGTTGACTTGCCAGCCGCCGAGCAACGCGCCGGTCAGCCCACCGGTCCCGCGAAAAAACGGCAGCTCATACAGCCAGTTGATGGCCGCACGGTGGCGCACGTCAAAGTCAGCCGGCCCCCACTCAAGCTCAAGCGCGCGGGCGTCGACCGGCAGGCCGCCCACCTGCACGTCGGAGCCGTCGTCCATGGCCTTGCCGAGCGTGTAGGTGATCTGGCCAGAGAAGCCCTTCGAGTATCGCTTGTTGAGCTGCATCTGCAGCCCGTGGTACTCGCTCCGCGCGAGCATCGCGCGGTAGTTGATGCCGCCGAAGGTGGGGTTCAGGCGATCCAGGCGGCCGTCGAAGAGGTCGCCGCGCACCGTGTTGTAGTCGACGAGCCGACCGTAGTTGCGGCCGACGTTGCCGATGTAGTTCACTTCCAGCACGGTGCCGCCCCATGTTTCGGCCTGCACGCCGACAAACCAGCCGTGCGTGAACGCGTCCTCGGTCTCGGGGTCGGGCACGCGGAGCGACTGCGTGGTCGTGCCGAAACGCGGGTTCCACCCGATGATGTTGCCCTCGAGGCCCATGCTGGGCTGTACGCCGATGTTGTTGTTCGGGCCGGTGATCGTGATCGGTTCGTTGCGCCGCGTGCCGTCAGGGTTGATCGGACCGTAGGCGATGGGAATGCCTGCGTGCGACGGCGTGGTCACCGGCGTGGCGCTCGTGAACGCATAATCAGGCGGGTTGAACCGGATGTTGGTGATGGAGTTATTGAAGAGGCGCTCGTAGGCGATGCCGTATCCGCCGCGGACCGCGATGCGACCATCGCTGAGCGGATCCCACGAGAAGCCCATCCGTGGCGCGAAGTTATTGAAGTCGTCGGGAACGACCTGGTCGACGCGGCCGACCGACGCCGTGCGCACGCGATTGAAGATGTCGTTGCCGGGTCCGAGGATGATGTTCGTCAGCAACCCGTTCTCTTCGCTGGGGCGCCCGAACCACTCGTGCCTCAGCCCCAGGTTCACCGTCAGGTTGTCAAGGATCTTCCAGTCGTCCTGGAAGAACACGCCACTCTCCCAGAAGCGGAAGTTCCGCACGTTCGGCTCGATTAGACCCGTCCGCGGGTTCACGCCGAGAATTGTCACGGCCCGCACCTCGTCCATCGCGAAGTCGAGCACGTTGGCGAAGGCGAGGCCGGGACGGCGCACCGCGAAGTCGGAGTCGTCCCTGACGTGCCGGATTTCCCCCCCGAACTTGAAGCTGTGATCACCCCGCGAGAGGGTGATCGTGTCGACCCAGTGGAATGTCTTCTGAGTGAACACCGCCGGGTTCGTCGAGAAGTTGCCGAACGACAGCACACCGTCGTCAAAGCTGATGGAAGGCGCGCCGGCATTGTTCGCCAGCAGTCCACGCGTGCGCTTGACGTAGCCGAAGCGCGCCTCGTGCACCGTTCGGTTTGAAATGAGCTGCGTCATACCGACCGTCAGGTTCTTGCCTTCCTCCGCGATCGGCTGATTGAACCCTGGGCGCGGCACCGCCTGCAGATCGTCGCGGATGCGATCGTCCTGCAGGTACCGGCTCATCAGCCGGATGTTGTTGCTGAACTGGTGGTCGAGGCGGATGTTGAACTGGTCGGTCGTCGTGTCCTCCACAACGCTCATGTTCACCGTGCCGACGTCCGGAATGCCATCCGGCACCGCCTGCGCGGCGTTGCGATACTGGGTGCCTCCGGTCAACACGTAGTTCGGGTTGGCCACCAGCCCTGGCGTGTTGATCGTGCTGTCGTTCGCCAGACCGGCGACAGGACGCCCGATGTCGCGGATGTTGCTGGTGGGCGTCGGCGACGGGAAGTTCGTGAATAGGAAGTTCGCAATAGAGTTCGGGTAGAGTCGCGCCACCATCGCGCGGAATTCCGGTGTCTCGACCGTGCGCACGAGCGTGGTGCCCCGCGTGACCCGCAGGCCTTCGTATCCCAGGAAGAAAAACGTGCGGTCGCGTCGAATGGGCCCGCCCACCGTGCCGCCGAACTGGTTGAAGTCAAGCGGATCCTTCCGCGTTGCGAACACCGTCTTCTTGTCGAAGGCGTCGTTGCGAAGGAACTCATAGGCCGTGCCCGCGATGCGGTTCGTGCCCTGCTTGGTCACGACGTTCACGACCGAGGCGCTGTTGCGACCGAACTCGGCCGACATGTTGTTCGACGAGACACGGAACTCTTGGACGATGTCGACGTTGGGGTTCACGGCCACGCGGCCGGCGGTGAACTGGTCGTTGTTGTCTGTGCCGTCGAGCAGGAAGTTGTTCGCGCGGTTGCGCTGCCCGTTCATGAACGCCGATTCGCCGCCGGCCGTGCCGCCGAGCACGACGTTCCCGGGATTCCCCGTCGCGCCAGGTTGCAGCTCCATCAACTGGAAAACGTTGCGACCGTTCAGCGGCAGCTCCGCAACGCGCCTTTCGTCGACGAGCGCCGAGATGCGCCCTTCTTCGGTGTTGACGAGCCGCGCCTCCGACTGCACCGTGACGGTTTCACCGAGCGTGCCGATCTCAAGCGTGAAGTCCAGGCGCACGGTATCCCCGACCGTCACGAGCACGCCCGACTGGGTTGTCGTCCGGAATCCCGTGAGTTCCGCGGTGACGTCATACGTACCGCGGGGCAGGTTGGTGACGCGGTACACGCCGTCCTCGGTCGACACCGACGTGCGCAGTTCCCCCGTGGCGGTGTTGCGCAGGGTCACCGTCGCGCCGGGAACCACGCCTCCCGAGCTGTCCTTGACGGTCCCGGTCAAACCGCCACCGGCCTGTGCCCAGGACAGCGTGGGAACAAGCAGAACCGCGGCCACAGTTAGTGCTCTTAGTCTCCTCATGTACGCCAACCTTCCCTCAGGGCACTGCAATAAACCGGTCGTGTCCGAGTTCCGCGCATTTTCGGCTCGGGAAGGCGGGCCTGTCAAGGTCTGACGGCCCTACTTCTCGCCGCGCCGAACGCCACGGTCTTCCCGTCACGGACGACGATACGTCCCCTTCTGGATGACCGGCGACACGGCAGTGATGTTGTCGCGTTGGTTGGCGAACGGCTTCGACGCCGGCACCCGGTAGGTGCTTGGGAACGGGTTGTCGTTCGGGGCTGACAAGCCGCCCCCTTCAAGGGGCGCCTGGTTGGAGGCGCCGGGAGCCTGGCCGGCAGCCTGCGCCTGCCACGCAGTGGCGGCGGCGACTCTCAGCAGACGCACACACGCCCGCCGCAGGCGGGAACTGGCTGATGGCACCCAATACCTCTCCTTTGTTGGTTACCCTGCGGGCGGTTTCACCGCGCGGATGCTCTGGGGCACGCCGCCCGCCGCCCGCACCTGCGCCTGCAGCGCGGGCAGATCGGATGCGATGATGGCGTTCAACTGCTGGATGCGCTCGACCAGCTCGGCCTTCAGCTGCTCGATCCGTCGCGTCTGCGCTTCGGTCGGCATCCTGGTGGACGCCTGGATCTGGCCGGCGAGGTCCGTGATCTGGAAGCGCGGCCCGCCGAACCCTCCCGGCGTGAACCGCTCCTTTGGGCCCTCGAACTTCTTCACGGCGGCCGCGTACGACTCACGCATGGCGGTGGGCGCATTCGGCTGCCCGTCGAGCCACGTCTTGACCTCCTGGATAGCCTTGTCGACATCCTGCGACGCCTTGGCGGCCTCGTCGAACGCGCGCAGCAGATCCTTCAGCGTCAGGCCCGCGGCATGACGGGCGGCCAGGTCGCTGGCGTTCGCCCGCGCCGCGGGATCGACCTTCACGCGCAACTTCTGCGATACCTCGCGCGTGCCCGCCACCACTTTGACGGTGTACTCGCCCGGCGGCACGAGCGGCCCCTTCAGTGGCCCGAACCAGCCGTCGGTCGTGTCGGCAGGCCCATCGGGCAATGCGTAGCGCAGGTCCCATACGGCGCGATGAATACCCTTCGTGCCGCTACCGCGCACCTCGCGCACGGTGGTCCCGGCGGCATCGGTTACCCTCAAAGTCACCGCAGGCGTGTCCGCGGGCGTCTTGGCCGGCACGTCCGAGCGCAGGTAGTAGGTGAACACCGCCCCCACAGGCGGATTCGGTGCCGAGAACTTCGCTGCGCCGGGTACGGGCAGCTCGCGCTTCTCGTAGTACTGCGTTGCCTCCGGAACCGAGAATACGTGCACGTCCGACTGCAGCGCCTTGTCGAGCTCCTCGAAGGCCGTGATGTCGTCGAGGACAATCACGCTGCGCCCGTGCGTGCCGAGCACGAGATCGTTTGTGCGCTCCTCGACGACGATGTCATCGACCGGCACGCGCGGGAGGTTGCCGGGCGCGGGAATCCAGCGCTCGCCGCCGCTCGTCGAGACCAGGAGCCCGAACTCGGTCCCGGCGAACAGCAATCGCGGGTTGCGATGGTGCTCGGCGAGGGCGTTGACCACCATGCCATCGGGAATGGCGGCGCTGATCGACATCCACGTGTTGCCGAAGTCCGTCGTCCGGAAGATGTACGGCTTGAAATCGTCGTCCTGGTGCCCGTCGAACGCGACGTAGGCCGTGCCCGCGGCATGCCGCGACCCGAGCACGCGGCTCACCCAGCGTGTACCGGGCAGCTTGAAGCGGCTCGTCAGGTCGAGCCACGTCTTGCCACCGTCCTGCGTCATCTGCACCTTGCCATCGTCGGTGCCGACGTAGAGCAGCCCTGCCTGGCGTGGCGACTCGCTGATGGTGGTGATGGTGCCGAAGTCGCTCACGCCGTCATCGCGCGACAGCGTGTCGGCGTTGCGTTCCAAGGCCATGATCGGGAGCGTCTTCCAGTCCTGGTTGCGCGTGAGGTCGGGGCTAATCACCTGCCAAGAGTGCCCGCGATCGTTGGTGCGGAACAGCTTATTGCCGCCGTAGTAGACGACCGCGGGGTCGTGCGGCGAGATTAGCAGCGGCGTGCTCCAGTTGAAGCGATACTGCTCCTTGGGGTCCTCGGGCACGGGCCGGATACCGCGCTCCTCGCGCGTCTCAAGATCGACCTGGTAGGCGCGCCCGCTCTGCGAGTTCGCGTAGATCACCTTGTGGTCGCGGGGGTCGACCGCCGTGTAGAAGCCGTCTCCGTACGCGATGTTCACCACGTCCGCGTTCGTGATGCCCAGCAGGCTCGCCGTGCGGCTCGGCAGCCCCCACGTGCCGTTGTCCTGCGTGCCGCCGTAAATCCAGTACGGTTCGCGGGTGTCGACGCCGATATCGTAGTACTGCCCGATGGGCAGGTTGTCGACGAAGTGCCAGTTGCGGCTGCCGTCGTACGAGAAGTAGAGCCCGCCGTCGTTGCCGAGCACGAGGTGATCGGGCTGCTCGGGGTTGATCCACAGCGCGTGGTGGTCGACGTGAATGCGGTCGCCGGTCCCCTCGGTGCGAAACGTCTTGCCGCCGTCCTCGGAGAGGTGGAGGTAGGTACCGAGCACCCACACCTTCTGCGGGTTGCGGGGATCGACGCGGATCTGGCTGTAGTACATCGGCCGCGGGTTCAGCTCGTTCTGCCGAGTCCAGGTCCTGCCGCGATCCTCTGAGCGGAAGACGCCGCCGTTCTTGTGCTGGTAGATCGCGTACACGATGTCCGGGTGGCTGCGCGAGATGGAGATGCCGATGCGCCCGACGTCGCCCGCCGGGAGGCCGCCCCCGAGCTTCTGCCACGTCTCGCCGCCGTCCTGCGATCGGTAGAGGCCGCTGCCAGGCCCACCGCCGACGAAGCCGAACGCGCGCCGGCGCCGCTGGTAGGCCGCGGCAAAGAGCGTGCGGCCATCGGCGCCGAGCGCAACGTCCACCACGCCCGTATCGGGATCGATGTAGAGGACCTTCTTCCACGTCTTCCCGCCATCGGGCGTGCGATAGAGCCCACGGTCCTCATGCGGCCCCCATAGACGCCCGAGGGCCGCGACGTAGGCGACGTCAGGGTTGCGCGGGTGAACCGCGATGCGGCCGATGTGGTGCGTCTGCTCAAGGCCGAGGTGCTGCCAGGTCTCGCCGCCGTCGACCGATCGGTAGACGCCGTCGCCCCACGAGGAACTCTGGCGGTTGTTGGCCTCACCGGTGCCGGCCCAGACGACGTTGGGGTCAGACGGTGCGATCGTCACGTCGCCAATCGACAGGGCACGGCCCTCCCGATCGAACACGGGCTTCCAGGTCACACCGTTGTTGACGGTCTTGAATATGCCGCCCGACGCGGCTGCCACGAAGATGGTCCACGGCGCACCGGGCAGCGCGTCGATATCCTCGATGCGCCCGCCGAAGGCGGCGGGGCCGATGTGCCGCCACTGGAACGTACCGGTTCCGATGCCGGTGACACTCGAGTGGTCCTGGGCGTGAAGCGGGTGCGGCGTGAGGCTCAGCCAGGCCGCGGCGAGTGCGAGGAGCGGGACGAAGCGCACGAAGGACCTCCTCCGGAGGCGACCGGCGTCACGGGAATCCACGGCGCCCAACGGTGTGCGCCCGAGGCTAGTGCAGGGCTGGGACGAAGTCAACGACGGACCTTGGGCGTGACCCCGGCGGTGCTTGAGGCGCAGGCTAGCCCTGAACGTTGACCGCGGTACGGGACCATGGAATCCCCGCGTCGCGAGGATGGCAGGTGGTCCCGAATCCACCGGTCGAGGACGCAGGAGGAGGCCATGTCCACGGACTACTTCCGCAAGAAGCCCCGCGCGACGTTGTTCTTCGGGAGGGGCAAGTAATTCGTCGAGATGAACGCCGGTCTTCCGGAACAGCCGTTGGGCACGCCTACCGGCCTGCTGAAGCTGGCGGCACTGCTGGCGGGGCGCATTCCTGAGGAGGCGCCGGCCCCGCACGGTGAGGAGCGTCGGCCGTTAAACCTTCGAGAGCGACGGGCGGTCTGACGTCAGTAGGAGGACCCCATGCGCATGGTTACCGCCT
>VGTK01000141.1 GCA_016874715.1 Deltaproteobacteria bacterium | reverse complement strand
CGCCCGGCGCGTGCCGCGGCGCGGGAAGCCGCGGCGGTGATCGCGCCGCGAGTGCCGCACGAGGTCCGTCGTCGCCCGGTGAGGCGCAGCGTCGCGTCCGCGGCGCTGCTGGTGCTCGGCCTCACCGGCGCGTGCGGGCGCATCGGCTCGCCGCGCCCGCCCGAGTACGTGATCCCCCTGCCGGCGCCGTCGGTGACGGTCGAGGACACCGCCGAGGGAGTCAAGGTCGGCTGGAAGCGCCCGAAGGAGTACGTCGGGGGCGATGCACTCGACGACCTGGCGGGCTTCCGCGTCGATCGCATCTGCCGGCCGGACGGCACGCGATCCGTGGTCGCGACCGTACCGGTCGAGGACCAGCAGCGCTTCCGCAAGACGCCGTCGTTCTCCGTGCTCGACGCCGACGCACCCGCGGGCGAGACCTGTCGCTACCAGGTGTTCGCGTTCACCTTCGACGAGTACACGAGCCCGCCCGCCGAGAGCGCGGACTTCATCCGGCCGTTCCCCGGCAGCAGGCCCTGAGCAGCGGGCTCGCAGCCCGCCGGCCGGGTCGCGATCCGGACTCGCGCTGTCACGCCGAGGCTGGGTGCACCAAACTAGTCCAGCGGCTCCTCGCACTCGGTGCGCAGGATGTCGTCGAGCGTCTCGCGGCGCGACATCAGCACCGGGCGGCCGTCCTTCCACCAGACCTGCGGCACGCGGCCGAGCGAGTTGTAGTTCGAGCTCATCGACGCGCCGTAGGCGCCCGCGTCGCGCAGCAGCACCAGGTCGCCGATCCGCGGCGTCGGCAGCTCGCGCGGCTCGATGAGCTCGCCCGCGTCGCGCGTGAACACGTCGCCTGACTCGCACAGGGGCCCCGCCACCGCGAGCGGTGCGACGGGTCCGGGCTCGGCGCTCGCCACCTCGATGCGGTGGAACGAACCGTACATCGCCGGGCGCACGAGGTCGCAGAAGCCCGCGTCGACCATGACGAAGGTCTGCCCCCGGCCCTTCTCGTTGGTCCGCGTGCCCTTGATGTCGGTGACGCGCGCCACGAGTGTCGCCGACGGGGCCACGAAGAAGCGGCCCGGCTCGATCTCGACACGCACGTCGCGCCCGGCGCGCTCGCAGAAGAGCGTGCGCGACTCGCGCAGGATGCGGCCGAGCGGTGCTAAGTCTGCGACGGCGGTCGGGTCACGGTACGAGTGCGGGATGCCGCCGCCGACGTTCACCGCGCTGCAGTCGGGCAGCTTCGGCAGCAGGTCTGCCATCACCAGCGCGAGGCGCTGCAGGTTGGCGTACAGCTCGTCGATCTGCGGTCCGCTGCCGACGTGCGCGTGCAGCAGCGCGATCGGCAACCCGGCAGCCTTCGCATCGGCGGCGACGCGCGCGACGTCGTCGATCCACACGCCGTGCTTCGAGCTCGGCCCGCCGGTGTCGCAGGCCTGCACGTGGCCGTGGCCGAAGCCGGGATTGATGCGCAGCCCGATCGGTCCCCGATGGCCGGCCGAGGCGAGCTCACGGATCTGCCCGGGCGAGCCGACGTTCGGCAGGACGCCCTCCTCGCGCACCACGGCGAGCGCGTTGTCGCGGAAGACGTCCGCGGTCAGCAGCACGACCGGCGGATTCGCACCCATCGCGAAGCCGGCGCGCTTTGCGCGCAGCACCTCGTTGCCCGAAACCGCGTCGATCCAGATGCCGGCGCGCGCGATCTCCTCGAGGACCAGGTGTGCGGAGCACGCCTTCATCGCATAGCGCGCCTGCAGGCCCGGGGACGCGGTCTGCTCCTTCACCAGCGCGATGCGGCGCGCGACCGCGTCGGCTTCGTAGAGATAGAACGGCGTGCCCACCTTCCTGGCGAGACGCTCGACGTCGGTACGGGACGGGGCCTGGCTCGACTGGCTCATCTCCGTTTGAGTGCCACCCCGGGCGATCGCGTTCAAGGCGCGCCGCGGACGCATCGACGGCCGTCGAAAGGTCGGGCTCGGCGCACACGGTCATTCTGTGGCACCCCCCGGGCGACGCTGGTAGAGAGGCCGACGTGCGCCTCCCCTTCACGAAGATGCACGGCATCGGCAACGACTACGTCTACGTCGACGCCTTCGTGCACCGCGTCGGCGATCCGGCCCGCGTCGCTCGGCTCGTCTCACCGCGCAAGACCGCGATCGGCTCCGACGGCCTGATCCTGATCTGTCCTTCGGACTCCGCCGACTGCCGCATGGAGATGTACAACGCCGACGGCAGCCGCGGCGAGATGTGCGGCAACGGCGTCCGATGCGTCGCGAAGTACGCCTTCGAGCACGGACTCGCGCCGAAGGAGCGCATGGCCATCGAGACCGACGCCGGCATCAAGATCGTCGACTTGACCGTGCGCGAAGGCGAGGTCGAGAGCGTCACCGTCGACATGGGTGAGCCGATCCTCGACGGCCCGCGGATCCCGGTCCGCGCCGACGGGCGCGTGATCGAGGCGCCGCTCGCGATCGACGGCACCTCGCACACCGTCACCTGCGTCTCGATGGGCAACCCGCACGTAATCCTGTTCGTCGACGACACCGCAACGGCACCGGTTCACACGCTGGGGCCGCGCATCGAGACCGATCCGTTCTTCCCGAGGAAGGTCAACGTCGAGTTCATTCAGCTGCTCGAGAACGCTCCGTCGAGCCGGCTGCGCATGCGCGTGTGGGAGCGCGGGTCGGGGGAGACGTCGGCGTGCGGCACCGGCGCCTGCGCGGCAGCGGTCGCCGCGGCGCTCACCGGTCGAGGCCGGCGCCGCGTCGAGATCGAGCTGCTCGGCGGCAACCTGCAGATCGAATGGCGCGAGAGCGACGGGCACGTGATGATGACGGGCCCCGCGACCGAGGTGTTCTCGGGGGAGATCGAGGTATGAGCGGCGATTCTTCCTGGATGCGCGGCTCGATGGTCGCGCTCGCGACGCCCTTCGCCGACGGCAAGGTGGACTACGCCGCGCTCGAGGAGCTCGTGGAGTGGCAGATCGCGAGCGGGCAGACGGCCCTGGTACCGTGCGGCTCGACCGGCGAGTCGGCGACGATGAGCCACGCGGAGCACTCCGAAGTCGTCTCGGCGGTGATCAGGACCGCGGCCGGCCGCGTCCCGGTGATCGCCGGCACCGGGTCGAACGCAACCACCGAGGCGATCGAGCTCACGCGCGCGGCAGAGCGTGCCGGCGCACAGGCCGCACTGCTGATCTCGCCCTACTACAACAAGCCCACGCAGGACGGCATCGTCGAGCACTACCGTGCGGTCGCGAACGCGAGCGGGTTGCCGCTGATCGTCTACAACATCCCGGGGCGCACCGGGTCGACGATCGAGCCCCAGACCCTGAAGCGCCTGTCCGACATCGACCGCGTCGCCGGCGTGAAGGAAGCGACCGGCTCACTCGACCGGGTGATCGACACCATCGCCGCCTGCGGCGACCGCTTCGTCGTGCTCTCCGGTGAGGACTCGCTGACCGTGCCCATGATCGCGATGGGCGCCCGCGGCGTCATCTCCGCGGCCGCGAACGTGATCCCGAAGGAGATGGCGCAGCTCACCGAAGCCGCCCTCGCCGGTCGCCACGACGAGGCGCGCCGGGTGTCGTACCAGGCTCTCCCGGTGATCCGCGCATGCTTCCTCGAGACCAACCCGATCCCGGTGAAGGCCGCGCTGTCGATGCTGGGCCGCTGCCGCGACGAGCTGCGCCTGCCGCTGCTGCCGATGACCGCCGGTCCGCGCGAGCAGCTCCGGACGACGCTGGTCGCAGCGGGCGTCCTCCGATGAGCACGACGCTGGTCGCAGCGGGCGTCCTCCGATGAGCACGACGCTGGTCGCAGCGGGCGTCCTCCGATGAGCACGACGCTGGTCGCAGCGGGCGTCCTCCGATGAGCGCCACGCGGGTTCCGGTGGTGATCGCGGGCGCCGCAGGGCGCATGGGGCGCACGCTGGTGGCGCTCGCGGCGAGCGATCCGGCGCTCGAGCTGCGAGGCGGGTTCGAGATGGCAGGCCACCGCGACCTCGGCGCCGACATCGGGCGCATAGCCGGCATCCCGGACGTCGGCGTCGCGCTGGCATCGGACCTCCCGCCGGAACCCCTCGAGAGAGCGGTGCTGATCGACTTCACGGCGCCGGCGGCGTCGATCGCCCACCTGCGCACCGCGGCGGAGCGCGGCTTCGGCGTCGTCCTCGGAACCACGGGCTTGACCGCCGAGCAGCAAGCGGAGGTCGAGCGGCTCGCCACGCGGGCCGCCTGCATGCAGGCGCCCAACATGAGCCTCGGGGTGACCGTCCTGCTCGGGCTCGTCGAGCAGGCCGCGCAGCTCCTCGGCGCCGGCTTCGACATCGAGATCAGCGAGACCCACCACCGCCGCAAGAAGGACTCTCCTTCGGGAACCGCGCTTGCGCTTGCTCGCGCGGCCGCCAGCGGCCGGGATGCGAAGCTCGAGGACTGGGCGGTCTACGGACGCGAGGGCATGATCGGCGAACGCCCCACCGAGCAGATCGGGATCATGGCGCTCCGCGGCGGCGACGTGGTCGGTGACCACACCGTCCACTTCTACGGAACCGGAGAGCGGGTGGAGATCTCGCACCGGGCGCAGAGCCGCGAGTGCTTCGCGGCGGGCGCCCTGCGTGCCGCCGCGTGGCTCGGCGGCCGCGCACCGGGCCTGTACACGATGCGCGACGTGCTCGGGCTCGCCCGGCCTCAGTAGCGCTGGCTGCGAGCGCCGCCGCCGCGCCCCTCGGGCACGGGACGGGCCTCGTTCACCGTCAGTGCGCGGCCGTTGAGCTCCTGGCCGTTCCACACGGTGATGGCCTTCTGGCCTTCGGCCGCAGAGCCCATCTCGACGAAGCCGAAGCCGCGCGACTGCCCGGTCTCACGATCGGTGATGACGCGCGCCGACGTGACCGTGCCGACCTCCCCGAATACCCTCTCGAGGTCGTCGCTGGTGACGTTGTAGGGCAGATTTCCGATGAAAAGCCGCACCGTGTCGCTCCTGATCCGCGCGTGGGGGATGCCCACGCCCGCCGCGAAGCCGCATCGTCGCGCTCCGCGACCCGCCGTCGTTCCAAGCGGCGCGTCGCGGCGGACATTAGTCCCGATGCATGCTGTCGACAAGCGATGCTTGCGTTGGCCCGGGCGAAGAAGAAGGGCTCTCGCGGCAGGTTGTAGGGTCGACCCAATTTCGGTAAGGACAATTGCCCCGGGCCCGACGAGGCCTCCGATCGGAGGTCGGGGTGGATGGCAGGCGGGGGGGGGGGAGCGACGAGATGCCGCACCGCGCCTTCATTGGCGTCGGGTCGAATCTGGGTGACCGCAAGGCGAACATTGCCGAGTCCCTCGATCGGGTCGGCAAGCTCGCGGGTTCCCGTATCGTCCGGACCTCCTCGCTCTACGAGAGCGAGCCGCACGGCAACGCCAAGACCTGGTTCGTCAACGCGGCGTTCGAGCTCGAGACCGACTTCAGCCCCGCCCAGCTGCTCAAGAAGCTCAAGGCCATCGAGGAAGTGATGGGCCGCAAGCGCGTGAAGGGCAAGAAGTGGGGCTCGCGCATCATCGACCTGGACATCCTGTTCTTCGACAGCGAGGTGGTGTCGTCGAAGACCCTGAAGATCCCGCATCCCGAGCTGGCGAAGCGGCGCTTCGTTCTGCTGCCCCTGGCCGAGGTGGCACCGCAGGTGATGCACCCCGAGCTCGGGCAGACGGTCTCGCAGACCCTCGCGGCCTCGAAGGACACGAAGCGGGTGGTGCTGCTGCCGCCGAATTAGTTTCAACGAGGGGGCACGCCCCCCGGGCGTTGAAACGAGGAGGCACGCGCCCCCTCGCCCTGCGCGGCGAAGCCGCGCAGGGGCCCACTCCCGGCGCTCCCTTCGGTCGGCCGTGCGCAAGGCGCACGGAACCCGGGCCGGGCTCTCGCCCGCGGGTACGCACCGAATTTGTTTCGACGAGGGGCACGCGCCCCCTCGCCCTACGCGGCAAAGCCGCGCAGGGGCCCACTCCCCGCGCTCCCTTCGGTCGGCCGTGCGCGGAGCGCACGGAACCCGAGCTAGGCTTCGACCCGCGGGCCCGCACCCCCGCGTTTGCAACGGGCGCGGTGCCGCCTGCGGGTTTGCATGGGGGCGACTCGGGTTCCCCTGCTAGCTGCCCTGCTCGAGCGCCGCGCGCGCCGTCGCAGCGGCGGTCCGAAACGCGGTGACGCGGGCCGCGATCACGGCGCCCGCTTGCCCGCTCGACAGGACGTCGGGGTCTGCGACCAGGGCGCCGTAGGCGTCGAGAGCCGCGGAGAAGGCTCGCAGCGACGCACGGTCCGGATATCGGGCCTGGGCGACACGGGCGAACTCACGGGCCCGCTCCAGCGGGTAGGTGAACTCGCCCCAGTCCTGCGCGGGGATCGTGCGTTCGTCCTGCGCCAGCGCCTCGAGCTTGGCTGCGTAGAGACCCAGCACCTCGAGGTGCTTCTCCATCAGCCCCGGGTAGCGGCGCCCGAAGCAACCCGTCGCAGCGAGCGCCGCGACCAGCACGAGGGCCACGCGCATCGCCGGAGCTACCTTGACCGTCCGCACCCCGGCCCTTAGCATGAACGCGACGTCTGCGGAATCATGTCGGCACTGCCCCCGATCTACTTCGAGCGTCTGCTCGAGGATTCGCCGGATATCATCGTCGCGGTCGACAAGCATGGCGTCATCGTCTTCTTCAACGACGGCGCGCGGACCGCGCTGGGATATCTGCCCGACGAAGTTCTCGGCAAGCACGTCCAGATCTTCTACCCGACCGAAGAGGACGCCAAGGCCGTCATGCGGGCGATGCGCGACGACACCGTGGACTCCCCGGGGAAGGTCCGCAACTTCCAGACGACGTTCGTCACGCGCTCCGGTGATCGGCTGAACGTCGCGATCTCCGGGGCGCTGATCCACGACGAGCACGGGAACCAGATCGGCTCGATCGGATTCGCGAAGGATCTCGCCGAGATCCAGCGACACGACCAGCTCGCGACGCTCGGTGAGATCGCGATCGGCGTGGCGCACGAGATCAACAACCCGCTGTTCGCCGTCCTGAACAACGTCTCGCTGATCGGCGCGGACATCCGCCGCATGCAGGACGACACGCTGTACGACGTGCAGGCGGAGCGCCTCGACTCGATCGAGAGCAGCGTCAACAAGATCCAGCGCGCCGTCAATCGTCTGGCCGAGATGGCCGACGGCGGCACCTACGGCACGCGCGAGTACCTTCCCGGCACGCAGATGGCCGACCTGCGCAGCCCGGGACCGGAAGGTCCGGTACCGGCACGCATCGTGCCACGTGCGGCGGCGCCGGGCAGAGGCCCGCTGTGCGGGCTGCGCGTGCTGGTCGCCGACGACGATCTCGCCGTCTGCCACTCGGTCGCGGACGTCCTGCGTGGCGCGGGCTCGGACGTGACGACCGTCGCGTCCGGCCGCGAGGCCCAGGTCGAGCTGACCCGCGGGAGGTACGACCTGGTCCTGAGCGACGTTGTCATGCCGGACGTCGACGGATACGACCTCTACATGCACGTCCGCGAGCACTATCCCGCGATCCCGGTCGTGCTGATGACGGCGTTCTTCTACGACCGCGACCACATCATCAAGCGCGCCAAGGTCGCCGGCCTCGCCGGCGTGATCTTCAAGAAGCCGGTCGATCCGGAGCGCTTGATCGCCACGGTCCGCGAGCGCTGCAGGCTCGAGGCCTCCTGATGGCGATCCGCATCAACCGCGTCTACACGCGCACCGGCGACAAGGGAACCACGCATCTGGTCGGCGGCGACGAGGTCCGAAAGGACTCGCCGCGCATCGAGGCGTTCGGCACCGTGGACGAGCTGAACGCGATTCTCGGGCTCGCACGCACGTTCAACGAGCAGACGATCGCGTCGGGGGCCACCGGGCGCGCCGGCGAGGCCGCGCGCGAGATCGAGACCATCCTGATGGGGTTGCAGAACGAGCTGTTCGATCTGGGCAGCCAGCTCGCGACACCCCCGGGCTCCGAGTACCCGGGCATGCTCGTCGTCGGCGACGCCGAGGTGACCGGGCTCGAGAAGTGCATCGACCGCCGCCAGGAGGACCTGAAGCCGCTCGAGTCGTTCATCCTGCCGGGCGGCGGCACCGTCGCGGCGTTTCTGCATCAGGCGCGCACGGTTTGCCGGCGCGCGGAGCGGCGCGTGATCGAGCTGTCCCACGTCGAGAGCATCGACACGGGCGCGATCCGTTACCTGAACCGCCTGTCGGACCTCCTGTTCGTCCTGTCGCGCTGGGTCGCGCTCCACAGCGGCACGCCCGAATACCTCTGGGAGCGCGGACTCCGGCTCGGCAGGAAGCCGGCGCGCCAGGAGTAGCCACGCATGTCTTCCGAGCCACGGCTCTACCTCCGACAGATCGAGGTGGGCCCGATGCAGAACTTCGTCTACCTCGTCGGCGACCGCGAGAAGCGCGAGTGCGTCGTGATCGACGCCGCCTGGGACATCGACGCGATCGTCGACTACGCGCAGCGTGACGACATGAAGATCGTCGCCGGGCTGGTCACGCACTTTCACCCGGACCATCTCGGTGGCGCGATGATGGGGATGGAGATCCAGGGCGCCGCGGAGCTGATCGCGAAGCTGCCGGTCAAGATCCACCTGCACAAGAGCGAGGCTCCGTTCGCGAACCGCATCGCCGGGCTCGCCAACTCCGACATGGTGCTGACGGAAGCGGGCGACGTGACGAAGGCCGGCGACCTCGAGATCAGGTTCCTGCACACGCCGGGGCACACGCCGGGCTCGCAGTGCTTCCTGGTCGACGGCAACCTCGTGTCGGGGGACACGCTGTTCATCGGGTCGTGCGGCCGCGTCGACCTGCCCGGCTCGAGCCCGGAAGACCTCTTCCACAGCCTCAACGGCACGCTCAAGGTCCTGCCGCCGGAGACCGTCCTCTACCCCGGCCACAACTATTCCGACCGGACCACGTCGACGATCGGCGACGAGCGTCGGCGCAACCCCTACATGCGCTTCGAGAGGCTGCAGGACTTCCTCTCCGTGATGGGATACTGACGCCCCCCGGGGTTGAGACACGCGCGCGCCATCGATAGGAACGCCGCGCAGACAGGAGGATCACGATGGCCACGCAGAAGATCTACGAGCTCGGCGACATGCCTCCGCTCGGCACCGTGCCGGAGGAGATGTACGCGCAGCTCATCCGTCAGGACCGCTTCGGCGAGCCCATGAAGGGCTTCGCGATCGAGCGCGTACCGATGCCCGCCCTGCGGCCCGACGACGTGCTGGTCTACGTCATGGCGGCCGGCATCAACTACAACAACGTCTGGGCCTCGCTCGGCTCGCCGATCGACGTGATCAGGGCGCGCGAGCGCGAGGGCGACACGACCGGCTTCCACATCGGCGGCAGCGACGCGTCGGGAATCGTCTACGCCGTCGGATCGGATGTCTCGAACGTCAAGGTCGGCGACCGCGTCGTCGTGCACTGCGGCTCGTGGGACCGGAACGATCCGGTCGCGAAGTCCGGCGGCGACCCGATGTACGGTCCCACGTTCCGCATCTGGGGATACGAGACCAACTGGGGCAGCTTCGCCCAGTTCACGCGCGTGCAGGCGCACCAGTGCCTGCCGAAGCCGAAGCACCTGACCTGGGAGGCGGCGGCGGCCTACATGCTCGTCGGCGCGACCGCGTACCGCATGCTGATGGGCTGGGCGCCGCACCAGGTCGAGAAGGACGACGTCGTGCTGGTCTGGGGCGGCGCCGGCGGCCTCGGCTGCCAGGCGATCCAGATCGCGGCGGCGCGCGGCGCGATCCCTGTCGCGGTGATCTCCGGCGAGGAGAAGCACGACTTCTGCGTCAAGCTCGGCGCCAAGGGCACGATCAACCGCAAGAAGTTCGACCACTGGGGCATGATGCCGCACTGGAAGGACACCGAGGCGTACAACAAGTGGCTCAAGGGCGCACGCGCCTTCGGCTCGGCGATCTGGGACGTCGTCGGCTCGCGCAAGAGCCCGCGCATCATCTTCGAGCACCCGGGCGAGGACACCGTGCCGACGTCGGTGCTCGTCTGCGACACCGGCGGCATGGTCGTGATCTGCGCCGGCACCACCGGCTACAACGCGGTCGCCGACCTGCGCTACCTGTGGATGCGCCAGAAGCGCCTGCAGGGCTCGCACTTCGCGAACGACGAGCAGTCGGCGGCGCTCAACGACCTGGTGATCCAGAAGAAGGTCGACCCCTGCCTGTCCGAGGTCGGCGGCTTCGACGACATTCCGCGGGTCCACCAGGCGATGTACGAGAACCGGCACCCGCACGGGAACATGGCGTGCCTGGTCGGTGCGCCGCGCACCGGCCTCGGCGCGGGGGAATAGCGCATCCGCGCCTGAACCGCGCGACCGAACAGGGGAGCGTCGCGCGCACGGCAGCCGTCCGGCTGCGCCGCGAGGGAGCCGGGTGCGCGCGCCGCCCTTGCGGCGCTATCCCTCACCGCCACCCAGCGTCAGCCGGACGTCGACGTCGCTGATGTCCGGAATCTCCTCCACGAGGTAGGCGCGCAGCCGCTTCTTGATGCGCTCCTCGAGCTGGCGCACGCGCTCCCGGCTGATGCCGTACTTCTCGCCGATCTCCTGCAGCGTGAGCGGCTCTTCGGCGACCATGCGCAGGTCGAAGATCACCTTCTCCTTGTCGCGCAGCGTTCTGCCGAACTGGTGGATCTTGTCGGTGATGAGGGCGCGCACCTCGGCCTCGCCGACGCGCGCTTCCGTGTCGCTACTCCGCGAGAGGAAGTCGAGCATCGTCGCGTCGCCGTCCTCGCCGATCGGTGCGTCGACCGAGACGTCGCGCCCGGAAAGGCGCTGCTCCATCTCGACCACTTCCGACTTCTTCACCGACAGGCGCTCGGCGATCAGATCGGGGTCGGGACGGAAGCCCTCGCGCTCTAGGCGGTCCTTCTCGCGCTGCAAGTTGAAGAAGAGCTTGCGTTGCGCCTGCGTGGTGCCGAGCTTGACGAGACGCCAGTTGTTCATGACGTAGCGGATGATGTACGCGCGGATCCACCAGATCGCGTACGACGGGAAGCGCACGCCACGGTACGGGTCGAAGTTCTTGACGGCCTCGAGCAGGCCGATGTTCCCCTCCTGCACCAGGTCCAGCAGGTTCTTGAACGCCTGCTGGTACTGCCGTGCGATCATCACCACGAGGCGCAGGTTCGCCGTCACCAGCCGTGCCGCTGCCGCGCGGTCTCCTTCCTCGCGCCAGCGCACCGCGAGATCGTGCTCCTCGCCCTGATCGAGCAGCGGGTGACGCCGCACCTCCGCGAGGTAGCGCTGCAGCGGATCCGTCGGGACGAGCGCGCCGCCGGCCTCGCGCGGCTCCACCCCGCCGGCGTCCTGGACGACGCGCGGCAACCGCTCCTCGACGTCCACGTCGTCCGGCTCGACGGTCTCCGCCTCGAGGATCTCGGGCTCGTCCTCGACCAGCTCCGGCTCGATCTCCTCCGCCGGTTCGCTCTCTTCCTCCACGGGCGCGGCCTCGATCGACCGCGACGGCTCGGTCTGGCCGGCGGCGCGCACGCGCTTCGGCTTCGCGGACCGCTTCTCCTTCACAGCGCGAGCCCGTGGCGCGGGCTTCGCTGATACGCGGTCTCGAGCTGCTGCACGGCCTCGCCCACCTTGTCGGCGCGATCGGGCACGTGAACCATCGCGCGCACGTAGAAGTCGCCGCGGGCGCCACCGTGCAGATCCGGCACGCCCTTGCCCCGGAGACGCAGCCGCCGTCCGCTCTGCGTGCCCGGCGGGATCTTGAGCGACACGTCGCCGTCGGGCGTCGGCACGTTGATCGAAGCCCCGAGCAACGCTTCGCCGACCGTGATCGGGACCTCGAGCGCGAGATCCCGTCCCTTCCGCTCGAGAAGCGGGTGCTCGTTCACCTCGACCACGATGTAGATGTCACCCGCCGGCGCACCGTGGCTGCCCGCTCCGCCCTTCCCCGCGACGCGCACGCGGGAGCCCGTCTCGACGCCGGCCGGGATCTTGACGTTCAGCCGGACGCTCGCCTCGAGAATACCGTCGCCACCGCACCGCGTGCAGGGCTGGCCACCGGCGCCCACGGCCGCGCCGCCACACGCAGGGCAGGTTTCGGGCCGGCGCAGGCTGATCGCCCGGCTCGTACCGCGCACCGCCTCCATGAACTCGACGCGGATCGGCACCTCTAGGTCGGAGCCGCGCCGGGGTGCCGCGGCACTGCGCCCGAAGACACCACCGAACAGGTCCTCGAAGCCGTGGAAGCCACCCGTCGTCCCGCCGCCCCGAAGGACGTCCTCGAACCCGGCCGCCTCGGCCCGGCGACCGCCGAAGCCGCCCCGCCCCCGGCCCGCGGCCTGCTGCCAGCGCTTGAACTCGCGCGCCTTGGCCGGGTCGAACCCCGACTGCAGCGCGTCCCCGCCGAACTCGTCGTAGCTCTGCCGCTGCGTCTCGTCGCTCAGCACGTCGTGCGCGCGGGAGACCTCCTTGAAGCGCTCCTCGGCCCCCTTGTCGCCCGGGTTGACGTCGGGGTGGAACTTGCGCGCGAGCTTGCGGTAGGCCTTCTTGATCTGGTCGGCCGTCGCGTCCCTGGCGACGCCGAGGACGGCGTAGAGGTCGCGGTCCTTGCCCGCAGCCCTGGCGGAGCTGCCGTCGGTATCGCGTCTGGCCATCCGTCACGACCGGTGGCGAGATCCCCGTCTACTGCTCGGGATAACGGGCACTCACCTTGTTCGCTGCGATCTCGCGCAGGGCGCTGACGACTTCCTTGTTGTGCGTCTCGACCAGCGGACGCGAGCCCTTCAGCAGCTGCTTCGCCCGGCGCGCCGCGAGGAGCACGAGCTCGAAGCGGCTGGAGATGTTTTCGAGGCAATCCTCGACGGTTACGCGGGCCATATCACTCCATCCCTGTGGGCTTGAGATTCCGGGAGAAACCTACCCGGAACCGACACCTTAACCAAAAACCCTCAAGAAACAAAGGGCGTCTCGAGCCGAGGGGCCGGGCCACCGAACGGCTCGACGGCACCATCCGGGACAGCCGGCAGCGCCCCGGCCGACGAAGCTCCGCGAGCGGGGCCGCCGGCCCCAGGGCGATCGGGGAAAGACCCGGGACCGCGGCTCCGCGCCGCCGCGAACCGGGGCACGAGGCTCGCCTCTGCGGAATCAGTTCTCCGCGTGGGGGTCGCTGCGCGCCATGAGGTCCACGATCTCCTCACGGTGCGCCACCGCCGAGTCGCGCAGCTCGTGCACGAGCGCCGCATCCTCGGGGTGCTCGTCGTCCCAGCGCGTCCACAGTCCCGACAGCCGGCGCAGCAATCCGCGGTAGTCCTCCAGCGTGACGACCAGCCGCTCCCAGGCGTTGTGGCCACCGCGGATCGGCCCCGCATCCTCGTCGCGCAGGTGGCGCCCCAGCCCGACGAGCCGGTCGGCGATGCGCCGCGCGTTCTGCTCCTCCTGGTCGACGATCTTTCGCAGGCGGTCGGCCACGTGGGGGTACGGCGCCTCCTCGACGTGCGCCTCGAGCTGCCGCGCGATGCGGCGGTACTCGCCGTGCAGCGTCTGCAGCTCGCCGGCGACGCGTTCGAACTCGCTCTGAAAGAACGACATCCGGGTTCTTGAATCGAGTCGCGAGCCGCGTGTCAACCGACGGGCGCCGGACCCCGGGGAGCGCCCTCGACGCCCGCCACCAGGTGCAGGAAGAACTCGACGTTCCCCTTCTTCGCGCCGGTGATCGGCGACGCGCAGCTGCCAGCCGCCTCGAGACCGATCTCCGCGGCGGCGAGGGCCACCGACTCGACCGCACGCTGCTGTGCCTCGGCGTCGCGAACGACCCCGCCCTTGCCGACGGACTCCCGGCCGACCTCGAACTGTGGCTTGACCAGCGCGACGATCGCCGCCGGGCGCTCGAGCTGTGCCAGTGTCGGCGCCAGCAGCAGGCGAAGCGAGATGAAGGACGCGTCGACCACCGCGAGGCGCGGCGCCGGGTCGAGCGCGAACGGCGCGAGCGTGCGCATGTTCGTCCGCTCGTGCACGCGCACGCGCGGGTCGCTGCGGATCTTCCAGGCGAGCTGGCCGTAGCCGACGTCCACGGCGTGCACGAGCGACGCGCCGCGCTGCAGCAGGCAGTCGCTGAAGCCGCCGGTCGACGCGCCGACGTCGACGCAGACGAGCCCGGTCGGGTCGATGCGGAACCCGTCGAGCGCACCGGCCAGCTTGACGCCGCCGCGCGACACGTAGGCGTGGTCGGCGCCGGTGACGACGATGTCCGCGTCGGGCCGCACGCGCTTGCCGGCGTGGCGCGCGCGCTCGCCGTCGACGAGCACCAGGCCGGCCATGACGAGACGCTGTGCGCGCTCGCGGCTCTCGGCGAGCCCGCGCGCGAACAGCGTCACGTCAAGCCGCTCGCTCGACGACATGGCGGACGAGGGCGGACAGCGCGGTCGCCCGCGGGCCGAACGGGCGCAGCGCCGCACAGGCGTCGTCCGCCGCTCGGCGCGCACGTCGGCGCGCGGCCTCGACGCCGAGCAACCCGGGATAGGTCGCCTTGCCGCGCGCTGCGTCGCCGCCGCCCTTGCGGCCGATCTTGTCGCTCGCGTGCGTCGCGTCGAGAACGTCGTCCGCAATCTGGAAGGCGAGCCCGAGCGCCTCGCCGTAGGTCGAGAGGTTCGCGATGCGCGCCTCGGACGCGCCCGCCGCGATCGCCCCGATACGCACCGCGGAACGTATCAGCGCGCCCGTCTTGCGGCGGTGGATGCCCTCGACCGTGCGCAGCGAGACATCCGTGAGCCGCTCGCTCGCGAGGTCGACGACCTGTCCCGCCACCATGCCGTCCGGGCCCGCAGCAGCCGCGACCTCGGCGACGATCCGGACCGCGCGCCGCGGCCCGGCGGCGCCCGATCCGAGGGTGCCCGCCGCGCCCGCGATCACCGCGAACGCCTCGCTGAGGAGGGCGTCTCCGGTGAGGATCGCGATCGCCTCGTCGTAGGCCCGGTGCAGCGAGGGACGCCCGCGCCGCTCGTCGTCGTCGTCCATCGCCGGCAGGTCGTCGTGCACCAGCGAGTACGCATGGATCAGCTCGAGAGCGCAGCCGAACGGAACCGCACGCGCCACCGCACCGGCCCCGCCGACGAGCTCTGCCGCGGCAAGGGTCAGCACGGGCCGGAGCCGCTTGCCGGCACCCAGGACGGCGTACCGCATCGCCTCTCCGAGCCTCCTCGGGCGCCCCTTCGGTGTCTTGAGGATCTCCCGCAGCGCGCGCTCCACGGTGCGGCGGTGCGCGGCCAGGTAGCGCTCGAGCTCGACCGGACTCACCGCGTCAGGTCGCTTCCATCGCGCGTGCGCAGCACGCCATCCGCGTCGCGCAGCAGGACCTCGACGCGCCGCTCGACCTCCCCGAGCTGCTCGTGCAGCGCACGCAGCACCGCAACGCCCTGCTCGAAGGCGGCGAGCGACTCCTCGAGGGGCAGGTTGCCGCCCTCGAGACGGCTCACGATGCCCTCGAGCGCACGCATGCCCTCCTCAAAGGTCTGCTTCCCGTAGCCCTGCGGCTGCTCGCTCACGTCACCTCCTCGACGGATCGGCCGCGGGGCCCCCGTCCGGCGACGTGTCTAGCACCTCGACTTCCGCCGCGCCGCGCGCGAAGCGCAACGCAAGGCGATCGCCCGGCTCGAGTTCGGCGGATTCGCGCACGACGCGACCGTCCGGCCTGCGCGCCAGCGTGAAGCCGCGGCCGAGCACGGCCAGCGGCGACAGCGCGTCGAGCCGCGCGCCCGTGGCGGCGATGTCGTGGCGCGCGC
>VGTK01000140.1 GCA_016874715.1 Deltaproteobacteria bacterium | reverse complement strand
GTTCGCGGGCGAGGCCACCGCCGGCGCGGCTGCGCTGGCGCACGCCGACTGGCGCGTCGCGGGCGCGAGCGTCGCCGGCACCACCGCCGACGACGGCACGTTCGAGATCGAAGGCCTCGCGCCGGGACGCCACGTGCTCGACGTGACGCGCACGCTCGGCGGCGACCTCGTCACGGCGTCCCTGCCGTTCGGCGTCGGCGACGACGGCGGCGCCACGGTGGTCGGCGAGCTCGCCTGGGGCAGCACCCGCGTGCGCTCGAGCTACGTGCGCGACGGACGCGACCTCGAGGAGATCGTCGGCCCGTCCGGCGCGCGGATCGTCGTCGAGAACGGCCGCATCGTCGAGCTCGGCGACGGCGTGCGCGTGCTGCGCGACACCGACCGCGACGGCCGCTTCGACACCTGCGAGGTCGTGGTCGAGGTCGGCGCGTGCGTCGTCGCGCAGATCGACGCGCTGACGACGTACGTTCCCGAGATCGTCCGCGTCGGGCGCGAGGCGTACGTACAGGCGGTGCTGCTACTCGACGACGGCAGCGCGCTCGACGGCACCGGCGTCGCGACGTGGCGCAGCTCCGAGGAGAGCGTCGCCAGCATCGACGCATTCGGACGCCTCGTCGCGCACGCGCCGGGCGCGACCGAGGTCCAGGCCCGCATCGGCGACCTGGGAAGCGGCGTCACCACGCTGCAGGTCGTGGAGAGCGCGGCGCTGGTGCGCATCCAGATCCAGAACGCGTCCTGCTTCTACCCGTACGGCGTCGGCGAGGGCGACGCCGGGGGGCGTCCAGGCCCCCTGCCAGCACCGTCCGACGACGGCATCTGGGCGCCGACCTGCCGCCAGGTGGTCGAGATCGGCGGCCAGATCGCGTTCGTCGCGTTCGGCGAGTACGCCGACGGCGACTACCAGGACCTGACCGCCGACGTCGCGTGGACGGTCGCGCCGACGGAGATCGGCACGATCGCGACCGGCACGTTCACCGGTCGCGCCGCGGGCACCGGCACCATCGTCGCGAGCCTCGGCGACGTGCGCAGCGATCCGACCGAGGTGCGCGTCGTCACCGAGCCGACGCTGGTCGCGCTGACGATCTACAGCACCGACGGCGGGATCGGGTTGCCGGTCCCGGTGGATGGCGACGGGGACACGCCGGTCACGCGGGAAGACCTGCACTGCCCCGGCTGCGGCAGCTTCCAGCTCACGGTGCTCCTCGGCGACGAGATTCCGCTCGCCGCGAACGGCGAGTACGACACCGGCACGTACCGCGACCTGACCGACGAGGTCGCGTGGCGGAGCTCGAACGCGGCGGTGGCCTCGGTCGGCAGCGACGGCACGCTCACCGCGGTCGCCGCGGGCGAGGCGAGCGTCAGCGCGAGCCTCGACGGAATCACCAGCGAGCCGGCGCTGATCCGCGTCGTCGAGGACGCGACGCTCGAGTACCTGTGGATCTACCAGCCCGGCGAGCGTGTGGTCGCGCGCAACGACGAGCGCTTCTTCACCGCCACCGGCAGCTACGACGTCGGCTTCTCGCGCGACGTCACGGCGGACGCCACGTGGCGGACGAGCGACCCGCAGATCGCACGCTTCGATGAGCCCGGCATCCTGACCGGCGTCGCCGCGGGCGACGTCGAGGTGTGGGCCGAGGTGGACGGCGTCGCGAGCGAGCGCGTGGCGCTCGAGGTCTTCGAGACCAGCGAGCTCGACTACTGCGATCCCGGGAACGTCAACCGCGGCACGTGGACCGACGGCTTCAACCGCGTGCTGCTCGAGACCGACTGCGCGAGCTACACGCGGCCCGACGTCGCGGCGCTGCGCTTCACCGTCACCGAGAAAACCTCGCCCGGCGGCATCTTCGATCCCTGCCTCGACCTCTACGTCTTCCGGGGCGAGCGCAAGGTGCGGACGATCCGCGAGGAGGGCTGCGGCGAGCCGTTCGCGCCCGCCCCGACCGACGGCCGCGACGAGGAGGTCCTCAAGTACCAGGTACGCGCCTTCTGGGACCTGAAGGACGACGCCGGCGCGACGGTCGCACCCGGCGACTACCAGATCCACGGCCGCTTCTACCTCTACTACGACCCGGTCGTGAGCTTGACGGTGCGCATCGAGTAGGACCTGCGACCCGTCCGGGCCTGTCGGCGTCCTCCGCCGCTCCCCCGCCCGGACGTCCTCCCCGGGCGGGCGCCCGCAACGGCGCCCGCCCGGGGCCCCCCTGCGCGACTTCGAGCGCGGGGGAGCCCCGATCCCGCTCACGGTCGAAGGTGCGATCCCGCAGACGCGCCTCGACGCGGGATACAGGATGCTCAACGCCGCACGCGTCCGCGGCCCGCGGCCCGCGGCGGCCTTCGTGACCAGCTCGCTCGCCGAGCCGACCTGGCCGCAGGCGATCCTGCCGTCGGCAGCAGCGCACGGAGGAACGTGGCGCCCTGACCGCTCGCAGCATCGTCACTGGCGGCGCGTGCGCGAGCAGACGAGCGTGCTCTTCGAGGCTGACCACACGTGTCGCGACCTCCTTCGCATCGGCGTGGCCGAGCTGCTGCGCCGGCTCGACCGGCATCGAGGACCTGGGCGCGCACCACGGCGGCGGCCGAACACGACGGCGCGATACCGGCACGCGTGCCGGCATCGCGCCTCACCTCACGAGCGCCGTTCCGCTGAAGGTGGCCGTGTCCAGCTGCAGGCGAACCTCGGCGGTCGCCGCGCCGGCGAGTGCACCAAGATCGAGGTCGGAGCCGTTCAGCACGAGCTTCCACTGTGCGCTCGTCGCGTCCTCGCTCTTGCGCCTGAGCTTGAGCTTCACACGCCCGCCGCCGGGTGGATGGGCGGTGGCGACGGCGACGCGCTCGTCGCGCCACGTCAGGCCCTCGATCGTGCCGAGGTCGAATCGTTCGCCCTCGGTGGCGTCGCGCAGGAGTTCGAGCGCGATCGCTCCCCCTTGCGGCGCCAGCGGGACGAGGTCGCCCCTGAGGACGACCTTGCCACGCCCGGTCTTGATCTTGGCGCGCAGATTCCCGATGCCGTAGGCGCTCGCCGCGCCGACCGGGTAGCCCGCCGGTGGCGTCGAGCCGACCGTCGCCCCGCTTGCCAGCGCGGTCGACACACCGCCGCTCGTGGTCTCGAGGTCGTAGGTGGTGGAGTCGGGCGTGCTCTCGTCCGCCAGCACGCGTACCTGATAGGAACCGGCCGCGGCGAAGGGAATCACCACCAGCTGCCCGCCGGCGTCGTCGGTCTGATACGAGGCGCCGGAGATCTCGCTGTAGCCCCGGCGCACGCTCTCGCCGGTCGGCGACACGACGTGCAGCTCGAGCGAGGCCACTGCCTGCGCCGACCGGGACTGAGCCTCGGCGCGCGGCAGCGCCAGCGAGAAGGTCAGGCACGTACCGGGGCTCGCGGCGCACAGCAGGTTGCCGATGTCGTTCTTCTCGTCCATGTGCCAGAGCGCATTACCGCCGAAGTGGCTCACGTGATTGCTCGCGGCCGGACCGGTCAGCACGTCGCCCATGTTCTGGCTGTCGGTGCCGACCACCAGGTCACCGCTCAGGGCGCCAGCGAGCAGCGGCGCCGCGCTGCCGGTGAGGGCGCGAACGATGGTCTTGCCCCCCAGCTTCGCGGCCGAGACCCCCACGATCGATTCCCAGAGATGCACGCCGGCGGGAAAGGGCCGGCCCGCGAGATCCTGGAGGAAGGTCGAGTTCCAGGCGAGGTCCCGCACCCCGTGGCCTTCGCTCGCACAGCTCAGGACGTGCTCCGTCAGATCTGCAAGCACGCTCGCCGCGGCGCTCGAGATGCAGACCGGCGTCAGGTACGGCGAGACCAGCGTCGTCGCGCAGGTGGTCGCCGATGCCGCGCCGAACTCGATCGAGCCGAGGAAGTCGAACAGGTTCGCCCACGGCGTGCCCTGGTGCGGCGTCCCGTAGCTGGCGAAGTGCGTGACGGCCATCACCGGGTTCGGATGGGTCTGCAGGAACGCGCGCGCGGCGAGCCCGCCCATGCTGTGCGCCACCAGACCGATCGACCCACGCCCGTGGCTCGAGCGCGCCGTGTCGATCGCCGCGAGAAAGGCCGCCACCTCGCGCCCCTGGTTGAACAGACCCTGTCCGTTCCACTGCCGGTAGTCGCCACAGGCGTTGCGAAAGCTCACGACGTAGAAGTCGCCCGCCGCCGGGTCGGCGGGTCCGGTGTCGGCGAGCGTCTGCTCTTCCGGGCCGAGGAACCTCGCGACCGGCGCCGCGGGTGACCCGCGAACCGGATCGATCGCCAGCTCGCCGCCGAAGCGCCAGCGCCCGCGCAATGCCCGCGCCACGGGCTGCCACGTGCCGGCCGCGTTGCTACCGAAGCCGTGCAGAAACACCACCGGGACGGCCGGCTTGCTGAACACCCGCTCGGGAATGCGGCCGTAGAAGGACACCGCGACGCTCTCCTCCACGTCGCGATAGGTCGTCACGGCGAACTCGTAGCCGGCCTTCACCTGGAGCGTGCCGTAGTCCCAGACGGCTCCGGCCTTGTCGCCCACCCAGCTCACCGCTCCGGCCGGCACGCTCTTGATCCGCGTCCAGCCGTCCCGCCAGCTGCGGGCGCTCAGTTCGGCGGGCGCGTGGCGACGCACACGCACGAGTTCGCTCGGTAACATCGATGCTCGCGCCTGCATCTCGCTATCGGGCACCTCGCGAACGTAGACATGGTAGCCGTCGATCACCCCGCCGGCCGGGGCCCAGGTCAGGTGCAGCGCCCCATCGTGGAAGCTTCCCCTGACGTCGCTCGGTGGTTCCGGTGCCGGCAGCTCGCAGGCGTCGCCGACGCCGTCGCCATCCCCGTCGCTCTGGCTCGGGTTGCCCAGCGTGGGGCAGTTGTCGCAGCGATCGCCGACGCCGTCACCGTCGCCGTCGGCGGCCGCCGAGCAGTCGAAGACGTCCTCGGGAAACGGGGTGATGAGCGCTCCCCAGCAGAGTGCGTAGCCGTCGTTACGTAGGCCGCAGGTGAAGTTGAAGCCCGCCGAGATCTGTGTGAATGGACCCGGTTGATCCGTCGCCTGGCCGTCGTCGTTGTTCCCCCAGCACTCGGCCGAACCATCGGTGATGCGTAGGGCGCAGTTGTGATAGCCGCCCGCCGAGATCCGCGTGAACGGACCCGTCCGATCGGTCGCCTGGCCGTAGGCGTTGTGCCCCCAGCAGTCGGCGGAACCATCTGAACGCACACCGCAGGTGTGAAGGTTGCCCGCCGAGATCTGCGTGTACGGGCCGGGTTGATCGGTCGCCTGGCCGTAGTAGTTGTACTCCCAGCAGTCGGCCGAGCCATCGTTGCGCAGCGCGCAGCTGTGATAGCCACCCGCCGAGATCTGCGTGTACGGCCCCGGCTGGTCCGTCGCCGCGCCGACGCCGCTGTCGTAGCCCCAGCAGTCGGCCGAGCCATCGTTGCGCAGCGCGCAGCTGTGATAGCCACCCGCCGAGATCTGCGTGTACGGCCCCGGCTGGTCCGGTCCTCCGATCTCGCTCCCCCAGCAGTCGGCGGACCCATCGTTGCGCAGTCCACAAGAGTGAGTGAAGCCCGCCGCAATCTGCGTGAACGGCCCCGCCTGGTCCGTCGGTCCTCCATTGGCGCGGTCGCCCCCCCAACAGTCGGCGGAACCATCTGGACGCAGCGCGCATGTATGAAGGAAGGAGCCCCCGGAGATCTGTCGAGCCGGCTCCGCCGCGACCGGATCATTGGTGCCCCAGCAGTCGACCCAGCCGTCGGCGGCGATGCCGCAAGCATGAAGGTAGCCCACCGAGATCTGTGTGAACGGCCCCGCCTGGTCCGTCGGTCCTCCGGTGGCGGGGTCGCCCCCCCAACAGTCGGCGGAACCATCTGGACGCAGCGCGCAGGTGGGGGAGCCCGCCGAGATCTGCGTGAAGGGCCCCGCCGAATCCGGTGCGATGCCGAGGAACCCCCAGCAGTCGACGGAGCCATCTCGGTGCAAACCGCAAGTGCGGAGGTCGGCCGCCGAGATCTGCGTGAAGGGCCCTGCCTTATCCGTCGCTTCGCCGCTGGGAGGGTAGCCGCCCCAGCAGTCAGCGGAACCATCTGGACGCAGGGCACAGCTCTGATAGCCACCCGCCGAGATCTGCGTGTACGGCCCCGTCTGATCCGTCGCCCGACCGTAGGAGTTACTCCCCCAGCAGTCGGCGGAACCATCTGGACGCAGAGCGCAGGTGTGATCGTCACCCGCCGAGATCTGCGTGAACGGGCCTGGCTGATCCGCCGCCTTGCCGTAGGTGTTGTCCCCCCAGCAGGCGGCGGAACCATCGCGACGCAGCGCGCAGGTGTGATCGCGACCCGCCGAAACCTGCGCGAACGGCCCCAATTGGGCCATCGCCTGGCCGTAGAGATTGCTCCCCCAGCAGATGACCGATCCGTCCGCCCGCAGCTTGCAGGCGTGCCCACCCCCCGCCGTGATCTGCACGGCCGCCGCCACCGCAGTTCCCTCCACAACCACGACAGTAGGCGGCAGCACGGCGACGAGGAGCAACCACGCGCCGCCGCGCACGCCGAACCGGACGAGCCCTCGTCTCGAGACGCGCGAGCCCGAAGCCGGTGCTGCACGGCTATCGTGCGAGGCATCCCCCGAGACCGGGGAGGCGGGAGAGGGAACCATCGTTCCCCCCGTCACGCCCACGAGCGTGGGTCAATACAACGATCCCCGGCCGACGCTGCCCGCCCGGCGCCCCTTCGCGCCCGCCGGATCGTCGGTGCCACCAGCACGGGCGTCCCCGGCGACTGCGGCGCTCGTGCTGCTTCTGCCGCCTGAGCGGCGAGGAAGCACAAAGCCGCGATCTCACATCTGCCCTCTCATCGGACACGCGATGGGCCCCTCGGCCGCTCCCCTCGCGGGCCCGGAAAGTACGGCAGCGACGCTCCGCCGACGACCTCAGGGTGTCGAGTCGATCCGCAGCGAGTCCAGGAAGACGCTGCTCGGCAGGCTGCCGTTCGTCTTCATGCGGATGCGGAGAGCGATCGTCTTCCCGGCGTAGGCGGCGAGATCGGTGACGAAGCCGAATTCCGTCCACGTCGCCCCGGTGTTGAACCCCGAGCAGGCCACGACCCCGTCCACCTGGACGCCGTCGATGAACAGGAACAGCGCGTCCGAAGGCGTGACCTGACTGCAGTTGGTCTCGGTGCTGGCGATCTGGTAGCGGAACTTGACGAACGACGGCCCGATCCCGGCCGGGACCGCGATCACCTGCGTGAGGTCGCTGGTCTCGTCGTTGACACGGCCGAGCCACGCCAGGCGGGTGCCCGAGTCTGCTGCAGGCGCGCCGCCCGCGCCGCCCTCGACGATCAGGCTGCCCGGGAAGTTCTGCGATTCCTCGCCCCACCCCACGTGCCCGATGTCGAAGGCTGCGTTGTCGAGCACGAGATTCCTCGGCGCCGCGGCGGCGAAGTAGCCGGGCAGCCCCTGCCCGACCGCGAACGTCCCGAGCGACTGGCTCATGAGCCCGAGCAGGTTCGCATTAGCCGGCAACGGTGAGGTGGTGCCGAAGATCACCTTGCCGCTGCTCGTGACCGGCGTGGCGCCGGCGAGCGTCTGCACGGCGGTGAACAGCACGCCGGTGACGGTGAGCGATCCCTGCGCCACATCGCCGCCCGCCGAGTCGATGAGCGTGTACCCGAGGTCGGCGCTCACCGGCCCGATGTTGAAGATGTCGGAGCCGTAACGATCCTCGAACGCGCCGAGGATCGCGCGGTTCGAGAAGCCCGCGGTGGTCGGGTTGAAGTAGAAGGGGATCGTCAGGGCGTCCGGCGCGATCCGCTGGTAGCGGACGGTGGTCCCGTCGACGATCGAGCCCGCCGCTGCGCGCCGTCCGTCAGCGGTGACGGCGATGCGCGCGAGCGGGTTCTGCCCGAAGGCGCTGCCCGTCGAGAGGTCGGCGAGTGTGAAGCCGCCCGCGAGCGGCCCCGCGGGAGCCGACGCGAGGGTATCGTTCACCGGTTCGGGGACCACCGGCTGCGCCTCGGATCCTGCGGCGATCGGCGTGACCACGGTGATCCCGGCGTTGCCGCTCACGCCCTGGACCTGCGACGGGTCGAGGACGACGTTGCCGCCCGCGGCGAGGGTCTGTCGCTGCGTCGCGAGCCGGCGGCCGACGTCCTGCGGGTACCACGCGATCTCGAGCGTGAGCGCCGACGGCGACAGATTCGACACAACGAGGAACGGCGTCCGCCCGGCGGTGGCGTCGTAGAAGAAGAGCAGCTGATCGCCGCTCGTTCCGGGAGTCGCGATCGTCGCCTGCGCGTGGGCGTGGTGCGCCTCCGGGCAGACCGCGACCAGCAGGAACAACGCCGCCACCACCGAACGAAACTGGTTCATCGGATCCTCCGTGACGAGAACAGGTCGCGCAGCAGCGGCTCACCATGAGCTGCTTCGTGCCAGCGGCCGTTCCCCGTGATGCGCGATGGGCTGCCGGTGCGCCAACCCACCCTCGGCTCACGGTGTGAAGCGGATCCTCCCGACGCGCGCCGGATCGCTGGTCGAGGAGCACTTCCACGGGTTCACGTAGTAGTAGTACACCTCGTTCGACCCGGCCGGGACCGATCCCAGGAAATGGTGCTCGTGCTTGCTCGGGAACGGCTTCTCCAGGTAGGGCACCGCGTCCCCGGCGGCATCGGTCGCGAGGAGCTTGCGCCGCCGGTGAAGCTCCTTGGTCCACGCGTTCAGCGTCTTCGTGTATGGGGCCGGGCCGCCGTTGCCGGTGCGGCTCGGGTCGAGCACCTCCCCCGAGGAGCCCGTTCCCATGCGGTGGCGGATGTCCCAGACCCGTTGCTCGTAGAGCTCCACGAAGACCGCGTTCGAGTTGAGGGTCAGGTTCCAGAGTGCGGACTCGACATCAGCCGGGTTCGCGACCTCCTTGGCGTTGTTCGTCTGGAAGCCCATCGCCTGGCCGCACAGGGTGCCCTCCTCGACGGCGAAGCGGTTGGGACAGCCGCTCTCGCCGTCGGCGCTCGTCCCGAGCGGGATGGGGAAGTTGGCGCGCTCGTTCACCGCGTCGACGCCCTGCGACTGCGAGCACCCCGTCGGCTGCCCGTCGTCCTCGCGCATCCGCCCCACGCCGCTGTGCTGCGGGATGAAGAGCTTCCCGGCGACGGGGTCCGAGCCGCTGCCGCGCGGATCGACGAACCGCCCGTTGCGCAGCTGTTCCAGTACCTCCTCCGTCTGCTCGGTTCCTCCCGGGTCGTCGCCGGTGATACCGCCGGGCAGCAGGGGGGCTCCGCCCTGGTCGAACAGGGAGTCGCCGAACCAGTTCGTGCTCGATTCGATCCGCGGGAACCCTGCCTGGATCAGCTGGAAGCCGAGGGACTTCTTCGTCCCGAAGCCGAGGAAGATCTCGCTCGCCATGATCCGGTAGTACTTGTAGAGGGCGCTCGGCTTGTAGCCGGAATCGGCCCACACCTTCGTGTTGCAGACGCAGCTCGAGTGGGGACCCGCGCCGATCGTGTCGAGCAGCAGGTCGGCGTCGCCCGAGTCGTAGCAGCGCTTGGGAAGGCGCGCCTCGGACGAGAGCAGGTTCATGCCCGACACCTTCATGTGGGCCATCGCCTGGAACCAGCGCGAGTCGCTCGCGACGTGCGCGGCGATCTCCTGGATCATCCGCTTGTAATGGCGGCGGTAGTTCTTGTCGTTCGGTCCGCCGAGGTACGAGCCGTTGGGCGGAAAGAACTCGATACCGCACTTGTTCGTGAACGGCGGCTCGTCCTCGCTGCCCCAGTCGAGGAAGCTCAGCGGGGTCACCGGGTGTGATGTCGCCGCCGCGTCGAAGATCCAGGCCGGCGTGCCATTGCGGCCGGCTCGGACATCCAGGGTGAAGAGCTTGCCGTTGCGCACGGCCAGGTCCATCTGCCGGTCGAGGTCGTCGAAGAAGAACGTCGCGTCGTCGAGGTGGATGTCCTTCCAGTCGAGGCGCAGGACGACCCCGGTCACGTCGGGGTTCGTGTAGGTGCTGTCGAGGAGCTGGTTCACGAGGCCCTCGGCGGGGCAGAGCTTGTAGGATTCTCCGTCGGAGACGTCCGTCACGGTCTCGAACTCGCAGTCGGGCGACCCCTCGCATGCGCACGCCTCCGCCGCGGGCTTCTCGACGAATCCCTCGTCCTCCGGCCCGAGCACGAAGATGCCCGAGACGGCCCGGCGCATGGGACCGGTGAACCCGTTCTCGTCGTAGGGGTCGTAGGGGTGATCGAGGTCGTCTCGTCGCCCACGCCGCAGGGATCGGAGCCGGGGTGCGCCACCACGTCGCCGATCTGGGCGATTGCGTCCCTGCGCCCGAGGCCGGTCCAGCGAACGCTGTCGCCGTAGCGAACCTCGACGAGATCTGGGTCGAAGGTCCCGTCCGGGTTCACCACCACGTCGTGCCTCGTGGCCCAGGCCGGCGGGCCCAGGAGCAGGAGAAAGGCCGCCAGGGCCACTTCGATCCGACGAACATCGCGTCTCATCACGCCTACGGTTGCCACCGGCCCTATCACTCGCGCCGGCTCCAGCCTACAGAGGAGAGCGGCACCGGGTCGTTCGCCGAACCGGTTTTGTTGCCGCCGCCGTGGATCCAGACCATCACGGGCAACGGCCTCGACCGCGCTGGCTCGGGCGGCCACGCGCTCAGGTACAGGCCGTCCTCGTTCTCGCCGCGCGGCGTGATGATCGACGAGGTCTGCGCGCAGGCCGGCCCGAAGGCGTTCGCCTCCCGGACGCGCTGTCAGGGGATTGCCGGTGTCCGCGGACGAAAACGCAGGGAGCCCACCGGCGGAGCCGCGGACGGAATGCCGAACGAGCGGCGCGCCCCGCCCTCCAGCGTCCCCTGCACGAGTCCTTAGGTGAGGCGGACCTGCTCGCCCTCGCGGCCGGTTGTGGCGACGTGCGCAAGCGACGGTGCCGCCGGAGCACGTAGCGGGCATTCGTCATGACGTCAGCGTGCTCGTCGAGAAGGTGGACTCCGACGACAGGACGCCGGTCTTCTCCCGAGGCCTGCGGCGAGGAAGTCCGCGAACGCGTTCGCCGACCGGTTCGGCGCGCAGACAGAGGTGTCGCGCGATCGCGTCCTGCCACGAGGCGATCGCGTCGAGCGTCAGGGCGCGGCTCTTGCCGTAGTCCGACGCGACGCGATCGTCGTCGAGCCGCGTGCTCACGAGGCGACAGCCTTCCGCAGGCCCGCGATCCCTCCCCTGTAGACTCCCTCGAAGAGCTTGATGCAGTCCTCCTCCGGCGCGCCCTTCGGCGTGAAGCTCGCGCTCCAGGTGATGCGCGCCCGCTTCGGGCCTGCCTCCGTGAGCGTCATCGTCGCGAGGTAGTTCTCGACGGGGACGGGGCCGCCGACGATCGCATACGAGAAGCTCCGCTTCGCCTCGTCCAGCCTCTCGAGGCGCTCCTTGATCTCGATGGATCCCATCTTGATCGTCCGGACCGCGCCGATACCGCTGCCCTCGACCTCGCAGCTCTCGAGACCGGCGCTCCACTTCTTCAGCCCGCCGAAGTCGCGGACGATGTTCCAGATGGTGTCGACTTCGGCTTCGACCTCTTCTTCGACCTTGACCTCGCCCATGGCGTTCTCCTTTTCGTCGCCGAGCCTGACTCCGGGTACTGCGCTTTCGCGGCACGCGCAACGACGGCGCCCGTGGTGGGAGCAGCCTGGAGGCCGAGATTCGGTGGCGGCGCGCCGCCCGAGCGCCCCTCCGCGTGCGCGGCGTCACCGCCCGATGCGGCCACGCACACGTGGATCGGCCCGCGCGCTACCGCTGGTGGGATTTCCGGGCTACGACTGCGGTGCCGTGCTGCAGTCGTGGAGCAACTGGTCGGGACGCGTGACGTGCGAGCCGCGGGCCATCCTGCGCCCGGCGAGCGAGCGCGCGATCGCGGATGCGGTGCGCGACGCGGCGCCGGCGGGACGCCGGGTGCGCGTCGCCGGCAGCGGACACTCGTTCACCCCGCTGGTCGCGACCGGCGACACCCTGCTCTCGCTCGACGACTGGCACGGCATCGCCGAGCTCGACGCGACGCACTGCCGCGCGACGTTCCGCGCCGGCTCGAAGATCGCGTCGCTCGGCGAGCCGTTGCGCGTGCACGGCATGGGCCTCGCGAACCAGGGCGACGTGGACGTACAGGCGATCGCGGGCGCCCTGTCGACCGGCACGCACGGCACGGGTGCCGCGCTCGGTAGCCTGTCGTCCCAGGTCTGCGCGCTGCGCATCGTCACCGCGGGTGGCGAGATCGCGAGCTGTGACACGCAGCACAATCCCGAGCTCCTCGAAGCGGCGCGCGTCTCGCTCGGCGCGCTCGGCGTGCTCAGCACCACCACTCTGCAGCTCGTGCCCGCATACCGGCTGCACGAGCGCGTGTGGAAGGTCGGCATCGACGCCTGCCTCGCCGAGCTCGCCGACCGCGTGGCGCGGCACCGGCACTTCGAGTTCTTCTGGTACCCGCACCGCGACTACGCGGAGATAAAGGCGCTCGACCCGACCGACGCGGTGCCCGACCCGCTCGAGCACCGCAAGGGCGAGCGCATCGACTGGAGCGACCGCATCTTTCCGTCGGTGCGCGATCTGCGCTTCAACGAGATGGAGTACGCGGTGCCCGCGGCGAGCGGGCCCGCGTGCTTCGCCGCGGTGCGCGCGCGCATGCAGGAGAAGCACGCGGACGTCGTGTGGCCGGTCGAGTACCGCACGGTCGCGGCCGACTCCGGCTGGCTGAGCCCGATGCACGCGCGTGACTCGGTCACGATCTCGATCCACCAGGACGCGAAGCTGCCGTGCGACGAGTTCTTCGCCGACGTCGAGGCGATCTTCCGCGAGCACGGCGGGCGCCCGCACTGGGGCAAGATCCACCGCCTGCGCGCGCGGGATCTCGCCCCGCTCTACCCGATGTGGGAGCGCTTCCTCGAGGTCCAGAGGCGCCTCGACCCGCGCGGCACGTTCCTCAACGACCACCTGCGCGAGCTGTTCGGCCTCTGAGACCGCACGGAGAAGCCACGCGATGAGCCACTTCTTCGCCTACCTCTCGAAGATGCGCTTCGTGACCCGCTGGGGTCTGATGCGCAACACCTACGTCGAGAACCTGCTCGAGCACAGCCTGCAGGTGGCACTGGTCGCGCACGCGCTCGGCGTCATCCGCAACACGCACTTCGGCGGCAGCGCGGATCCGGAGCGCGCCGCCGTGCTGGCGCTGTTCCACGACGCGGGCGAGGTCATCACCGGCGACATCGTGTCACCGATCAAGCACTTCAACCCCAAGGTCCGGCAGGCGCACGCCGAGATCGAGGAGATCGCGCGCCAGCGCCTGCACAGCATGCTGCCCGACGCGCTGCGTGACGCGTACCAGCCGCTGCTCTTCCCGCAGGACGACGAGAGCGAGTCGTGGGAGCTGGTGCACGCGGCCGACAAGCTGTGCGCGTATCTCAAGTGCCTCGAGGAGCTGCGCGCCGGCAACGAGGACTTCGCGAAGGCAGCGCAGGCGCTCGAGAAGAGCGTGCGCGCGTTGCCGCAGCCGGAGGTCGCGTACTTCCTGGAGCACTTCGCAGACAGCTTCTCGAAGACGCTGGACGAGCTGAACTGAACGGCGCCGCCGCGGCTCGACCGATCGGACCAGCCGCGCATCGGTGCGCGCCGCTGGCTGCCGCGAACCGCTCAAGGTCGGAGGGACGATCTCGCCACGCTAGACCGGTAGCCCCAGCTCGCGTGCGGCGCCGAGCTGCTCCGCATCCTGCGTCGCGAAGCGGGTGAGCGGCTCACGGGCGTGGAACCAGAGCGCTGCGCGCAGGTGGACGAGGTCCAGGGAGCGAGGTGTCGAGACGACCGGCATAGCGCCGGCCACGCAGAGGTCGAGCGTCAAGTCACGGAGCTGAAACAGGGCCACGTCGGCGCGCACGCGGTCCAGCGCGTCCTGGAGCCGCGTCGCCGGCAAGGCGCCCTTGCGCGCGTGACGGATCAGGTTTCGCTCGGCCTCGAGCACCAGCAGGACGCTCGACAGCAGCTCGGCGCCGGCGAGCACTCGCGACCACTCCGCGTGCCCCTGCTGCCGCAGGAGAACACAGAGGTAGACCGATGTATCGACGTAGACTCGACCCGCCACGCCTACCGATCCTTCGCGCGGTCGTCCGCCAGCGTGCCCGCGATGGGTCTCGAGAGCCGCAGATCGCGCAAGGGCTCCAGGCGACCCCGGCCGCACCGCTCCCCGACATGGAGGCCCTCGTGGCCCGCCGGAACGAGCCAGACGACGGGACGCCGATGACGGGTCACCTCGATCGCCTCACCGGCCGCGGCTCGCTCGATCAGCGCAGAAAGGTCCCGCTTCAGCTCCTGCATCTGTACTGATTTCATCGGGAATAAGTACCATCTTCGGGCCACAAGTGCGAACCACCGCGCAGCGACCGAGGATCGGACATCGCCCTCCCGAGCGGCGATCCCCGACGAGTTCATCGACCGGTTCGCCGTCGTCGGCCCGGTCGAGCACTGCATCTCGCGACTCGCCGAGCTCGTCGAGGCCGGTGCCGAGAGGCTGGTCGTCGTGCCCGGCTCGCGCGGCGCCGACTCGCACGAGGTGAGCGCCAGCCTCGAGCGGCTGGCCGGGGAGGTCCTTCCGGCGCTCCGGTGACGCCCCTGGCGAACATGTCGCGGTGAACCCCGCCGTGGCGCGACTCGATGCAGCGATCCCACGCGACGAAGCGTCACGAGCCGCGGAACGGCTCCACCAGCTGCGCGAGATACCCCCGCGGATAGTCCGGCCGGCCCGCGACGCCGAAGTCCCCCGGGGTGAATCGGCGGCCGGGATCGGCGGCGCGGAACGTTCCCAGCAGGTGGTCCCAGAGGCTCGTGAAGAGGCCGAAGTTGACGTCGCCGTCGCCAGCGCTCGCGACGTGATGCCAGCGGTGGGCGGGCGCGATCGCCCAGACGCGCGCCAGGGGACCGACCCGCACATCGGCATTCGAATGCTGGAGGAGCAGCTGGATCGCGACCGCGAACGTCAGGAGCCACGCGACGTTCTGCGGCATGCCGAGCAGCACCAGCGGCACGGTCGCGGCGATGAGCTCGAAGGCTTGATGCAGCGGATGCTTCATGAGCCCGTTGAAGCCGTAGAGTCGCTCGACCGAGTGGTGCACGGCGTGCAACCGCCAGAGCAGGCCGACCCGGTGCGAGGCCCAGTGCGCGAGAGTGATGCCGGCGTCGGCGACGAGGATCGCGAACGCGACCTGAGCTGCCACCGGCCAGGCGAGCGGCCACGCCCCGCCGCCCGGCACGAGTGCCACGACCAGCGGCATGACGAGCACCGACACCGTGTTCGCGAGCTCGTTCACGACCGCGTGGGCGAGGTCGCGGCCGCCATCGCCATGCGAAGCGTTGAAGCGCGGGTCGTACGGGATCAGACGCTCGACCAGCGTCGCCACCAGGTTCGCCGCCACGATCAGGCCGGCGAGCGGTAGCGGTCGCCTACCGCCGTCGCTGACGACGAGCGCGCTCGCGAGGAATCCCGCGAAGAAGAGAGGCGCGAAGGTGACGCGGAGCAACATCCACATGCTCCCCCTCGTAGCCGACCCTCCAGGCCCTGATCTTGAACGAATCGCTCGGCCGCGAAGTGGCTCGCCCACCGCGCGGGATCCGTCGTCAGCGGAGGGCGCCCACCGCGGAGCCGGGTGTCACGCCGAACACGCGACGCATCGTGCGCGCGAGATGCGCCTGATCGGCGAAGCCTGCCGCGGCCGCGGCACTCGTCAGCGACGCGCCACCGGCGATGGCCTGCGCGGCGCGCGCGAGCTTCCGCCAGAGAAGCCCGCGCGCGAGCGGAACGCCGAGGTCGCGGCGTGCGAGGGCTCGGAGCCGTGACGCCGAGAGCCCGACGCGGCGTGCCGTCGCGGCGAGCGTGGTGGCG
>VGTK01000139.1 GCA_016874715.1 Deltaproteobacteria bacterium | reverse complement strand
CGCGGCGCTGCACGCGCCGCTCGTGCGCGCCGGAGTCGTCCTGTGAGCGGCGACGAGATCGCGCGTCCGTTCTCGCGCCCGGTGTGGGGCCTCAGCGACCGCGTCGCGACCGCGCTGTCGGCGGCGACCGGGATCCATCCCGTCCAGACCGTGCCGGACGCCGGCGCGGGGCGGCTCCGTGTGGCGGGCGAGCGCTCGGTGGTGGTCGTCGGCGGCGGGCTCGCCGGCATGTCGGCGGCGATCCGGCTTGCGAGCCGCGGCTTCCGCGTGCGGCTCGTCGAGCGCGAAGGCTACCTCGGGGGCAAGGTCGGCGCGTGGCCGATCCGCCTCGACGGCGAGGAGGTGGTCGTCGAGCACGGCTTCCACGGCTTCTTCCTCCAGTACTACAACCTCTACCTGCTGTTCGCGGAGGCCGGCATCGACGTCGCGGACTTTCCGCTGGTCGACGACTACGCGATCGACGCGGCCGACGGGCGCAGCGAAGGGATGCGCGGCTACCCGCGCACGCCGCCGTGGAACGTGCTCTCCATGGCGCGCCACTCGCCGTTCCTGAACATGGCCGAGGCGCGGCGCATGACCGGCTTCTCGACGATGCGTGACGCGTTCGTGCTGTTCCACCCCCGCGACGCGCGCGAGCGCTGGGACGGCATCTCGTTCGCCGAGCTGTCGCAGCGCATGGGTCTCACCGGCACGGGGTTCGACGCGGTCTTCAAGGTCTTCGGCCACTCCTTCTTCTCGGACTCCGCGACCGTCTCGGCTGCGGAGATCGTCAAGAACTTCCACTTCTTCTTCTTCGCGAACCCCGAGGGTCTGCTGTTCCGCTACAGCCGCAAGGACTTCGAGCAGACGATCTGGACGCCGCTGCGCCGCCACCTCGAGGGGCTGGGCGGCATCGTCGAGACCGGCTCCGAGGTGCTGTCGATCGACACCGCACCGGCGGGATTCGCGCTGGCGGTGCGCGAGCACGACGGGGTGATCACGCGGCGCGATGCCGGGCGTCTCGTGCTCGCGGCCGACGTGCCGGCGGTGAAGCGCATCGTTGGCGCCTCGACGGGGCTCGCCGGACGCGACGAGCGCTTCGCATCGTTCGCGCGCGCGGTCGACGGCATGCCTGGTCCGCAGCCGTACGCCGTCGTTCGCCTGTGGGGCGACCGCGACTGCCTGCCCTCGCGCGCCGCGTTCACGAGCCTCTTCGGTCACGAGCCGCTCGACTCGATCTCGGTCTACCACCGGATGGAAGACGGGTCGCGCAGCTGGGTCGCGCGCCACGGCGGCGGCGTGTTCGAGCTGCACGCGTACACGCCGCCGGCCGACGAAGCGCGCGATCCCGAGCGGCTGGAGGAAACGCTGATCGACAGGATGCGGGCCGCGTTTCCCGAGCTGCGCGAGATGACGATCCGCCACCGGTACCGGCAGGTGAAGTGGGACTTCCCGGGCTTTCCCGTCGGCAAGGGCCCGCACCAGCTCGGGACGACGACCGCCGTGCCCGGCGTCTATCTCGCGGGCGACTGGGTGCGGATGGACGCGCCGGTCGCCCTGATGGAGGGCGCCGTCGCCTCGGGCATCGCCGCCGCAAACGCGGTCTTCGCCGAGGAGCGGCTCGCGCGCGACCCGATCTGGTCGGTGCCGGCGCAGGGCGTGCTGCGCGACGCGTGGCCGACGCCAGCGCGCGTCGCACGCGCGCTGGCCGTGTCGCGACCGCTCTTCTGGCTCAACAGCGCGACGCTCTGCGTGCTCGCGGTGGTCTTGTCGGAGCGTGCGCCCGGGCTGCGCGAGCTGCTGCTGATCGCGTTCGCGACCTTCCCGCTGAACCTGCTGGTCTACGCGCTCAACGACCTGCACGACCGCGCGTCGGACCGGGTGAACCCGCGCAAGGGCTCGGCCGAGGGCGCGCGCGCGGGCGAGCGCTCGCTGCGCGCGCTGTGCCGCGTCGGCGTGGCGCTCAACGTCCCGTTCGTCGCCTGCTTCGCGGCGACGTCGCCGTCGCGCGGCGCGCTCGTGGCGCTCGCCGCGACCTACTTCGTCGCCTGGGCGTACAGCGCGCCGCCGCTGCGCGCGAAGAGCCGTCCTGGCTGGGACTCGCTCGCGAACGCGGGCTACGTGCTGCCGTTCGTGTTCGGGTGCCTCTACCTCGCGGTGCCCGATCCGCCCTGGCGCGAGACGATCGCCTTCGCGGTGTGGACGGTCGGCGCGCACGCGTTCACGTCGATCCAGGACGCGGACGCGGACCGGGCCGCCGGCCTGCGGACGATCGCCACGGCGCTCGGCCCGCAGGGGAGCGCGCTGGTCGCGCTGGCGGCATACCTGGTCGCGCTCCTGCTCGTCGTCGGCGAGCACCCCGCGTACGCGACCGTCCCGCTGCTGCACGGGCTGATCGTGGCGTGGATGCGGCGCTCGTCGCGCGCCGATGCGCCGCACCTCGCGTACCGGGCGTTCATGGCGCTGAACGTCGCGGCGGGCTTCGCGATCACCGTCGCGGTCGCGCTCGCACACCCGGCGACCACGGTCTGGAGCGCGGTGGTCATGCTGGCGCTGTGCGCGCTGGTCGCGGGCGCCACGCGCTTCGCCCGCCGCGACCGGAGCGACGCTTGACGCCCGCAGGAACGGGCCGCGCGCCGCACGCGGTGATCGTCGGTGCGGGGCTCGGCGGCCTCGCGACCGCGATCCACCTCGCGCGCGCCGGCTACCGCGTGACGGTGCTCGAGCAGCGCGACGCGCCGGGCGGCAAGGTCCGGCAGCTGGCCGCGGACGGCTTCCGCTTCGACATGGGGCCGACGATCTTCACCATGCCGTTCGTCCTCGACGAGCTGTTCGCCGCCGCCGGGCGCGACCGGCGCGACTTCGTCGAGCTCTTGCCGCTCGAGCCGTTCTACCGGGCGCACTTCCCGGACGGCTTCGTGTTCGAGCTGTCGAGCTCGCTGACCGACGTGCTGGCGCAGGTGCGCGCGATGTCGCCCGACGACGAGCCGCGCTACGTCGAGTACCTCGCGCGCGCGGGGCGCATCTGGCACGAGGTGGAGCGCCACTTCCTCGACCGGCTGTTCCACTCGTGGCGCGACCTCGCGGATCCGGCGCTGCTGGCCGCGGGGCTCCGCATGGACGCGCTGACCTCGCTTTCGAAGCGCGTCGGCGGACGTATCCGCGACCCGCGTCTGCGGCAGCTGCTGACGTACCAGGCGATCTACGTCGGCGCGTCGCCCGACGAGGTGCCGGCGACCTACGCGCTGATCTCCTACCTCGAGCTGGCGTACGGCGTCTGGTTCCCGAAGGGCGGCATGTACGCGATCGCGACGGCGGTGGAGCGGCTGTGCCGCGAGGTCGGCGTGGAGGTCCGCTACGGGGCCGGTGTCGAGCGCATCCTCGTCGAGGGCGGGCGCGCACGCGGCGTGGTCGGGACGGACGGAGCGGAGCTGCGTGCCGACGTCGTGGTGTCGAACGCCGACCTGCACCACACCTACGCGCGTCTCCTCGGCGACACGCCGCGTCCGCACATGAGCGACGCGACCCTCGACGCGCTCGAGCCGTCGTCGTCGGCATTCATCGTGTACGCGGGCGTCGCGAAGACGTTCCCCGGACTGCCGCACCACACCATCGTCTTCTCCGACGACTTCGCGCGCGACCTGCGCGAGATCTTCGCGGACCGGCGTCCGCTCACGGACCCGTCGTTCTACGTCTGCGCGCCGAGCGTCACCGATCCGGAGCTCGCGCCGCCGGGCAGCACGGCGCTCTACCTGCTCGCGCCGGCGCCGTACCTCGAAGGCGGTGTGGACTGGGACGCACTCGCGCCGTCGTACGCGGATCGCCTGCTGGAGCGCGCCGAGCGCGCGGCGCTGCCCGGGCTGCGCGACGCGATCACGTCCCTTAACTGGTACACGCCGGCCGACTTCGCGCGCGACTACCACTGCCACCGCGGCTCGATCTTCGGGCTCTCGGCGCGCGCCGACCAGACCGCGTTCCGGCGTCCGGCGCCGCGCGTGCGCGACGTGTCCGGACTCTACCTCGTCGGCGGCAGCACGCAGCCGGGCGGCGGCGTGCCGATGGTCGTGCTGGGCGGCAAGCTGGTCGCGCGCCTCGTCGAGCGCGATCGCACGGACGGACGATGGCGAGCGTGAGCTTCGCCCTCGACGTGACCGCGGTGATCCTGGGCGTCGTCGCGGGGCTGTGCGCGTGGCGCTCGAGCGCCTGGCTCGCGCGCAACGCGGCGCAGGCGGACGCGGACGCATCGGTGCCGCCCGGCTGGACGATCGCGCCGGTCCTCGCGGAGAGCCAGCCGGCCGACGGCCGGCCGCTGGTGTCGCTGCTGGTGCCCGCGCGCGACGAGGAGCGCAACGTCGGATCGTGCCTCGAGGGCCTGCTCGCGCAGCGCGGCGTGCGCTGCGAGGTGCTGCTGCTCGACGACGGCTCGCGCGACGCGACCGCCACGATCGCCGGCCGTCTCATCGAGGCGCACGTGGCGCGCGGCGGCGCGGCCGCGCCCGGCGGCGACGGCGTCGCGACCGCCGCCGCGCTGCCGGTCGGTGCGCCGGAGCACCGGGTCGAGGCGCGGCTCCTCGGCGGAGGTCCGCTGCCGGACGGCTGGGGCGGCAAGTGCTTCGCCTGCCAGCAGCTCGCGGACGCGGCGCGCGGCGACTGGCTGCTGTTCCTCGACGCCGACACGCGCCTCGCGCCGGACGCGGTGATGCGCGCGCTCACGTCGGCGCGCGCGGCGCAGGTCGGCTTCGCGTCGTTCCTGCCGTGCTACGTCGGCGACGGCTGGCCGAACCGTCTCGTCGTGCCGTGGCTCTACTACTTCCTGACCGCGCTCGTGCCGCTGCCCGAGGTGGTGCGCGTCGCGCACCCGCGGCTGTCGGTGGCGAACGGGCAGGCGCTGCTGATCCGCCGCGACGCCTACGACCGGCTCGGCGGCCACGCGGCGGTCCGCGACCACATCGTCGAGGACGTGAGCCTCGCCATCGCCGCGAAGACGGCGGGAATCCGCATCGCGCTGCTCGACGGGCACCGCTGGCTCGCGTGCGCGATGTACGAGGGCGGACGCCAGATGGTCGCCGGCTTCGCGAAGAGCTTCCACTCGGCGGCGCGGCGCTATCCGCTGCAGTGGGGTGCGCTGCTCACGCTGCTGGCGCTGATCGGCTTCCGCCCGTGGGTGCGCCTCGTGACTGCGCCGTCGGCGCTCGAGCGGACGCTCGCGCTCGTCGCGATCGTCGCCGTGGGCGCGACCTACGCCGGGCTGCTCGGGCGCTTCCGGCAGGCCCGTACGGCGCTCGTCGCGTGGCCGCTCGCGCTCTGCTCGCTGCTCGCGGTCGCGCTCGGCGGCGGCGTTTCCGGGCTGCTCGGGCGTGAGCTCGCGTGGCGCGGGCGTCCGGTCGGGGGGAGGGCGCCGAGCTGATGCGTGCGCGGACGGTCCTCGCGGCGGCGCTGGTCCTGGCGTGCGCGGCGGCAGCGCGCGGCGTGCGCGCGCAGGATGCGACGCCCGTGCCGCCGGCGCCTCCGGCGACAGCGCCTGCGGGTTCGTCGGCGCCGTTCACCGGCGTCGTCCTCGAGGATCCCGACGAGCGGCCGTGGGATCTCGGGCAGCTCGCCGGGCATCCGGTGCTGCTCGTCGTCGCCGATCGCGCGGCGTCGGGCGCGTCGGTCGAGTGGGGGCGCGGCATCGGCGCGGCGCGGCCGCAGAGCGTCGCTCCGTGGATCACCCCGGGCAAGGTCGCGGTGGTGTCGGTCGCGGACCTGCGCGCGGTGCCGGCCTTTGCGCGCGGCACCGCGCGCTGGATCATCGCGCAGATGGTCGGTGAGCAGGGGGCGGGCGGACCGCCGCTGCTGCTCGACTGGGACGGCGCGGTCGCGGCGCGGATCGGCGCGCGGGACGAGGTGCCGAACGTCCGTCTCTACGCCGCCGACGGCACGCTCGTCCTGCAGGACCAGGGCGACGCGACGCCGGAGCGCGTGGCGCGCCTCGCCGCGGCCGTCGACGGCCTCGTACCGCCCCCGTCGCCCGCGGTCACACCCGCGGACGCGGAGGAGCGAGGATCGTGACCTACGCGCGCTTCCTGGCGCTCTTCCTCGGCCCGCTGCTCGTGCTCGGCCTCGTGCGGGTGCGGCCGGTGTTCCGCGTGCGCCACCTGCTGTTCCTGCTCGGGCTGTCGGTCGTCGTCGTGGCGTGGACGTCGCCGTGGGACAACGCCGCCGTCGCCGCGGGCCTCTGGGGCTTCGACCCGGAGCGCATCTCCGGGATCGTGCTCGGGCTGCTGCCGATCGAGGAGTACCTCTTCTTCCTGCTGCAGACGTGGGTGACGAGCCTGCTGCTCATGCGCCGGGTGATGCGGTGATCGAGCCCGCCGGCTTCGGGCCGTACTCGTACTTCGTCTGGCTGCTCGGCTGGTCGTTGCCGATCGTGCTCGGCCAGTGGGTCGCGTTCCACGGCTTCCTCGCGCGCACCGCGCGGCGCTGGCTGCCGCCGACCGTCGCTCTCGGCCTCTACTTCGGCACCGCCGACGCGATCGGTATCGCGAGCGGCGTGTGGCGGATCGGCGACGCGACCACGGTCGGCGTGCGCCTCTTCGGCGTGCTGCCGCTCGAGGAGGCGCTGTTCTTCCTCCTGACGACGTTCATGGTCGCGCAGACGACGATGCTCTTCCTGTGGCGCTTCGGCGACCTGCCCGGCGAACCGTGGCGCGGCTGGGGCAGGGCGTTCGGCCGCGGCTGACGGCGCGCGCCGCGCGCGGCCTTCCGTGCGCCGCCGGTGCCGTGGTACGCCTCGGGACCATGACGCTCGCGACGACGCAGCCCGAAGCCGTCGTGCCCGCCCGGAAGTCCCCGATCCCCGACTACTCCGGCCGGGTGCGCATCGAGAAGTACGACCTCGAGGTCGGGCCGCTGCGCCACCTCGCCGAGGAGCGGCAGCGCCTGCGGGGCCTCGCCTGGCAGCACTTCGACGTCGTGCCGCTCGGCGCGACGCTCGGCGGCGAGCTGCGCGGCATCGACATCACCCGCCCGCTGCCCGACGAGGCGATCGCCGAGATCCGCCGCGCGCTGCACGAGTTCAAGGTGATCTTCTTCCGCGACCAGCCGATGGACGCGGCGGCGCAGGTCGCGTTCGCGCGCCGCTTCGGCGAGCTGGAGGTGCACCCGTTCCTGCCCGCGAACACGTCCGAGCCGGCCGTCGTGCAGTTCGCGAAGTCGGCCACGGTCGGCGGCTTCGAGAACGGCTGGCATCACGACGTGACCTGGCGCGAGTATCCGTCGATGGGGGCGATCCTGCGCGCGATCGAGGTCCCGGCGAGCGGCGGCGACACGCTGTTCGCCGACATGGTGTCCGCCTACGAGGGCCTGCCCGACGACGTCAAGCAGCAGATCGACGGTCTGGACGCGGTGCACGACTTCATCCAGGTGTTCGGCCACTCGGTCCCGGATGAGCAGAAGCCGGCGATGCGCGAGCGCTACCCGCAGGTGGTGCACCCGGTCGTCTGCGGGCACGCCGAGACCGGGCGGAAGCACCTCTACGTGAACCGCTTCTTCACCAGCCACATCGTCGGCATGGAGGCCGACGAGAGCCGCCATCTCATCGACCGGCTGAGCCGCCGCGCAGAGATCGTCGAGTACCAGTGCCGCTTCCACTGGGAGCCGAACTCGGTCGCGTTCTGGGACAATCGCGCGGTGCAGCACTACGCGAGCAGCGACTACTGGCCGGAGAAGCGCGTCATGGAACGCGCGAGCATCATCGGACCGCGGCCGGTGCGCTGATGGCACCAACCGCGCTGCACGATCTGGCGCTCGCCGACGTCGCCGCAGCCATCCGCGGCGGCCAGCTGACCTCGGTCGAGGTGACTCGCCACACTCTCGACCGCATTGCCGCGCTCGAGCCGCGCTTCCACGCGTACGCCGAGGTGCGCGCCGACGCCGCGATGGCCGAGGCCGCGGCGGCGGACGCGCGGCGTGCGCGCGGCGAGAGCCTCGGCCCGCTGCACGGCGTTCCGGTTGCCGTCAAGGACCTGTGCGCGATGGCCGGCACGGCCACGCGTGCCGGCGGGCGCTTCTCGACCGGATTCGCACCGTCCGACACGGCGACCGTCGTCGCCCGGCTGCAGGAAGCCGGCGCGGTGATCGCGGGCAAGGCGCAGCTCACCGAAGGCGCGTGGGCGGCGCACCATCCCGAGGTCCCGCCGCCCGTCAATCCGTGGGCACCGGACCGCTGGTCGGGCGCCTCGTCGAGCGGCTCGGGCGTGTGCGTCGCGGCAGGCATGGCCTACGGCGCGATCGGCAGCGACACGGCGGGGTCGATCCGCTTTCCCTCGGCGTGCAACCACCTCGTCGGGCTGAAGCCGACCTGGGGCCGCGTCAGCCGTCACGGCGTGTTCCCGCTCTCGGAGACCTTCGACCACGTTGGCCCCATGGCGCGCACGGTGCTCGACGTGGCGCTCCTGTACGCGGCCATTGCCGGCACCGATCCGCTCGATCCCACGTCGCTCGACGTACCCGTCGGTGATCCGGTCGCGGCGGCGCGCGGCGGTACGCTCGCCGGTGTCCGGGTGGGCGTCGATGCGTCGTACGCGCTGGCGAGCCTCGACGCGCCGACCGCGGCCGCGATGAAGGCCGCGCTGGCGCACCTCGAGGCCGCGGGTGCAGCGATCGTGGACGTCGCGTTCCCGGAGGTCGGGTCGATCCTCGAGCCCGCCATGCTCGCGTGCTTCGCCGAGGCGGCGGTGGCGCACGCGGCCACGTACCCCTCGCAGAAGGAGCGCTACGGGGCGGCGTATGCCGAGCTGCTGGAGACCGGTCGTGCGGCGCCGGCGACCGCGTACGCGGCGTTCGCGATGCGGCGCCGCGAGCTGCGCGGGCGGGTGCAGCGCCTGCTCGCGCAGGTCGACCTTCTCGCCGTGCCGGTGATGCCGATCCAGCCGCTGACGGTCGCGGAGATGGCTGCGGTCACCGCGGGGTCGCCGCTCGGGGGCGCGCCGTTCATGATCTACACGCTGCCCTTCGACATCACCGGGAATCCATCCTTGACGCTGCCGATGGGACGCTCGCCCGAGGGCGCCCCGCTCGGCTTCCAGCTGATCGGCCCGCACCTCGGCGAGGCAGACGTGCTGTCGGCGGGGGCGGCGTACGAGGCCCGCGCGGGGACGGCGGCACTTCGTCCCTCGCTCTGAGCGCGCGGAGGCGAGGGCGCCCCGTCGTCCGGTCGCCAGCGATGTGCCGCGCGGGGCTCACGCCACGGGCGGGTGGGCCCCTGGACCGCAGCCGGCGAGGATTCGCGATGCGCGCTGCCGCGCTCAGCGCGGGCGCGCCCCAAGCAGGCGCTTCAGGGCGTCGTCGGCGCCGGGTCCGGGCTCCATGCGGATGTCGCGGCGGCCGAGCACACGGCCGTCGGCGTCGGTCACGCGCAGCTTCGGGATGCGCTTGCCGGTCCGCCGGTCGCGCACGATGGCGGGCTCGTTGCCGCGCCCGAAGACCCAGTCGTCGGACCACTCGCGCAGCGCCGTCAGCACCGGCAGCAGGGCCTCGCCCTTCTCGGTCAGCCGGTACTCGAAGCGCCGGCCCACGGTGCCGACGTCCACCCGCTCGAGGACGCCGTGCTCGACCAGGTGGGCGAGACGTGCCGTGAGGATGTTCTTCGCGATGCCCAGATCGCGCTCGAAGTCGGCGAAGCGGCGCATGCCGAAGAAGGCGTTGCGCACGATCAGCAGTGACCACCAGTCGCCGAAGGCCTCCAGCGCCTGAGCGATCCCGCACTGCATGCCGGCGAAGCGCTTCCGTCCCATAGCGGCACCTTAGCGCATCGGGGGTGGTTGCGTAAAGAAACCAAAGCGGATAGTTCAGCAGGCCATGGCTGAATCCATCGGGCAGAAGACGGCCGCCGCGGACGCCGACTGGAAGTCGACCGCGTGCATCCTGTGCGAGTGCAACTGCGGGCTCGAGGTCGAGCTCGGCGGCGCAGCCGGACGCAACATCGTCCGCGTGCGCGGTGACGACGCGCACCCCGCGTCGCAGGGCTACGCCTGCGAGAAAGCGCACCGCATCGACTTCTACCAGAACGGACCGCACCGCCTGACGAAGCCGCTCCGCCGCCGCGCCGACGGGACGTTCGAGGAGATCGACTGGGACACCGCGATCCGCGAGGTCGCCGAGCGCTTCCGGCAGGTCCGCGACGCGCACGGCGGCGAGTCGATCTTCTATTACGGCGGCGGCGGGCAGGGGAACCACCTCCCGGGCGCGTACGGCGGCGTGACGCGCAAGCTGCTCGGCTCGATCCACCGCTCGAGCGCGCTCGCGCAGGAGAAGACCGGCGAGTTCTGGGTCGCGGCGAAGATGCTCGGCGGCTACTCGCGCGGCGACTTCGAGCACTGCGAGGTCGGCCTGTTCATCGGCAAGAACCCGTGGTTCTCGCACGGCATCGCGCGGGCGCGCGTCACGCTGCGCGCGATCGCACGCGATCCCGAGCGCTGCCTGATCGTCATCGACCCGCGCCGCACGGAGACGGCGGAGCTGGCCGATATCCACCTGCAGGTGCGTCCGGGCACCGATGCCTGGCTGCTCGCTGCCATGCTCGGCGTGCTGGTGCAGGAGAACCTCGTCAAGCGCGACTGGATCGCGGAGCACGGCGACGGGCTCGACGATGTGCTGCCGCACTTCGCGGAGATCCCTGTCGCGAAGTACTGCGCGATCGCCGGCGTCGACGAGGAGCTCGTGCGGCGGGCCGCGCGACGGATGGCTGCTGCGAAGAGCATGGCGACCGCGGAGGACCTCGGGGTGCAGATGAACCGGCACTCGACGCTGGTGTCGTACCTGCACAAGCTGATCGCCCTGCTCACCGGCAGCTTCGGCAAGAAGGGCGCGAACTACATCCCGGCGACGCTGGCGCCGCTCGCGGCGGGTGGCGAGGGCGGCGGCGCGCCGAAGCTCTCGCCGGTCACGAAGTCGCGCATCATCGGCGGCCTCACCCCGTGCAACGTGATCCCGGACGAGATCCTGACCGATCACCCGAAGCGCTATCGCGCGATGCTCGTCGAGAGCGGCAACCCCGCGCACTCGCTCGCCGACAGCGTGCGCATGCGCGAGGCGCTCGCGGCGCTCGACCTGCTGGTCGTCATCGACGTCGCGTTCACCGAGACCGCGAAGCTCGCGCACTACGTGTTGCCGGTCGCGAGCCAGTACGAGAAGGCCGAGGCGACGTTCTTCAACTTCGAGTTCCCGCACAACTACTTCCATCTCCGGAAGGCTCTGCTGAAGCCGGAGCACGGGCTCTTCTCCGAGGCCGAGCTGCACGCGCGCATCGCCGACGCGCTCGGCGAGCTGCCCGCGGACGCGGTCGCGCAGCTGCGCGCCGCGTGGCAGGAGGGCCGCAAGCCGTTCCGCGACGCCTTCTTCGCGCTCGCCGGCGGCAACCCGAAGATCCTCGCGATCGCGCCCGCGCTGCTCTACCGCGCGATCGGTGACCTGCTTCCCGAAGGGCTCGCCGAGGGCGCGGGTCTCTGGGCGGTGTTCCAGATCGCGGCGCAGAAGAACCCGGCGTCGCTCGCGCGCGCCGGCTTCGCCGGCGATCCCTTCGACGCGGCCGACGCGCTCTTCGACGCCATCATCTCGAGCAAGAGCGCCGTGGTGTTCGCGGTCGACGACTGGGAGGAGAGCTTCAAGCGCATCGGCACGAAGAGCCGCCGCATCCAGCTCGCGATCCCCGAGCTGTTCGACGAGCTCGACGGGCTCGCGAGCGAGGCGCCGCCGCAGGCGGACGCCGACTTCCCGTTCGTCCTGTCCGCTGGCGAGCGGCGCTCGTTCACCGCCAACACCATCATCCGCAACCCCGAGTGGCGGAAGAAGGACGCCGCAGGCTCGCTGCGCATGAACCCCGCCGACGCGCAGAAGGTCGGCGTCGGCGACGGCGGGCGCGTGCGGCTCACCACGCGGCGGGGCAGCGCGGTCGTTCCGGTCGAGCTGTCGGACCGCATGCAGCCCGGCCACGTGTCGCTGCCGAACGGCCTCGGGCTCGGGTTTCCGACTCCGGAAGGCGAGCACGTGACGGGCGTCGCGCCGAACGAGCTGACGCGCAGCGAGGATCGCGACTGGGTCGCCGGCACGCCGTGGCACAAGAGCGTCGCGGCACGGATCGAAGCGTGCGCCTGAGCTGTTCCACGAGGGGTCACGCGACCCCTCGCCCCACGCGGCCAGGCCGCGCGGGGCCTCACTTCCCGCGCTCGCTTTGCTCGGCCGCGCGCTTCGCGCGCGGATGTTCGAGTCGTGGGGCTCGCTCCCAGACTGGCCCACGGAGGGCGTGATGGAGATCTCGGCGGTACCGCTCGCGAAGAAGACGATCGAGGTTCTCGGCCGGAAGATGGCCTACCACGAGTCCGGGAGCGGCGACCCGATCGTGCTGCTGCACGGCAACCCGACGTCGTCCTACCTGTGGCGCAACGTCGTGCCGCACCTGACCGGGCTCGGTCGCTGCATCGTGCCCGACCTGATCGGCATGGGCGATTCGCAGAAGCTTCCCGAGCCCGGTCCCGAGAGCTACCGCTTCGTCGAGCACCGCCGCTACCTCGACGGCATCCTCGACGCGCTCCGCGTGCGCGAGCGCGTCACGCTGGTGGTCCACGACTGGGGCTCCGCGCTCGGCTTCGACTGGGCGAACCGCCACCGCGACGCCGTGCGCGGCATCGCGTACATGGAAGGCATCGTCATGCCGATCCCGTCGTGGCGCGACTGGCCGCGTCCGGCGCAGGCGATCTTCCAGGGCTTCCGCTCGCCCGACGGCGAGAAGCTGGTGCTCGAGCAGAACCAGTTCATCGAGGGCGTGCTGCCGACGTCGATCCTGCGCAAGCTGACCGACGCCGAGATGAGCGAGTACCGGCGCCCGTTCGCGCAGCCGGGCGAGGACCGGCGGCCGACGCTCACGTGGCCGCGACAGATCCCGATCGCGGGCGAGCCCGCGGACGTCGTGAAGATCGTCCAGGACTACGCGGACTGGCTCGTGCAGAGCCCGATCCCGAAGCTGCTCATCGTGGCCGAGCCGGGCGCCATCCTGCGTGGTCCGCTGCTCGAGTTCTGCCGCACGTGGCCGAACCAGCAGGAAGCGACCGTGAAGGGCATCCACTTCATCCAGGAGGACTCGCCGCACGAGATCGGTGCGGCGCTCGCGGGATGGCTCGCGACGCTCCCCTGACGGGCGGATCATGCCGCGTCCGGGGGCTTGCCGCGGCTCCGACGGCATAGGAAAGAGAGTAAGACAGGAGGCCTCGGAATGGCGAAGACGGAGACGGCGATTCTCGCGGGCGGCTGCTTCTGGGGCATGCAGGACCTGATCCGCAAGCTGCCAGGCGTGACCTCGACCCGAGTGGGCTACAGCGGCGGGGACGTGCCGAACGCCACGTACCGCAATCACGGCACGCATGCGGAGGCGATCGAGGTGATCTTCGACCCGGACCGGCTGTCGTATCGCGACCTGCTCCAGTTCTTCTTCCAGATCCACGACCCGACGACCCCGAACCGGCAGGGCAACGATCGCGGCACGTCGTATCGCTCGGGCATCTACCATCTCACCGACGAGCAGCGCCGGGTCGCCGAGGACACGATCGCCGACGTGAATGCGTCGGGGCTGTGGCCGGGGCGCGTCGTGACCGAGGTCGAGCCGGCCGGTCCGTTCTGGCAGGCCGAGCCGGAGCACCAGGACTACCTCGAGCGCCAGCCCGGCGGCTACACCTGTCACTTCCTGCGGCCGACCTGGAAGCTCCCCCGGCGCGCGACCGCACGAACGGCTTGACCGATCAGGCAGCGTTCGAGGACGCCCTCTCGGTGCGCCGCTCCGGCTCGGTGGCATTCCCCGGCTGCCCGGGCGGCCACGACCTCAGCGCGCAGGGTGTGCTGCGTAGAAGCTCCACAGCTGCTGTGAGGCGCTGAACATCTGGCTCCGGTAGCCGAACAGGCAGCTGCCGATCCCGGGCAGGACCGGCGCCGTGCCGCCCGGCCACACGTGGCCACCGTTGTCGACGGTGCACTGCTCGACGTCGACGCCGGCCGCGCAGCCACGGAACCCGCTGCAGACGGCGTCGCCCAGTCGAACGCTCCGGACCGAAACGTCGCGGCAGCCGGCACGGCCGCGCCAGCCGTCGATCGTCTGCGGCACCGAGGCGTATGCGATGCCGCCCGGTCCGCAGCCGAGCCCGCCGCCGAAGCGCACGAAGGCATCGGCACTGCCGTGGATCGCGCGAACCGGAACCGGTCGCGTCGGCTCGCAGGTGGCCGCCATGTTGGTACCGGCAACGGGACCGATCGCACGGATCCGGTCGGCGAGCTCGCACGCCAGGCGATGGCTCAGGATCGCGCCGTTCGACATCCCCTGCGCGCACACGCACCGGCGGTCGATGCAGGCGCTCGCCTCGAGGCGGTCGACCAGCGCGCGGACGAAGCCGACGTCGTCGACGTTCGAGTTCATCGCGAACCCGCAGCACCCGCCGCCGTTCCACGACCGGATGCCGAAGGTGGGGTCGGGCACGTCGTCCGGGGACACGGCGATGAAGCCCGCCGAGCTCGCGAGTTCGGTGATGCGCGCGCTCGCCTCCTGCTGTGCGCCGCTGCCGAAGCCGCCGTGGAAGTTCAGGACGGCGGGCATCGGCGTGCTCCCGTCGTAGGACGCGGGGAGATACACGCGGAACGTTCGGGTGAGCGCGTCGTGGACGAGCGCGTCGCTCGTGCTGACGCCCGGCGGGTACGGCGGAACGGCCTGACCGCAGCCGAGGCTCGGCAGCGGCGGGGTGCCGGTCCGCGCGTGGAGCCGTGCGGACGTGCGCGCTGCGGTGGTGCGCGAGACGTGCGCGGCGTCGAACACGGCCTCGAAGCAGATCGCGCCGTCGTCGCGGGCGATCTGCGCCGTGAGCGAGCCGGTCGGGCTGCGCGGCAGATCGGGCAGCGCGGCGCCGCGCGCCTCGATCCCGATCTGCGTCATCGGCTTGCTGCTGCCCTTCAGCAGCTGTCACGAGGCACGCAATTCTCCCCACCCGTGGGCATCGAAATCTCCCCACCCCTCTGACCCGAGGGGTGACGAATGGAATCGGTCGACGTCGTAGCGATCACAGGGTCGCTGCCTCCGAGGCTCACGGAGCCGGGGAAGGTGGTGATGGTCCGGCAGGATCGCTGAGAGGAAATTCATCGGTTGTCCGACGAGCACGTGCCGATCGCAGAGATCGCTCGTCGACTCGATCTCGATCGCAAGACGGTCCGGCGCTGTCTGCGACAGGAGCGCTGGCAGGCGTACCGCCGCGTGGAGCGCGCCGACACACTGCTCGCGCAGCACAGTGACTTCCTGCGCCAGCGCGCACCGCAGGTCCGCCACTCGGCGCGCATCCTCTTCCAGGAGGTGGTCCGCCAGCACGGATACGCAGGCAGCTACGACACCGTGAAGCGCTTCGTACGACCGCTGCGCGCCGAGCAGGCGCTCGACGACATCACGCAGCGACGCTTCGAGACGCCGCCCGGTGCGCAGAGCCAGATCGACTGGGGACAGGCGCGCGTGCACTTCCGCACCCGCCCCGTCGAGCTGCACGTCTTCGTGCTGACGCTCGGCTTCAGTCGCCGCAGCTTCTACCGCGTCTGCGCCGACGAGCGACTGAGCCAGTTTCTCGACGCCGACGAGCGCGCCTTCGAGCACTTCGGCGGACACACCCGCGAGCATCTCTACGACCGCCCGCGCACGGTCTGCTCGGGCAGCGAGGGCGGCAAGGTGATCTGGAATACGACCTTCCTCGCCTTCGCCGAGTACTGGGATGGACCGCTCTCTGTTGAAACTTGACGCCCTGGAAGTGGCGGCCTCGTGATCGAGTTTGCCCCTACGCAGCTTTGGACTGCTTGTCAATATTCTTGTGATTGAGAGCACGGTTGAGGGCCGTGAGGAGGTCACCCATGGCGCGGTGACCGCGCAGCCGACGAAAGCCTCGTTCGGTC
>VGTK01000138.1 GCA_016874715.1 Deltaproteobacteria bacterium | reverse complement strand
TCGCGGCCGGCACCGGGGCGAATCCCGAGCTGGCGGCGCTCGCGCGCGACGCGTCGGGCCGCGCCGCGGCGCTCGACCTCGCGCGCCAGCAGTACCTCCCCGACATCAACCCGTTTGCCGGGATCACCGGCAGCATGGAGCAGGCGGCGGGCGCCGCCATCCGGCTCATGACGACCATCCCGCAGATCCGGGCCGGCATCCGCGAGGCGCGCGCCAGCCTGCGCGGCAGCGAGGCGCTGGCGCGCCAGGGCGGGCTCGATCGCGACGCGGCCTTCGTCGCAGCCGTGCTCGCGCTGCGCAGCGCCGAGCGCCAGCTGGCACTGCTGCGCGACCACGTCGAGCCGTCGGCGATCCAGGCGTCCGCGACGGCGGAGCGCGCCTACGCGGCGGGCGCGGGCGACTTCGCCACGTGGCTCACCGCGCGCCAGGCCCTGCTCGAGCTGCGCGTCACCGTGGCCGAGACGCGCGTCGCGCGGGAGCACCAGGTGGCCGAGATCGAGATGCTGGCCGGCGTCGACGCCGAGCGCCTCGCCGGCGAGCCGGCGTCGCCCCCCACCGACCACGTCCATTCCCCGACGCTCGCGAGCGCGGAGGTGACCCGATGAAGCGCACGAGGCCGATGAAGCGCACGACGCAACCGAAGCGCGCGAGGCCACTGCACCGCCCGGCTCCCCGCACGCTGCTGCTCCTCGTGGTGGCGGCGCTGCAACCGGCAACCCTCGTCGTGGCGGAAGATGCAGCGCACGTCCACGCGACAAACGTCGCGGAAGATGCAGCGCACGTCCACGCGACAAACGTCGCGGAAGATGCAGCGCACGTCCACGCGACAAACGTCGCGGAAGAGGCGTCGCACGCCCACGCCGCGAGCGCCGAGCCGCACGCGGACCACCCCGAGGCGGCGAAGAAGCAGCTCTACACCTGCGGCATGCACCCGCAGGTGATCCGCGACCAGCCCGGCAAGTGTCCCATCTGCGGCATGGAGCTCGTACCGATCGCCGCGCAGCCCGGGCGGGACGGCGACGGCACCGCCGGCGCGATCACCATCGACCCGGCGATCGTGCAGAACATGGGTGTGCGCACCGCGGCGGTCGTCGAAGGACCGCTGCGGCGCACGGTGCGCGCGAACGGCATCCTCGCCGAGGCCGAGCCGCGCCAGCACGACGTGAACCTGCGCGTCTCGGGCTGGATCCAGCGCCTGTACGCGAACGTCCAGGGCATGCAGGTGCGCGTGGGCGATCCGCTGTTCGACCTCTACAGCCCGGAGCTGCAGGTGGCGATCGGCGAACTGATCGCGGCGCGGCGGGCGCGCGACGCGCACGGCTCGCAGGCGGTGCTGGTCGCCGCGGCGAAGCAGAAGCTCGAGCTGCTCGGCCTGTCGGGTCCGGAGATCGAGCGTCTCGGCGGCCTCGAGGCCCCGCCGGCGACGGTGACGTTCCGGAGCCCGATCGACGGCGCGGTGATCGAGAAGCCGATCGTCGCGGGCGACGCCGTGCAGGCGGGGATGCGCGCCCTGCGCATCGTCGACCACAGCGAGCTGTGGATCGACGCGCGCATCTTCGAGCAGGACCTGCCCGCGGTGCGGGTCGGCCAGCCCGTGCGCGTGACGCTCGCGAGCCGGCCCGGCGAGATCGCCGAGGGTCGCATCTCGTTCCTCCATCCAATGGTCGACACGGCGACGCGCACCGTGACCGCGCGCCTGACCGTGCCGAATCCGGGCCTGACCCTGCGCCCCGGGATGTTCGCGACGGTCGAGATCGAGAGCGAGCTCGCGCCGCGCGCGCTGCTGGTGCCGCGCGCCGCGGTGATCGACTCCGGCACCGAGAGCGTCGTGTTCCTCGCGCACGCGGGCGGGCACTTCGCGCCGCGTCGCGTGACGCTCGGCTCCGGTGCCGACGACGGCAACGTCGCGGTGCTCGACGGCCTGGTCGCGGGCGACCTCGTCGTGACCAGCGGGCAGTTCCTGCTCGACGCCGAGAGCAACATGCGTGAGGCGCTCGAGCGCTTTCTCGCGGCACCGGGCCATGTGCACTGAGCGCGCGGCCCGATCCGCAGGAGACCAGCCGTGATCGCGCGCGTCATCGAGCTGTCCGTCCGGAACCGGATCCTCGTCCTGCTGCTGACGGCGGTGCTGCTCGGGCTCGGCGTCTGGGGCGTGCGCAACATCCGCCTCGACGCGATCCCCGACCTGTCCGACGTGCAGGTGATCGTGGCCACCGACTTCCCCGGCCAGAACCCGGAGGTGGTCGAGGACCAGGTGACCTACCCGCTCACCAGCTCGCTGCTCGCGGTGCCGGGCGCGACCGTCGTCCGCGGGTACAGCATGTTCGAGCTGTCGTTCGTCTACGTGCTGTTCGAGGACGGCACCGACATCTACTGGGCGCGGAGCCGTGTCCTCGAGTACCTGAACTTCGCGCGCGACCGGCTGCCCGAGGGCGTGCAGCCGAAGCTCGGCCCCGATGCGACGGGCGTCGGCTGGGTGCTGCAGTACGTGCTCTACCCGGGCTGGTACTGCACCGATCACCCGCAGGGGCTCTGGCACGACGCGGACGCCGAACGCTGGTACGCGGATGCCGCGGACGCGCCACGGGACCGGCGCGCGGCACTCGCGCGCGTCCGCGCCTTCCGCGAGCCGGGCTCGTGCCCGCTCGGCGGCGGGGCGCTCGTGCCGTCCGGCCAGGATCTCGCGTCGCTGCGCGGCCTGCAGGACTGGTATCTGCGCTACCCGCTCACCGCCGTGCCGGGCGTCGCCGAGGTCGCGTCGATCGGCGGCTTCGTCAAGCAATACCAGGTCGTGCTCGACCCGCAGCGGATCCAGGCGTACGCCCTGCCGCTCGACGCGATCGTCGCGGCGATCCGGCGCTCCAACCAGGACGTCGGCGGCTCGGTCGTCGAGATGGCGGAGCACGAGTACATGGTGCGCAGCCGCGCCTACCTGAAGGGGCTCGGCGACCTCGCACGCGTCGTCGTCGGGACCGGCGCCGACGGCACCGCGATCCTGCTGCGCGACGTCGCCGTGCTGCAGGTCGGCGGCGAGGCGCGCCGCGGCATCGGCGAGTACGACGGCGTCGGCGAGGCGGTCGGCGGTGTCGTCATCGCGCGCTTCGGAGAGAACGCCTTCCAGGTGATCCAGGACGCGAAGGCGGCGCTCGCCGAGCTCGAGGCGGGGCTGCCGCCGGGCGTCTTCGTGATCACCACCTACGACCGCTCGGCGCTGATCGAGCGCTCGGTCGCAACGCTCACGCGCGGTGTGACCGAGGAGCTGATCGTCGTCGCGATCATCTGCCTCGTCTTTCTCGCACACGCGCGGAGCGCGCTGGTCGCCGTGTTCGTCCTGCCCGTGGGACTGCTGGTCTCGATCCTCGTGATGCAGCTCCTGGGCATCAACGCGAACATCATGAGCCTCGGCGGTCTCGCGCTCGCGATCGGTGTGATGGTCGATTCCGGGGTCGTGATGATCGAGAACGCCCACAAGCATCTCGAGCGCGAGCGGGAGCGCGTCGCGCGCGGCGAGCCGGCGCGCGGCCACGCCCAGGTGATCCTCGACGCGGCGGTCGAGGTCGGCCCCACCCTGTTCTTCTCGCTGCTCGTCATCACCGTCGCGTTCCTGCCGATCTTCGCGCTCGGCGACGCCTCGGGACGGCTCTTCAGGCCACTCGCCTACACCAAGACGCTCGCCATCGCGGCCGGTGCGATCCTCGGCATCACCGTGGTGCCGGTGCTGATGGTGTACCTGATCCGCGGCAGGATCCCGTCGGAGGAGCAGAACCCGCTGAATCGCCTGTCGATACGCCTCTACGACCCGGCGTTCCGGCTGGTGCTGCGCCATCCGTACGTGACGCTGCTCGTCACGGTGCTGCTGGGACTGTCGGCGATCTACCCCGCGCGCCGGCTGGGCTCGGAGTTCATGCCACCGCTCGAGGAGGGGGACCTGCTCTACATGCCGACGACGGACCCGAGCATCAGCGTCGGCGCGAGCCGCGCGCTGCTGCAGCGCACCGACAAGCTCATCCGGACGTTCCCCGAGGTCGCGAGCGTGCACGGCAAGATCGGCCGCGCCGAGACCGCGACCGATCCGGCGCCGCTGTCGATGATCGAGACGGTGGTGCGCCTGCACACCGATCCCGAGCGCTGGCGGACGCGCGGTGTCGCGTACTTCTTCAGCGGCTGGCCGAAGTGGCTCCGGTGGCCCTTCACGCACACGTTCTGGCCGGAGGCGCGCCGCATCACCACGGAAGAGCTGAAGCTCGGCTGGACCGACCCCGACGGCACGCGTCATCCGGGTCTCAACGAGGTGGTGCGCTTCCCGGGCGTCGCGAACGCCTGGCCGTACCCGATCGAGAACCGCCTGAACATGCTCGCGACCGGCATCAAGACGCCGGTCGGCATCAAGATCCTCGGCCCCGACCTGAAGGTCCTCGGCGAGCTCGCCGAGCGGACGGCGAGCGCCGTGCAGACGGTCGCGGGGACGCTCAGCGCGTATCCCGAGCGCACCGTCGGCGGCTACTACCTGGACGTCGATGTCGATCGCGAGGCGGCCGCACGCTACGGGCTCACCACCGGCGACGTGCAGGACGTCGTGCAGACCGCGATCGGCGGCATGACGATCACGACCACGGTCGAAGGTCTGCAGCGCTACCCGGTGAACGCCCGCTACCTGCGCGACTTCCGCGACGATCCCGATGCGCTGCGCGAGGTGCTCGTACCGACGAAGTCCGGCGCGCAGATCCCGCTCGGGCAGATCGCGCGCATCGGCGTGAGCCCCGGGCCACCGATGATCCGCAGCGAGAACGCGCAGCGTACCGCGTGGATCTTCGTCGACATCGCCGATCGCGACCTCGGCGGCTACGTCGAGGAGGCGAAGCGCGTGGTCGCGGAGTCCGTTCCACTGCCGCCCGGCTACACGCGCGTGTGGTCGGGGCAGTTCGAGTACCTCGAGCAGGCGAACCGGCGCCTCGCGATCGTGATCCCGATCACCGTCGTGCTGATCGTGCTGCTGCTCTACGTCGCCAACGGCAGCTGGTTCCGGGTCGGCGTGGTCATGCTCGCGGTGCCGTTCAGCATGATCGGCGCGCTCTGGTTCCTGTGGGCGCTGGACTACAACATGAGCCTGGCTGTGTGGGTCGGCATCATCGCGCTGCTCGGCGTCGACGCCGAGACCGGGCAGGTGATGCTGCTCTACCTCGACACCACCTACGAGAAGTTCGTCGCCGAGGGCCGCATGCGAACGCCCGACGACCTGTTCGCCGCCGTGCACGAGGGCGCGGTGCAGCGCATCCGTCCCAAGACGATGACGGTCGCGACCGACATGATCGGGCTGCTGCCGCTGCTCTGGGCGACCGGCACCGGGGCGGACGTCACACGGCGCCTGGTCGCACCGCTCGTCGGCGGCATCGCCGTGAGCTTCGTGATGGAGCTGCTGGTGTATCCGGTGGTCTTCTACCTCGCGAAGCGGCGGCGGCTCGGTGCCTGACGCGGACGGCGTCGCGCTCAGCCTTCGCCGGAGTCGCACTGCTCGCGCGGGGCGCGCGCCGAGCGGCGACGCCCGGGGTAGCGCTTGAAACCGGTCGCCCGCGCGCCATCGTGCGCCGATGGCCGATGTCCTCGACACCGCGCGCGCGATCGCGCGCTGCCGTGCGGCCGAGAGCGCGCGTCCGGCGGGCGAGCGCCTGTTCGAGGATCCGCTGGCGCGCCTCTTCGCCGGCGACGGCGACGCCGGCGCCGAGGACGCCGTCGCGGCCTTCGCGCGCGTGCCGTTCTTCGCCGAGCAGGTACGGCTCCGCACGCGCTACCTCGACGACCTCGTGCGCGCGGAGATCGCACGGGGAGCGCGCGACGTGGTGGTCCTCGGCGCCGGCTTCGACACGCGCGCGCTGCGCCTCGCGGAGATCGCGCGCCACGGCGTGCGCGTGCACGAGATCGACTTCCCGGAGCAGCACGCGCGGAGGCGCGCGACGCTCGACCAGGCGGGTGTCGCCTTGCCGAGCTACCTGCGCTTCCTCGACTGCGACCTGTCCCATCCCGACGCGCTCGCGAACCTGACCGGGCCGCTCGCGGACGGCGCCTGCCGCCCGGGGAGCGGCGCCGTCTTCCTGCTCGAGGGTGTCATCAGCTACATCGAGGACGACGCGGTCGAGCGGACGTTCCGCTTCGTCGCCGACGCCGGCGGTCCGGGCAGCCGGATCGGCTTCAACTACACGGCGTCGCGCTTCAACCGGCGCTCGCTCGCAAGCCTGCTCGAGGCGGGCGGGCTGAACCCGGTCGAGGACCTGGATCTCGCGGCCGTGCACCGCCGCTACCTGCCGGGCGAGCCGCCGCCGGGCGGCGACCTCTTCGGTATCGCGACGGCAGAGCGGCGCTGAGCGTGCAGCGGGGAAGCGACAGCCGTCGTCGCGCAGGCGGAGCGCACGGTGCAGGTGGCGTGAGATGCGGCGCGTGCGGCGTGATGGGAGGCGCGCCGCGGCAGCGGCTTCGCGACTAGCCTCGACGAGCACGACGCTCGCGTCGCAAGCGAGGCGCCGTGCAGTGGCGAGCGCGAGCGGCGTGCCGTCCCACGCTCCGAGCCCCTCCCAGGGCGGCCTTCCGCAGCCTCGACCCCACGAACTTACCCACGCGAGAGCCCGAAGAGCCGTTTTCCTTTTCCGATGCGGCGTGGTCCAAGGGACGCATGCGTGCCAGAGCGGCTCGGCGGAAGGGGGCGACATGCTCGGGATCCGGATTCATCGGAGCACGATGCGACTCACGGACTGGCAGCTCCTGGCCGTCGCCGTGCTCGGCGCGTCGCTGATCGCAGCGACTCCCGCGCACGCGCTCGACGACGGTCAGCAGCTTCTCGTCGGCGGCAGCTCGGGCGGCGCGGCGGGCGTTCGCTACTCATCCCCCGGGCTCGCCAACTTCTACGGCAACGACTTCCCGGGCACGGGGCTCGGTGAGCAGGGCGCACAGGTCCGCACGACGGCCGGCACGCCAAGCAAGCTCCGCGCCAACGCGGTGACGCAGGGCACTGCAAGCTCCGGAAGCGTCACCGTCACCGTGCCGATCAACGCGGCCGACACCGTCCTCATCCCGCACGGTGGGCACCGCGGGCGGCGACTGCGGCTCTGGCGGCAAGTCGATCGCAATCGCGAACGGAGACAAGCTCGCCATCGAGGTCGACAGCACGCTCGACCAAGGAAACTGGACGTTCACCTACACGCTGATCTACGACTGAAGCCGTGCGGGGTCACGCCCGTGCGGCGCGACCCCGCACGGCCCGGCGTGGCGGCGGACCGCCGCGATCGCCCGTGACCGCGGCCTGCCGGCGCGATCACCCAAGGCCGCCGCGCGCCTCGAGGACATGCGCACCCGCCTCACCATCACGCTGCTGGCGACGACGCTGCTCGTCGTGATCCTCGGCTGGGGGCTCCGCGAAGCCCCGAGCCCGCCCGACGCGCTGTGGCGCCTCGTCTCGACGTGCTTCCCACGAGCAGCCGCCAGCGACGCGGGCGCTTCGTGCTCTTGTCCGGCGCTGCGCCGCTCGTGCTGCGACGATACGGCGACGCCCGCCGCCGATGCCGTCTGGGCCGAGAACGCCGCGTTCGTCGCCATTCGCGACATGAAGGCCTGCGGCTGCCCGGGCGGCTTCGTCGCCGGGCTCGCGCTGCCGCGCGCGCGCGTGACCGGCATCGAGGACCCGGCGCGTCCCGACGGCATCTGGCCGTTCGCGTGGGACGTCGCGCGCAAGCACATCCCGGACGAGCTCGACATCGGCCTCGCGATCAACCCGGAGACAGCGCGCACGCAGGACCAGATGCACGTGCACCTGCTGCGCTTGAAGCCTGGCGTGCGCGCGCAGCTGAACGACGCACTCGCGCACGCGCCGCCGGCCTGGCCTTCGGCCGGCGTGATCGTGCTGCGCCTGCCCGACCTCGAGCACGTCTTCACCACCGTCGCGGCGCGCGTCGGCGACGCCACGATGGGGGCGCACGGCGTTCTGGTCGCGCGCGCGCCGGACGGCGGCTTCGTTGCGCTGGTCACCAACCGCAGCTCACCGCAGGCGTACACGCAGAACCGCTGCTCGTGAGGATCGCAGCGCGTCGTCCCGCTTCGCTCCGGCGGCGACGATCTCGGCACCGGCGACCGGACGACCAGCGGTGGCCCCGGATGATCCGGGCCACCGGCCTCGCCACGCACGCTGCCGCTCAGACCGGGGGCGCGGCGCCCTCGGCCTCCTCGGCCTTCCGTGCTGCGACGAACCCCGGGTAGAGGAAGACCAGCGCGCCGATGACGGCGCCGATCAGCTGCCCGCGCAGCAAGCGCGACGACGTGTAGCGGATCAGCTCGGGCAGGTTGCAGAGCGTCTGGACCTGGCTCGTCGACGAGATCTTTCCGGTCTCGTTGTACCAGGCGAGCACCGGCGGAACGACGAACGACGCGACCACGCCGCCGACCAGCGCCCCGATCAGCATGAACGTCCCGACGGTCCTGAGCCTGCTCACGGACTTGCTTGTGGCACAGCTCGCGACCGCGCGCGACCGCACGCACCCGCCCGACGGCGGACCTACTCCACGGACTCCGCGCGTACCGCCGCAAAGGCCGCCCACGCCAGCACGAGCAGCGCCACCGGCGCGACGAGCGCACCGGCGTAGGCGCCGAAGAAGCCGACGCGCGACAGCACGTCCGCCGCACCGAGCCGGTTGTCGCCGAACGTCAGCCCGTGGTTCGCGGCGCCGAGCGCGTTCGCGACGTAGAAGACGATGTTGCCCCAGACCGCGATCACGATCGCCCACGCGACGGCGCGGCGCGTCCCGGCGGACATCGGCGCCAGCGGCAGGGCGAGTCCCACCGCGATCGCCATGAGGCCGTTGGTGATCGCCCCCACGTGCGCGCCGCGCCAGCGGGCTGCGTCGCCAGGCAGCTGCACCGCGAGCGCACCGGGGATCGGCCACAGCGAGATCTCGCCGATCAGGTTGAAGAGAAAGCCGTATCCGGCGATCAGCCCGAAGCAGAGCGCGAGCGCGCCGTTTCCCACCAGCAAGCCCTGAAGTCTGCGCATCCCGTCTCCTAGCGCGGAACGCCCGGCAAGCGAAGGATCGACGCTCCCGCCGGACGCGTCACGGCCGCAGCAGCGACGGGTGCGCGGCGATCTTCCTGGCGAGCCGGCCCGGAACGTCGCGCAGGCGCGGCGCGTCGAGGTCTGCCTGTACGAACGCCGCGACGTACGCCGGAAAGCCGGCGAGCCGCCGCACCGTTCCGCCGCGGCCCGCGCGCACGCCCTCCTCGACGAAACCCCGCATCCGGTAGCTCTTCCAGAAGCGGAAGCGTGGCAGGGCGACGAAGAGTCGCGGGGCACGCGCCGCGAGCGCCAGCTCGTAGTGCAGCTCGTCGGCCAGCGACCGGACGCTCGCCCACCGGGCGAGCAGCTCGTCGGGCACCGCGACCCCGAAGCGCCGCAGGACGAGGAACGCGTCGCGCAGATGGAGCCGCGCGCGATAGCGGCTGGCGAGCGCGTCGATCCTCACCCAGTCGACGTCGTGGCGGCGCGCGATCATGACTGCGTCGGTGATCCAGCGGATCAGCGGCAGCGGCGCCCAGCTGTAGGCGTTCTGGCTACGGCGCGCGCCGTGCATGCAGGCGTGGAAGAGCTCGTCGCTCGGCGCGAGCACCCACGCGGCGCGGCCCAGGTGCTCGATGCGAACCGCGTTCTCCCAGAACGGCCGGTCGGCCTCGGCGGTACGCTGTGCCCAGAGCGCGTTCCAGTGCAGGTCGAGGTTGGTCTGCTCGCGAACGAACGAGACCGCGTGCGCATAGCCGACGAGCCGCGGCACGGGAACCCGCTTGACCGGACGCCAGCCCGCGCGCTCGAGCACCACGAAGGCGCGCGCCGCCTGGTCGTGCGGCACGAGGAGGTCGATGTCGACCATGGGCCGCGTGGCGGGCGTCGGGTAGCAGCGCGACGCGAGCGAAGTTCCCTTGAGCAGCATCGCCCCGATCGCGTCGGCGGCGAGGGCGTCGAGAATGCCGCCCACGGTGCGCAGCAGGAGCTGGTTGCGATACCACGCCTGCCGGTAGACGCCCTTGGCGATGTCGTAGGTCCGGTCGCGCGGCGCGCGGTGCTGCAGCCGGTGCCAGGCGAGCGGCAGATGACGGAACGACTCCTCGTCGATCGCGTCGAGATCGGTCGTCGCGCACCAGCGCTGCCACGCCGCGAGCCCCGCCTCTTCGTCCGCGAGGCAGGCCTCGAGCAGCAGCTCCTGCGACGGGGATGGCCGGCTGCGCGCGCCGTCAGCGCCGGACGCCGCTGCCGCGCTCACGTGCGCAGCTCCGGGTGCGCGGATCCGCAAGCGAGCCCGCGCGCGAAGTCCGCCAGGCGCCCGGCGATCGCACCTATGCCGTCGCCGACGCCGACGGAGTGAACCGGCACGCGGCTCACCACCTCCCGCACGCCCGCGATCGCTGCCTGCGCCGCACCCGGCAGCTGGAACGCCGTGTTCGGGGCCATCGCGAGGAACGCCTGGCGGGCCGAGAGCCGGGCCGGTGGCCCGTCGTCGCGCCGCGGGATCGCGACGCCCGCGAGCGCAGCGGATCGCACCATCCGGTCCGCGAGGTGGCCGTCGAACAGGTAGACCGACTTCTCCCACCACGGCCCCGAGCCCTCGACGCGCGCCGGCGCGAGCGCCGGGAAACGGGCGGTGTCCGGCGCGTCCAGCTTGCCCGAGCAGTAGAGCGAGTGGACGACGGGCCGCGTGCCCGGCTCGACGATGCACATATCGTCGCCGAGAAAGCCGAGCCCGGCGTCGAGACACGCGAGCGCAGCGGTCGACTTGCCGGTGCCCGAGCGACCGCCGATCAGCACCGCGCCACTCTCCGTCGCGACGGCGGCGGCGTGGATCACCGACCTGCCCTGCTCGGCGAGCACCCAGCTGAGAACCGGCAGCAGCGGCAACGCGACCAGGTGATAGGGCAGCGCACCGTCCTCGCCCAGCCACACCGCCGCACGGCGCTGCCCGCGATCCCACAGGAAGAGCGTCCGGAACCCTTCGTGGAGGAGCCCGCGGCCCGCATCGCTCTCGTACGACCAGCGCTCGATACGATCTGCGACCGGCGGAGCGCTGCGCACGGCGGGCAGGATCTCGTGCACCGGGTTGCCCGGGACGTCGTGGTCGAGCAGGAGCACCGTCGCGTCGTACGGCGACGCGGGCGCGCTCGTGAGCGCGTGGTGTGCGAGCGCGCGCAGCGCACCCGCCGCGAGACGCGGCGACGACAGCCGCACGCGCAACCGGACGCCGGCGATCGCGAGCGTGCGCTCGCCCGCACACGACGGCACCTCGAGCGTCGCGAGCCCGCGCAGCGCCCGTGCGAACGCGGCGCCCGTCACCGCTTTCCGCCCGACTCGCCGGGAGCTCCCTGCCCGGCGGCCGCGGCGCGCCGCCGCGCGACCGCACGTCCGAGGACACGCAGCAGCCGCGCGTTCCCCTCCGCGACGTCGTTGGTCATGTTGCCGCCGTGCCGGCGATAGAGCAGCGTGACCGCGTCGGCGTGTGCCTCGCGGACGCCGAGCTCCTTCGCACGCAGGAGCCAGTCCACGTCGTCCGTACCAGCGACGCGCTCGTCGAACGGTCCGACGAGATCGAAGACCTCGCGCCGGATGAGCGCCGTCGACACGTTCGGGGCGCGCCACGACTCGTTCACCAGGGTCCAGCGCGCCGTCGCCTCGTCGAGCACCATACGCTGCAGACGGCCCTGGACGATCCCGCAGCCGGGGTTCGCGTGGAGCACGGCCAGCAGGCGCGCGAGCCGGCCTTCCGGCCAGATGTCGTCGGCGTCCAGGAAGGCGACGAGATCGCTGCCGGCCTCGCGCACCGCGGCGTTGCGCGTCGCCGCCAGGCCGCCGTGCTCGCGCCGGACGCAGCGCACGCGCGCGCCGAAGCCGCGCGCGAGGTCGCCGCTGCCGTCCGTCGAGCCGTCGTCGACGACCACGACCTCGGCGACGGGAGGATCCTGCCGCAGGATGCTGTCGAGCGCGTCTGCGAGGAAGGCGACGCCGTTCCAAACCGGAACCAGCGCCGACACCGTGGCCCGCCGCTCAGTCGGCATGCGCGGCTCGCCGGCGGCGGTCGAGGGTGCTCTTGATCGCGCGCAAGTAGTCTGTTCCGGCGCGCGTCAGCACCGTGTTGTCGCCGTGGATGCGGCGCCGCGCCACGATCCCGGGCAGCATGCGGCTCGCGAGCCCGAGGTCGCGAGCCCGCGCCATCCACTCGACGAACTCGCCCACCCAGAGCGTTTCGTCGAATGGACCGATGCGCTCGACCGCACCGCGGCGCATGAGGAGCGTCGTCGCGATGAGGCCGGGGACGGGATCGGTCGCGACGCGCAGCGTGGCGGCGAGCTCGCCGGCACGATCGGGCGACAGGAACTCGAGCAGGTGCCCGAAGACCAGCTGCACGTCGTCGCTCGCACGCAGCGCTGCGACCTGCAGCTCGAGCTTGTCGCGCTCCCAGAGGTCGTCCGAGTCGATGAAGGCGACGAGGTCGCCGGTCAACGCGCACAGCCCGGAGTTGCGTGCGGCGCCGATGCCGCCGTTGGCCCGGCGGATGACGCGCAGCTCCGGTCGCGCGAAACGCTGCACCACCGCGACCGAGTCGTCGGTCGAGCCGTCGTCGACAACGATCAGCTCGTCGGGCGGCAGCGTCTGCGAGAGGACGCTCTCGATCGCCTCGCCGACGTAGCGCGCGCGGTTGTAGACGGGCAGGACGACGGAAACACGCACGGCTCTCTCGGACCCGCGCTCACTCGGGCTTGCGCGGCCAGCCGGAGTCGGAGACCTCGTGGATCGGATCGAGGAGTAGCAGCTCCTCCATGTCGGTGAACTTCTCGAACGCCGGCGGCGAGAACGCGGCCACCGGTTCACCGTCGCGCGTGCGGGCGGCAGGCGCCGCGGCGCTGCCGTTCGCTGCACGGCGGATCAGGTGCTCCTCCTCGAGGCTGCGCACGAAGCCCTCGACCTGCGCGCGAATCGACGCCGGGTCCACGGCGAAGCGACGCGCCACGTGCTCCACGGCTCCCGCGACCGGGAGCCCCGCAGACAGCGACAGCCAGATCTCCGACGCGCTCGGATTGAAGCTGAAGTAGTGGCCGCTCTCGAAGTCGAGGACGATGGTCTCGCCATCGATCACCTCGCTGATCACCGACGGCGCATTGACGCAGTGGCTGTCGCCTTCCACGGCACCCCGTCCCTCCGCGCGAGTGGCCCACCGCGATCGACTGCGGCTTCGTCTGTCTCGCAAATCGCCCGTCGCGCAACAAGAGGCATCATATCGCGGCGAGCCGCTCAAATCGACCGCCAGGCGCTCAGGTCGCGGCCGACGAGCGATTCCACCAGCCGGACGTCCTCGACGAAGCGCGGCAGCAGCCGCTCGCGGACGTCCTTCGGGACTCCCGGCGGAGGACGCATGATCAGGTTCCCGAGTTGCGTGACGAGACGCGGTGGCAGATTGCGCTGCAGGAAGCGGCGCGCGCGGAACGGGCGCCCGAACGCCTCGCGTACGAGACCGCTCTTCGGCAGCATCGAGCGGTTGTGCCGGATGCCGACGTCCGGCACGAACGCAGGATCGACGCCGAGGAAGTCGTGGATGCGGCGCATCGTGGCAGCGGCGTCGGCCGCCAGCTCCTCGAACCGCAGAACGAGAATCCGCTCGCGCGGAAAGCGCCGCACGAACTCCAGCAGGCCGTCGTGGTAGAAGCTCGCGCGGGTGTAGGTGAAGCGCATGCTGCGGTCGCGCGCCCAGCGATCGTCCTCGAGCGCGACCGCGGCCGTGAAGTCCGTGACGGTCTCGAAGCCCATCTTGCGTGCCAGCGCGAAGTGAGAGTAGGCGCGCTCGACGGGGTCGCGCAGCACGCAGATCACCCTGGCGTCCGGGATCGCCTGGCGCATCCGCTCGGCGCTGCGCGGGTAGAACAGGTAGGTCGGCGACGCCTCGCCGACCGCGCGCGCGCCGCCCGCATCGCGGAAGCAGCGCTCGTACTCGGCGCGTGTCTTCGCGCGATAGGCCGAGGCATGGACCGGGACCTCGCTCGCCGGCAGGTCGCCCAGCGAGAAGTAGTCGGTCTCCTTCTCGGCGCTCATGAAGACCTCGGGGTGCTGGCGCAGGTAGGCTTGCAGCGATGTGGTGCCGCAGCGCGCGGCGCCGACGATCACGAAGTCCGGAAGACGGCTCATCGACCCCGGGATCCGATAGCGGAAACCCCGGCGCCGGCGTAGCGCCGGACGCTCGCAGGCGGGCGCCAGCTTCGATACTCAGGCGGGACCTGCACAGGGAAGGACCGGTGATGATCGACAAGCGCATCTGGACCGCACTCCTCGGCATCGCGCTGCTGCTGTCCGCGCCGCGCGCGCACGCCTTCGGACTCGACGACGTCGCCGCGATCGCCGCGCAGATGGCGAACGAGCCGTACCGCGCCGACCGCCAGCAGACCGTGCCGGACTGGATGCGCGCCGGAAAGATGACCTACGACCAGTGGCGCGACATCCGCTTCAGGCCCGACCGCGCGCTCTTCCGCGACGAGGGCCTGCCGTTCCAGGTGCAGCTCTTCCACCCGGGGCTGTACTTCGAGCGCAGCGTCAAGGTGAACGTGGTCGACGCGAGCGGCGTGCACCCGTTCCCCTACTCGACCGCGCTCTTCGACTACGGCAAGAACAAGTTCGCGTCGAAGATCCCGAGCGACATCGGCTACGCCGGGCTCCGCCTACACTACCAGCTCAAGAGCAAGGACTACTTCGACGAGGTCGCGGTGTTCCTCGGCGCGAGCTACTTCCGAGCCGTCGGCCGCGACAACGTCTGGGGCCTCTCGGCCCGCGGCCTCGCGATCGACACCGTCGAGCCGAGCGGCGAGGAGTTTCCGAGCTTCGTCGAGTACTGGCTCGAGAAGCCGGCCCACGACGCGACGCACTTCGTGCTGTACGCGCTGCTCGACGGGCCGACCGCGACCGGCGCGTACCGCTTCGACGTCACGCCCGGAGAGCAGACCACGATGGCCATCGATACTGCGCTGTTCGCGCGCGGCACGCGGCCCGCGAAGATCGGGGTGGCGCCGCTCACCAGCATGTTCTTCTTCGGCGAGAACACGACGCGCAAGTTCGAGGACTTCCGGCCCGAGGTCCACGACTCCGATGGACTCCTGCTGCACTTCGCGGGCGGCGAGTGGCTGTGGCGCCCGCTCGACAACCCGACCCGCATCGACGTCGCGAGCTTCGCGATGCGCGACCCGCGCGGCTTCGGGCTGGTCCAGCGCGATCGCGACTTCGACCACCACCAGGACGTCGAGACGCGCGCCGAGCGCCGCCCGAGCGCGTGGGTCGAGCCGCGCGGCAGCTGGGGCGACGGCCACGTGCAGCTCGTCGAGATCCCGACCGACAACGAGAAGCTCGACAACGTGGTCGCCTACTGGGTGCCCGCCAGCCCGCCGAGGCCCGGCGCGCCGCTGCGCCTCGGCTACACGCTGCGCTGGTTCGTCGACGACCCCGGTCACCCGCCGGGCGCGCGTGCCGTCGCGACGCGGCGCGATCGCGGCACCATCGATACGTCGCACGAAGGCTACCGCTACGTCGTCGACTTCGCGGGCGACGCGCTGCGCGCCCTCGACGACGCGTCGGCGCCACGCGCCGTCGTCAGCGCCACCGGCGGCGCGAAGGTCTATGACACGCACGTCTACAAGAACCCGGTCACCGGCGGCTTCCGCCTGACCTTCCAGATCAAGCCGAAGGACGACAAGCCGGTCGAGCTGCGCGCGTACCTCGAGCGGAACGGCGACGTCCTGAGCGAGACCTGGTCGTACGTCTGGCTCGGCTAGAAGCCCCGGCGGGCCAGGGACGGCTGCGCGGCGCCGGGGCAGGCCCGGCGCACGTCGCGCGACGGCGTCATCCGGACGACCGGATGCCCGTCGCGCCCGGTGTGCGG
>VGTK01000137.1 GCA_016874715.1 Deltaproteobacteria bacterium | reverse complement strand
CCGTGCGTCCGTTCGGCTGGAAGGGTCACCAGGCGACCCTGCGCGGCATGGTCGAGGAGTCGCTGCACATCCACCAGGGCCTGATCTCGCAGCGTCTCCACCTCGCCGTCCGCGACGGCAACCTCGCCGCGGCACCGTTCGGCGACGGCCCGTGGGACGATCTGGACCGCGACGGCGTGAGCCTCGAGATCGACTCCGGGATGCTGACGACGATCGTCGGCCACCTCGCACAGCTCGAGGTGCCGGTGCTGCGCCCGCCGCGGGATCCAGGCCTCCTCGACCTGTTCGTGCAGGGGCGCGCGCGTTTCGCGGAGATCGGCTGCGCCGTCTGCCACGTACCTTCGCTCGAGCTGAACGACCCGCAGCTCGACGTGCGCCTGCCGCGCGAGGAGGACCGTCCACCGCTCCTCGTCAACGTCGCGACCGACGGCGACGGGCCCAAGGTCGAGCCGAAGGACGCGAGCGAGGGCACGGCGTACCTCGTCCACCTGTTCAGCGATCTCAAGCGCCACGACATGGGGCCAGCGCTCGCCAGCCGGTCGCCCCAGGGGTCGATCCCGGCCGCCGTGTACTTGACGCGACCGCTGTGGGGCCTCGCCGAGACCGCACCCTACCTGCACGACGGACGCGCGCCGACGGTGCACGACGCGATCGTCCTGCACGACGGCGAGGCCGCGGCCGCGCGCGACGCCTACCTGGCGCTCGACGAGAGATCCCGTGCGAGCCTGCGCGTGTTCCTGCTGTCGCTGTCGCGCCAGCCGAAGCTGTTCGTGCCGTGATGCGCCGTCGGTCGGACGCACGCCCAGCGGCGCTCGGTGCCCGGTGCGCTCTCGCGCTGCTGCTCGCGTCGTGCGACGGGCGCGACGCGGCTCCTCCGCCGCGTGCCGCGACGGCGGCGACCCCGGCGGTCGCGCAGCCGGCGTCCGTGCACGCGGCCGGACCAGGCGCCACGTGGCGCACGGACTGTCCGCCTGTCGTGGCACCCGCGCCTCTCGGCCTCGACGCCGCGCGCGATGCGCACCGTCGCGCCGAGCGACGCCACGAGCTGCGGCTGCGCGAGGCGGCCGTCCCCGGATCGTTCCTGCGCGCGCTGCACGCGGCGCTCGACCCCGAGCGCCTCGCGCGCGGTGATCTCTGCCTCGCCGAGGTCGCGGACCTCGGTGAGCTCGTGTTCGACCACGAGTACGGCTTCGCCGACGGCCTCGGCGGCGGCGCCGCGGCGAAGGACCCGCGCGGACCGTTCCGGCGCGTGCACGGCGGCGACTTCGGGGGGCCGGAGACGATCTCGTGCCCTTCGTGCCACTGGGTCGGCGGACCGAACGGTGCAGGGGCGGAGACCGACAACGCATTCCTGCAGGGGGACGGCGAGCGGCCGGCGAGCGGCGTCGCGCGCAACCCACCCGCGCTGCTGGCACCGGGGGTCGTGCAGGCGCTCGCCGCCGAGATGACGCGTGACCTGCAGCGGCAGCGCGCCGCGCTGGTGCACGGCGCCGGTGGCGGCGCTCGTGACGCCTCCGACGCCGCCGTGGGCACCGCGGGCGCCGCGCGCGAGGCACGGCTGGTGAGCAAGGGCGTCGATTTCGGCGTGCTGCGGGTCGCTGCGGACGCGACGCTCGACACGTCGGGGCTGCGCGGCATCGACGCGGATCTGGTCGTCAAGCCGTTCGGCTGGAAGGGAACGCTCGCGACCATCGCCTCGTTCTCGGCCGAGGCGCTGCAGCTGCACGCGGGTGTGCAGAGCGACGAGCTGATCGCGCGCGGCGCGCCCGGGCTGCTGCACCCGGGCGGTGCGGGCGACGGCCCGAACCGCGCGGGCGCGGACCCTGGCGGCGCAGGCGACGGCCCGAACCGCGCGGGCGCGGACCCCGCCGACCCCGATGGCGACGGCATCCGCGGCGAGATCGGTCGCGGGCCGTTCGCGGCGATGGTCGCGCACCTGGCACTCCTCGAGCTGCCGCTCATGACGCCGCTGGTGCAGGACCAGGTGCCGCCGCCGGCCGCGCCGGGGCTGCTCGCACCCGCGACGACCGGCTTCGCAAACGACCTCCGGCGCGGACGCGAACAGTTCCACGCGATCGGCTGCGCCGGCTGCCACGTGCCGATGCTGGTGCTCGAGAGCCCGATGCTGGAGGTCGACGGCCTGCCGCCGATCGACCTGTCGCGCGCGATGCGTGCGCCGCGCCTCGGGTACGACGCGCAGGCGGGCGGCTACCCGGTCTGGCTGTTCAGCGATCTCAAGCGCCACGACATGGGCGACGAGAACGCGGCCCGCCACGACCAGAACGGCGTCACCGCACGCATGTACCTGACGCCGCGGCTGTGGGGCGTTGCCGACTCGGCACCCTACCTGCACGACGGCCGTGCGCCGAGCCTCGACTACGCGATCGCCGGCCACGGCGGCGAGGGCGCAGCCGCGCGCGCCGCATACGCCACGCTGTCACACGAGGAAAGGGGCGCGCTGCGGGTCTACCTGATGTCGCTGCGCCGTGCGCCACGCGTCGTCGTGCCCTGAGACCGACGGTGCTTCGTTCGCGCCGGCGCCGCGCGACGGAGAACGAGTAGGTCGAGCACGCCCGACGCCGGCTCGCCCTCGACCGAGTGTCGCAGCGCGCCGACGAGCAGCGCCGGGCGCTTGCCACCGTCCGGGTCCGGCGCGCGGCGCACGTGCCAGCCGAACCAGGCGTCGGCCTCGTCGCCGAAGATCTCGTGGAGGACCTTGCCGGTGCGACCCGAGCGCAGCTCGAGACGGCCGACGCGGGCGCGCTCGCCGACGCGGTGCCACGGCGCACCGATCGCGACGTCGTCGACGCGGTCGCCGTCCACGTCGCCGGCGGACACCACCATGCGACCGAACAGCTCGCCGGGCTGCGTACCCGTCCAGCGGCGGAGCTCCTTGCCGGTCCTGCCGGAGTACACGAACACCTCGCCCGGCAGCGCGCGCGTCTGGTCGTTGGTGCGCGGCGCCGACACCGCGATCTCGCCGACGGCGTCGCCGTCGAGGTCGCCGAGCGCCGCCACGACCTCGCCGAAGCCGTCGAGCTTCGTCGTCCCCTGCCAGTGGTGGACGATGCGCCCGTCGCGGGCCGAGAGCACGTACGCGCCGCCCACCTTCGCGTCGGCGATGCCCGGCTCGAGCGGCGCGCCGGCTGCGAGGTCGGGGCGGCCGTCCCGGTCGACGTCGCCGACGCTCGCCACGTACCAGCCGAAGGACTGGACGTCGGCCGGCGGCGAGTACGTCCGCAGCACGGTGCCGTCCTTGCCGCTCACGAGCTTGACGCTGCCCGCGTCGACGGACGGCGCGCCCGCGAGGACATCGGGAACGCCGTCCGCGTTCGCATCGCCGGCAGGTGCCAGGTCCCAGCCGAGGTTCTCGCCGTCCTGGCCGCTGCGCTGCCAGATCTCCTTCCCGGTCGCGGGCGAGCGCGCCGAGACGACACCGCGCACGTGGCCGTCGGCGCGGGCCGTCGGCGCCGCGATCACGACGTCCGCGCGGTGGTCGCCGTCGAGGTCCGGGGCGGGCAGCACCCAGTGGCCGAAGAGGCCGTCTGGCAGATCGCCCGTCCAGGTGCGAAGCGGGGCGCCGGTCGCGCCCGACCACACCGCGGCGTTGCCGTTCTGGGGCGCGCTCTGGTCGAGCGTGAAGCGCGCCCCCGCCGCGACATCGGCGGTGCCGTCGCCGTCGACGTCGAGCGGCTCGCCGAAGCGGAAGCCGAGCTCGCCACCGGGAACGGTGCCGGCGAAGCGCCGCGCGACGCACCACCCCGAGCGGTCGCTCTGCCGGCACGATGGTGGGTGAGCGGCCGGCGTGGGCGTCGGCGCAGGCGCGCGCTGCTTCGCCTTCGCGGCCGTGGCGCGCGTTGCGCAACAGACCGCCAGCGCGATCAACGCAGCCGCCAGCGCGGCGTGAGGTCGGTACCGGTGCTCGCGCGCCGGCACCGATGCGAAGCCTGCAGGCAGCAGCCTACCCGGCTCGAGTCGATGCAGGAGACGCGAGCGCCCGCGCCCGACTGCGGCGGGCCAGGCACGTCCGTCGCGTTGGCCAGCGCCACCCGCTCGTCGAGCGGCCCGTTGTGTGCGGTCCGGTCGTCCCACTCCACCGACACCGTGCACCGCCGATTCGCAGAACGCGAGCCGTCGAGCGCCCGGAGCGTCGCGAACCGACGTCCGTCAGCGGGTGTGCGGGAGGAAGTCGTCGTGGCTGATCGGCACCAGACGCGGACGCAGGCCGCGCAGCCGGGTCCGGGCGCGGAGCAGCGCCTCGCGCTCCGCGTCGGAGGCCGCAACGACCTCGAAGCGGTTCAGCGCGTGGTCGCAAGCATGGAGCGCACGGCGCCCGAGGAGCACGAAGCAGCCGCGCTTCGGATCGGAGACGACGCGGGCGGTGCGTGGGAGTTCGTCCGAGGCGGTGTCGAGGGGGCGGACCTTCATGGTAGCGCGGTGCTGAGCACGGGCAGGGCCACGTCGGGCCACGGAGAAGTGGGGAATTCGTCGACCATTCTCGGCGCGCTGGACGTTGCACGCCTGCGACGGTGTCGGCAGGTCTGCGCGAGTCATGCAGAGACCATGGCGCAGGCGAACCCACCGGCGGTGTGATCTGGTGCAGGCCGGGGGATGCGTGGCCGGTGGCGTCACTCCAGCGGGGAGAGCACGAACAGCGGCGAGCCGTACTCGACGGGGGCGCCGTTCTCCGCGGCGATGCCGACGATCCGGCCGGCCACCTCGGCGTGAATCTCGTTCATCATCTTCATCGCCTCGATGATGCACAGCACCTGGCCCGGCTGGACGACGTCGCCGGTCGCGACGAACGGCTCGGCGTCGGGAGTTGCCGCGCGGTAGAACGTCCCGACCATCGGCGAGGTGACGATGGTGTTGCCCGCGACGACCGCGCTCGCCAGGCGGTCACCGGCGCCGCGCGGCACGCCGGGGTCGAGATCCGGGGCTTCGTCGTCGAAGTCGTCGCCCGCCCGGTCGCGCGCGACGCCGGGGTCGTCGGTGCCGGGACCGGGCCGACGCCTGGCGCCGCGCACCAGCCGGACCTTGCCCGAGCGGTCCTCGATCTCGAGCTCGGTGAGGCCCGCCTCCTCCATGAGGCGAATGAGCTTGCGGATCTCCTCGACGTCCACGTGGTCGCCCCCGCGGTCAGCGCCGTGCGGCGATCAGGCCGGCGGCGGCACGTAGCCCGAGCAGATAGCTGTCGGCACCGAAGCCCAGCACCTGGCCCGTGGCGACGCTGGCGATGAACGAGTGGTGGCGGAACTCCTCGCGGCGGTGGACGTTGCTCAGGTGGACCTCGACGACCGGCACGTCGGCCGCGGCGAGCGCGTCGCGCAGCGCGATGCTGGTGTGCGTGAAGCCACCGGGGTTGATCACGATCGCCGCGGTGCGACCGCGGGCGGCCTGGATGCGGTCGATGAGCGCCCCCTCGTGGTTCGACTGGAAGCAGTCGACTGCGACCCCCAGCTCGGACGCGAGCGATGCGAGGCTCGCGTCGATCTCGGCGAGCGTCGTGTGGCCGTAGATCTCCGGCTCGCGGACGCCGAGCAGGTTCAGGTTGGGGCCGTGCAGAACCAGGATGGTCGTCACGCACGGGACGGTAGCATGATCCGGGCGAGCGCCGACAACGCTTTCGCAAACCCCGGGGTGTTTGCCTCGCCGCGCGCGCTTCCCTAGCCTCCGCCTATGACCTGGCTGCGCAAAATCCTCCTGATCAAGGCCGTGCTGACCCTGGTGTTCTGGGTCCTGCCCCTGCTCTTCCTGCCCGCCGGACTGTTCCCGGATCTCGGGATCCCGACGTGGACGCCGGCCGCCAACGTCTTCCTGCGGCTGCTCGGCGGCGCCTACCTCGCGATCGCCCTCGTCGAGCTGTGGGGCTTCGTCGACTCCGCGCACCGACGCTCGGCGGTGCTGCTCGGCATCGTGTCGAGCTCCGTCACGAGCCTCGTCCTGTGCCGCGACATCTTCTACGGCGAGCTGTGGAACTGGGGCGTCTTCGGCTGGGCGCTCATGCTGCTGTGGCTCTTGCTCTACACGCTGTTCGCGCTCGCGCTGCTCGCGACGGGACTGGCCACGCTGCTCGGGCGCGCCGATTCCGTGACCGCACCGTCGTCCGACGCGCGCCCGCCGCTACCGCCGTACTGAGCGCAGCGCGACCTGACGGCAGGGGATCCCGGGGAGAACCAACCCGCGGGGTGGTGGTACGTCGACCACGGCGCCGCCGGGAGGCCTGGCAGCGCCCCACCGGTCGTCGCCCGACGCGCCGGCTTCTCTCGCAACGCTACTCGAGAGTCGAGGATGCCGACCGGGCGCGTGCCGCGAGGCACGCGCCCGGTCGCGTTCTGCCGCCGATCCGCTCAGCGCCTCACGGCGTCGGCGTCGGCACCGGGGTCGGCAGGTCCATGACCGTGGCCGTGCCCACCTGACCGTTCGAGTCCACCACCACGACGGTGAACGTGCCGGCCTGGTTCTTGGTGTAGGTGAACGTGCCGCCCGTGCTGAGCACGGTGGTCGGCACCGCGGTGCCGCCGCTCGCGTTGACGGTGTACGGCGGCACACCACGCGTGATCGCGAACACCTGCGACTGGCCGATCGCCAGCGATGCGTTCGCCGGCACCACCAGCGGCGGCGCCGGAGTCGGCGTCGGTGCCGGGCTCGGCGTCGGCGGCTGCACCGTGGGCCGCGGTGTCGGCACTGGCGCCGCCGGGCCCGGGAACGAGATGTTCGCCGTGGTCATGAGCGTCGTGCCGGCGACGCTGACCTTCACGTTGCCCGCGAGGTCAGCGATCGTCGCCGGGTAGATCACGCAGGTGAGCGCGGTGCCGGGCTGCGGGTTGATCGCGAGACCGGTGTTGCTGGTGTACGGGTCGGTGTTGCACGGCGGCTGGCCGTTGGTGAAGCTCGGGCTCACCACCGCTGCCGACGTCGGCTGCACCGGACCCCAGTCGACCTCGACGCCGTCCGCGACCGGGTTGCCGTTCGCGTCGGTGACCAGCGCCGACAGGATCGTGATGTAGGTGCCGTCGTTGTTGTCGCCGAACGCCCCGGACTTGAAGAGTGCGGCCGTGAGGCGCGCCGGCGGACCCGGCGGCTGCGTGCTCTGCGAGGTGACGCCGACCTGCCCCGTACCCGACGCGTTGCCCGCCTGGGCAGACACGGAAAGGAACTGCGGCGGCGTCCCGCCAGGCACCGTCAGCACCGTGACGGCCTGGCCCTGGCCGTCGGTCACCGCCGTGAAGTTCGACAGCGACGGCACCTGCGCGGTCGGCTCGCCGGACTGACCGGCCAGCTCGAACAGGACGTTCACGCCGGCGATCCGGTTCAGGTTCTGGTCGAGCACGGTCGCAGTGATGTTCGACGCGCCGCCTTGCACACCGTTGAGCGTCGCCGGGTTCGCCTGGACGACGATGGTGTTCGGGGTCTGCGGCGTGGCACTCGGAACCGGTGTGCCGTTGCCGCTCGGCGAGGGCAGCGGGGCGACGGTGACCGTCGCAGTCGCCACCTGGCCGGACTGGTCGGAGCACACGATGGTGAAGGTCGTCGACTGGATCGACGGGCCCGCGGTGAACGTCGTCGTTCCGCCGCTGTCGAGAATCGTCGTCGGCGTGAGCGTGCCGCCGCTGGGGTTGCAAGCATATGGCGGGACGCCGCCGGTGAGCGCGAAGACCTGCGTCTGACCGGTCACCAGCGACGCCGTGTTCGGCATGATCTCGAGCTCGGTGAAGGTGACGGTGACCGTCGCGCTGACCGAGTCGCCCGCGCCGTCGACGATGGTGAACACGTGCGACCCCATGAGCGCGCCGCCGCCGCGTCCGGTCAGCGTGTACTCGACGACCACCGGGAACTCACCGTCGTCGAGCAGCTCGGCCGAGCCGAAACCGCTGTTCTGGTTCTGCAGGAAGTACGGCGGATCGGGGTCCTGGAACGGCCGCCCGCCGGTGATGAGGAACTGGATCTGCGTCCCTGGCGCCGGGTCGATCACGTTGATCTCGTTCGGCAGCACCTGCAGGTCGCCGGAGATGAAGCCGACGTCGGTCAGGTTCAGGAAGATCGCACTGCCGAGGCGGAAGTTGCGCGGCGCGGCCGCCTGCACCGTGAGCCACCCCGGCGTGCCGCCCGAGCGCACCGTCGCGTATGCGTTGCCACGCGAGTCCGTGATGGTGGTGATGACCGGGAATTCGGTGACGGGGTCGATGCTACCACCGACGAACGTCACGTCGCGGAACGACGCCTCGAAGGTGATCGGCAGGCCGCCGATCGGATCACCGATCGGGTCGAGCACCGTCGCGATCACGCCGACCGTGTCGGAGTTGTTCGCGTCGATGCTTGCGCGCTCGAGCCCGAGCACCATCGTGCCCGCGTTGCTCGACGTGCCGGCCGCGTTCAGCACGAACGTCGGCGGGCGCTGTGCCGGACCGCCGCCGGTGCCGCCGCCACCACAGTTGGTGAGCCCGGACGCCAGCGCGATCACCAGCAGCGCGACGAACCCTGCGAGATGCTTCCTCATGACTGCCTCCCCACCACGAACCGCACCAGATGCGGCGACGCCGTCGCCCGAGCGCACCCGCCAATCTCATGCATCATCGATCACTCAGTGACCGTGATGGTGTAACCGGTCACGTTGGTCTCGTAGTTCGTTCCCTGGTCCGACTGGCCGCTCGCCGTGATGAAGACGTCCATCTGGTAGGGCGTCGCCGGCAGACGGTTCACGTTCTGATTGAGAAACGTGACGCGCGACTGCGGGACGATCTGTCCCAGCAGCGAGAGGTACGTGAATCCGTCCTCTCCGCTTGACGTGCACCCTTCGCAAGTGGATGGCGGGATCGTTAGCCCAGTATTGAACACATACCTAGGCACCTGTACTGCGCTGCCGGCAACCTCGTACTCGATGGTTACGAATTGCACGTTGATCGACTGCGTGCTGAGGCTGTTCCGAAGCCCGAGTTGGCCGCCACAAGGATCCCCCTCCGGATCGAACTCGTCGGGAAAGAACCGGGTGGTGCTGAGAGAGATGGTGCCTTCGGTATCCGCGATCGCCCCCTCCGCAACGAGCGGCTCCGTGCAGGTTATCTCACCGCCCGCAATGTTGGTCAGGCTACGGAACACCCCGGCCGCGCGAAAAACGATGCCCTGATCGTTGTTGCCGCTGCTGCCGCCACCGCATCCCGCCACGAGAGCCAGCACGCAGGCCAGCCCGCTCCACCGCCACGTCCTCTTCACCATCACCAACCCCCAGCTTCATCACCCGCGACCCCGCGCGGGCGTGGACTTCCTCTCAAACGGCGTCGAGCACCGCCTGCAACTCCTGCGTCGAGAGCATCCGGAACTTCGTCCGGCCGATGTCTTCCAGGCACACGAACTTCACCCGCCCCTGCGAACGCTTCTTGTCCGCCTCCACGGCGATCGCCAGCGCAGAAGCAGTCAAGTCCGAAGGGATCTCGGTTGGCAAGCCATAAAGCGTTAGCAGAGCCACGATTCGCTCGGCGACCGCCTGCTCGAGCAGCCCGAGCCGCACCGACAGCCGGGCCGCGAACGCCATACCGATCGCAACCGCCTCGCCGTGCAGGAGGGCCTTGTACCCGGTCAGGGTCTCGATCGCGTGCCCCAGGGTGTGCCCGAAGTTCAGGATCGCCCGGTAGTCGCCCTCGTTCTCGTCCTCGGCGACGACCAGCGCCTTGAGCTGCGCGCACGACTCGACGACGAACCGGACGGCCGCGTCCTCGAGATCGAGCACCGCCCGTTGATTCCGCTCGAGGAAATCGATCAGCTCGGGCGAGAGGATGGCGCCGGTCTTGATGACCTCCGCGAGGCCGGCGCGCAGCTCGCGCGGCGGGAGAGTACGGAGTGTCGTCGTATCCGCGACCACCAGCCGCGGGTGGTGAAACGCGCCGATCAGGTTCTTGCCGGCCGCGATGTCGACGCCGGTCTTGCCGCCGATCGACGAGTCGATCTGCGCGACCAGCGTCGTCGGCACCTGCACGAGATCGATGCCGCGCAGGTACGTCGCGGCGACGAAGCCTGCGACATCGCCGACCACCCCGCCGCCGAGAGCGACCACCACCGAGCCCCGCTCGAGGCGCGCCTCGATCAGCCGGTCGTAGAGGAACGCGACCCAGGCGAGATTCTTGTGCTCCTCGCCGTCGGGGATCTCGATCGTGACCGGAGAGAAGCCGGAGCGCTCGAGCGCCGCGCGCACGCGCTCGCCGTAGAGCCGCTCGACGCTCGGGTTGGTGACGATCGCCGCGCGCTTGCCGAGACCCAGCGCGTGCATGCGCGCACCCAGCGTCTCGAGGACCCCCGCGCCGACGTGGATGGTGTAGGAGCGTGGTCCGAGCTGGACCACCACCTCGTGCTCACGGCCGTACTCGCTCATGCCCGTGCGCATCCCGTTCCCTGTCGCGCCGCGGACGCAGGCGTGCCGGTACCGGCTTCCGCCTGCGCGAGCCGTCCGACGATCTCGTCGACCACCTGCTCGACGCTCAGGCCCGAGGTGTCGATCTGCAGCGGCACCCGCGCGTAGACGTGCGTGCGGGCGTCGAGCAGCTCGCGGATCCGCCCGGTGAGGCTCGAGTAGCCGCTCAGCAGCGGGCGCTCGGCGAGCGAGGCACGCACGCGGCGCGCGATCGTCCGGGGCGAGGCCGTCAGGCACACGACCAGGCCACCGTCGGCCAGCGCCGCGAGGTTTCGTTCGTCGATCAGTGTGCCGCCACCGGTCGAGACGACGACGTCGCCCGCCGCGCAGGCCTCCTGCACCGCCGCGCGCTCGAGCTCGCGGAAGCGCGGCTCGCCGTCGCTCGCGAAGATCTCGCGGACCGTGCGGCCCTGCAGCTGCTCGATCAGCGCATCGGTGTCGAGCAGGGGGCGGCCGAGCCGGCTCGCGAGCTTGCGCCCGACCGCCGTCTTGCCCGTTCCCATGAAGCCCGCCAGCACGATGCGCATCGCCCTCAGGCGCTCCTCACCTGCTCCAGGTAGCCGTCGCGGTTCCGCTTGATCTCGCGCAGCGAGTCGCCGCCGAACTTCTCGAGCGCGACCTGCGCGAGCTCGAACGCGACCACGGCCTCCGCGATCACCGCAGCGGCGGGGATCGCCATGACGTCCGAGCGCTCGATGTTGCCCCTGGTCTCCTCCTTGGTGAGCAGGTCCACCGAGGCGAGCGGCTTCATCAGCGTCGAGATCGGCTTGAAGGCGACGCGCACCACCAGCGGTCCGCCGCTCGTCATGCCGCCCTCCGTGCCGCCCGCGTTGTTCGTCCGGCGGTTGAACGCGCCGGACTCGTAGCCGATCTCGTCCTGCACCTGAGAGCCGCGACGGCGCGCGGCCTCGAAGCCGATGCCGATCTCGACGCCCTTGGCGGCCTGCAGCGAGAGCAGCGCGCCGGCGAGTCGCCCGTCGAGCTTGCGGTCGTAGTGGACGTGGCTGCCGAGACCCGGCGGCAGCCCGGTCGCGACGACCTCGACCACGCCGCCGAGCGTGTCACCGGCCTTCTTGCACTCGTCGACCAGCGCGATGATCGCCTGCTCCGCGTGCGCGTCGGCGACGCGGACCTCGCTCACCTCCGCGGCCGCAAAGATCTCGTCCGGCGTCATGCCCTCGTGCTTCGCCCTGATCCCGCCGACCTCGCTCACCCAGGCGCGAACCTCGATCCCGAGCTCGCGCAGCAGGCACTTCGCCAGCGATCCGACGGCCACCCGCATGGTCGTCTCGCGGGCGCTCGCGCGCTCGAGGATGTCACGGACGTCGCGGCGGTCGTACTTGAGCGCACCGGTCAGATCGGCGTGTCCGGGACGCGGGCGGCTGACCACGTACTTCGGGTCGCGGTCCTCCGCGCGGGACGACATCTTCCCGGTCCAGTTCTTCCAGTCGCGATTCTCCACCACCAGCGTAACGGGTGCGCCCAGCGACTCGCCGAAGCGGATCCCCGAGCGGAACTGCACCTCGTCACGCTCGATCTTCATGCGTCCGCCGCGCCCATAGCCCTTCTGGCGCCGGGCCAGGTCGTGGTTGATGGTCTCGGCGGTGACCGGCACCCCGGCCGGAAAACCCTCGACGATCGCCGTCAGCGCGGGGCCGTGCGATTCGCCGGCGGTGAAGAATCTCAACATGGCGACTACCTAACGGATTCCCGCCGGCAGCGCCCGGGATCGGGCCCCCCTGCTCCATCGGCGTCAGCGCACCGCCACCGGCTCGACCGGCGGCGGCGCCGGGCTGCCGTCGAGCGTGTACGAGGTCCGGTCGCGGTTGCTCCACAGCTCGTTGGCCGACGGCAGCGTCCCGCCCGTCCCCTGCGACCAGACGACGCGCGGCGTGATGAAGACCAGCAGCTCCTGCCGGTTGTCGCGCAGCAGGCTGTTCTTGAACAGCCAGCCCAGCACCGGGACCGAGCGCAGGTACGGCACGCCCGACTCGGCGGTCGCGGCCCGCTGCCGGTAGACGCCGCCGATGACGACGGTCTCGCCCTCGCGGACCAGCACCTGCGAGGTCGCCTGCCGGCTGATCTCGTTCGGGATGTTGTCGGTCTCCTGCTGGCTCGGCACGCTGGACTTCACGAAGATCTGCATCAGGACGTAGCCGTCCGACGAGATCTGCGGCGTGACGCGCAGGATGATGCCGGTGTCGATCGCCTGCGTGGCCGTGGTCTGGCCGCCGGCGACGCCACCCGGACCGGTGTTGATGACGGTGCCCGTCGAGGGCAGTCGGACGCGCAGGATCTCGAGGCTCTGGATCACCGCCTCGGCGTTGTTCAGCGTGATGACCTTCGGGCGCGAGATGACCTTGCCCTTGCCCGCCTGCTCGAGCGCCGTGATCTCGGCGTCGAGGGCGGCGCTGCCCGACAGCGAGCCGAGAAACAGGCCCAGCGTGCTGCCCGCGCCGGGTGCCACCGCCGAGGCCGGGAAGTCGAACATCACCGGCAGCGGGTTCTCGCCGCCGCTGCTCGACGGTCCGGCACCGCCCGCGACCACGCGGCCGGGGAAGTTCCGTCCGGTCGGATTGCCGGTCTCCGGGCTCGCGACGTAGCGCGCCCCCCAGCGGATGCCGAGGTCGCGGTCGAGGTTGGTGTCGGCCTCGAAGATCAGGCCCTGGATCGACACCTGCGGCGTCTGCACGTCGAGGCGGCGCACCAGCTCGCGCGCGTTGGCGATGCCGCTCGCGACGTCGCGCACGACGAGCGTGTTGGTCGCCTCGTTCACCTGCACGAGACCGCGGCTCGACAGCAGGCCGCGGCGCTGCGCCGGGCTGTCGGTGAGCTGCTGCATGCCGCCGGTGACGGCATCGGTGGCCGCGGCGGCCGCGGCCGAGGTCGTGCCGGCGCCGCCGAGCAGCTTCGCCAGCTCGGCCGCCTTCACGTAGTTGACGCGAATGTAGTCGGTCTGCAGCGGCTCGAGCTCGATGCCGGCCTGGCGTGCGGCGAGCCGCGCGCGACGCTCCTCCTCGAGGCGCTTCGAGGTCGACACCGTGATCACGTCGTCGTACTCGACCATCTCGAGGCCGGTCGACTTGAGCAGGATGTCCAGCGCCTGGTCCCACGGCACGTCGAAGAGCACGATCGTGACCTGGCCCTTGACGTCGTCGGTAGCGACGATGTTGCGCCGCGAGACGTCGGCGATGATGCGCAGGACGTTGAGGATGTCGGCGTCCTTGAACTCGAGGGAGATGCGCCGCCCGCTGTACAGCTTCTTCGGCGTCGTCGGCGGCGGCGGGGGCGGCAGGTTGCCGCGCGTCACCATCTCGGCCTCCGGACCGGCGGGCGGTGCGGACAGCGTCGAGCGGATGCGGTTCGAGTCGCGCGACGCGACCGGCTGCACCGGACGGGGCGGCGGCGGAGGTGCGGTGCGGGCCACGGGCTGCGGGTCCACCGGCACCTCGATGCTGTGCGCGGGGGCTCTGATCTCGCGGGTCGGAGCGCTCGGCTCACGGGTCGATCCGATCACCTCGTGCGCGGTCGCGGTCGCGGTGCGGCTCGGCGCGGCACTCGCGGCCGCCGACGCGCTCCCTCCGGTGAGCGACGCGAGCACCGACGCGGCGCGCGCCGACGCGCCCTCGGGCGCCGCCGGCGCGGTGAACAGCTCGACCGGCGCCGCCCCCATGGGCTGACCACCGAGCCCCAGCACGACGGTGCTGCCTTCGGCCCGCGCCTGGCAGGAATCCACGACGCCGGGCGCGACGTCGAGCACCAGGCGAAGCCGGTTCTCGTACGTGCCGACGCGCAGCTGCGGCGCGCGCGAATCCCCGGTGGAGATGGTGTGCTTGCCCGCGGCCGGCGCGCCGTCACCACTCACGTCGACGACGCAGCGGCGCGGTGACGCGAGCTCGAACGGGCTCGTCCCACCGGCCTCACGCGACAGCTGCACGACGACCAGGCTGCCGGTGGGATCGCTCGCGCGGCGGACGTCCACCACGCGCAGGGCGTTCTCCTCGACGAAGCCGGGGATCGAGCCCACCTCACCGCCCGGGCCGACCGCGGCCTGCGCCGCGCGGGCGCGGTCGAGCGCCAGCGCCGCACGCTCGGTCGACTCTGCCGCCGACTCCTGCGCGGCCGCGTCGACCGCGGCGGCGCGCGGATCGACGTCGTCCTCGGCCGACACCACGCCCGCACCGCTGATGCGGGTCTCGTACTCGACGCCGATGATCTCCGGCTCGACGTCCGCGGCGAAGACCTGCGCGGGCAGTGCCGCGACCAGCAGGGCCAGGGAGCACGCTACGCGGCGGAAGGATCTCATCGGCGCGGCCTCTCGTTCTGGTCGGAGGGAAGCTCGAGCACGAACTCCTTCTTGTGCCTCTGGCCAATGACGTCGGTTTGCCATTCCTCCACCACCACCTGCCTCGGCCTGATGGCCGTCACGACGCCGCCGTTCGGTCCGATGGCCGTTCCGGGCATCACGATGAAGCCCAGCCCCGAGCTGTCCTCGACCATCCCGCGCGGCGGGGCGAGATCGTAGATCACGCCGACCAGGCGGAGCTGTCCGATCTCGTAGCGCTGCAGCGGGGTGAGGGGCTCGACGGCCTCGGTCGCCGACCGACGCAGCAGGAACAGCGGCCGGAACGGATCGCGCTTGCCGCCCGCATCGTACGAGTAGTCCCCGTGATCCGGCTCGGGCGCGAGCTCGACCGGAGGCTCCTGCTGCGCGTGCGCGCAGGGACCGCCCGTGAGCCAGAGCGCCGCGGTGAGCACGATCACGCGGCGCCGTGTCCGTCCGCCGCTCACTTGGCCTCTACCTTGATCTTCTTCTCCTTGATCAGCTGCTGGCGCTCGGCCTCGGAGAGAAAGCGAAAGGTCGTGATGCGCGAGTTGACGTCGAGCTGAACCGACTCGTCGACGTTCTTCGGTGCCTTCAGCGCGATGCTCGAGACGTTCACGATGCGGTCGAGCTTGCCGACGCGATCGAGGAACTGCGCGACCTGGTGGTAGTTCCCGCGCACCGACATCTCGACGGGCACCTCGGCGTAGAACTCCTGGAAGCCTTCGGGCATCTGGCGGAAGACCAGGATCTCGAGGCCGGAGTCCCGTCCGAGGTTGGAGATCGAGCTCAGCAGCTCGGGGATCTCCTTCTCGTCGGGCAGCCGGGTGAGCGCGAACTTGAGCTGCTTGTCGAGCGCGTCCACTTCCTTCTGGCGCGCGGGCATCTGCTCCGCTTCGAACTTCTTCTTGTCGCGCTCCTGCTCCATCTCCTCGATGTGCGCGACGAGCTGGCTCGTCCGCGACATGCGTGGCGAGACGACCAGGAACCAGTAGGCGAGCAGCGCCAGCAGCGGCACGCCGATCGCGATCGCGATCTTGCGGCTCGGCTCGAGGTTCTCGAGGTTCGAAAGAAAGTCGCTCACGACTGCGGCTCCCCCGCCACGTCGGCGGCGGCCGCATCCTGGCGTGCGTTGCGTGCGTCGCTGACTCTGGCGGCCTGGCGCGCGGCACCGGGTGCCGCGAACGTGCCGGGCGCGGACTGCGGCTGCACGGCCTCCTGCTGGCCGGGCTGACCGGCC
>VGTK01000136.1 GCA_016874715.1 Deltaproteobacteria bacterium | reverse complement strand
AGCGGGCGCAGCACCCGCCGGCGCGGTCGTCGTACGGCCCTGCGGGCTCGGTGCCGCCGGCGAGGTCGCGGAGCGCCCCTGGTCCTTGTCCCGGCGCAGCCGCTCCCGGAGCGCGTTCCAGAACCGGCGAGCGCGCGGCGTCTGCGCGCCTCCCTCCGCGGCGGTGTCCAGGCCGACCGTCGCCGCGACTCCGACGGCCACCTGCTCCGTCACGCCACTCTGCGCGAGGCTCGACGCGACCGCCAGGGCGTTGCGGATCGCGTGCGCGTCCGACGACCCGTGCGCCTTCACGACGACGCCGTTGAGGCCGAGCAGGAGGGCGCCGCCGGTCTCGCGCGGGTCGAGGTCCCGGCGCAGGCGCGCCACCTGCCGGCGCAGCAACAGGTAGGCGATCTTCGTGCGCAGCCCCTGCTCGAACATCGCGCGCAGCCGCTCCCCGACGAGCTGACCGAAGCCCTCGAGGCTCTTGAGCACGAGGTTGCCGCCGAAGCCGTCGCACACCGCGACGTCCACCGTGCCGGTGGTCAGCTCGCGCCCCTCGACGTAGCCGACGAAGTTGATCGGCAGCTGCCGCAGCATCGGTGCCGCAGCGCGCACCAGGGCGTTGCCCTTGCCCTGCTCGAGGCCGTTCGACAGCAGGCCGACGCGCGGTGCCGCGATCTGACGGACGGCGCGCGCGTAGGCGTCACCCATCACCGCGAACTGCGTGAGGTGGATCGGCCGGCAGTCGACGTTCGCACCGGCGTCGAGCAGGATCGTCTGCCCGCGCGGCGACGGCAGCAGAACCGCGATCGCCGGCCGCTCGACGCCCGCCGCACGGCCGAGCAGGTGGGCGCCGAGAACCATGCCCGCGCCGGTGTTGCCGGCGAACACCAGGGCGCCCGCGTCGCCGTCACGGACCGCCGCCAGCGCCACCGCCAGTGACGAGTCCGCCCTGCGCAGGGCGGCGGTCGGCGGCTCATCCATCCCGACGTCCTGCGACGCGTGACGGATCTCGAGGTCCAGACCGGCGGCGCGGTGGCGCGCGAGCTCGGGCTCGATGCGCGCACGATCGCCCACCAGCAGTACCGAGAGCCCGATCTCGCGGGCCGCCGTCACGGCACCTTCGACGGTCGCGCGCGGAGCGGCGTCACCGCCCATCGCGTCGAGCGCGATCCGCATGCGTCAGTACCGCCCCCGGTTGCGCGGCGCGACGCTCACTCGCCCGCGGCTGCGATGACCTTCTTGCCGCGGTAGACGCCGCAGCTCGCGCAGGCGCGATGGCGCAGGCGCGGCTCGCCGCACTGCGGGCACGCGACGAACGCCGGTGCGGTCAGCGCGTGGTGCGAGCGACGCTTGTTCTTCTTCGACACCGAGGTTCTACGCTTCGGAACGGCCATCTCTCTCGAATCCTTTCCAGGGGGCGCGATGCCCCGACTCTCCGACCCCGCAACCGCGCCCGCACGTTCACACCGACGCGCGCGGGCAGCGCGCCGGATCCGTCAATCGGGGCGACTCACTCCACGCTCACGAGGCCGACCGTACCCTGGCGCTGGCGAGCACGGCCAATCGCGGATCCGCCGGGGCGGGCTTGCACGGGCACTTCTCGAGGTTGAGGTTCGCGCCGCAGCCAGGGCAGAGACCCTTGCACTCCTCGCGGCACACGGCGCGCGTCGGCAGGGCGAGGATCGCCTGCTCGCCGACCAGCGGCGCGAGGTCGATTTCGTCGCCCTCGTAGAAGCTGAGCGCGAGGTCGTCGGTGTGCAACTCCTGCTTGCCGTCCACCGCCGGCGCCCGCGACAGCACGAACTCGAACGGGGCCGCCAGCGGCTCCGTGAGGGTCTCGAGGCAACGCGCGCAGGTGGCTTCCATCACGGTCGAGCAGCTGCCCTCGAAGTAGATGTCCTCGCCGGCGCGGTGGTAGCGGACATCGACCTCGAGCGGCTCCGCGAGCCGGAACTCGTGCGTCGCACCGGTCTCGAGGCGCTCGTTCAGCTCCGCCGCCGGCACCGAGAAGGAGCTCTCGGTGGAATCGTCGGTAATGCGGTCGATGCGCAGCTTCATGCGAGCGGGGGATCATAGGGGTCGTGATCCGGAAAGCCAAGCCGGGCCGGGGATTTGCGCCCCGGCCGGGTCGGCTCACCCGGCGTCGCCGCCCGACCCGGGCTCGCCTTCGGTGCCCAGCGCGCGCTCGATGCGCCGCACCCGCCGCAGCAGCTCGGGCAGCTTCTGCACGGCCGCCGCGATGCGGCGCCAGAGCCGGATGTCCATCTCGGGGTAGCCGCCGATCACGCTACCGGCGGCAACGTCGTTGTCGATGCCGCTCTTGGCCGCCACCCGGACGTCGTCGCCGATCTCCAGGTGTCCGGCAGCCCCGACCTGGCCGCCGAACTGCACCCGCTTGCCAATGATCGTACTTCCCGCGAGACCGCTCTGGCCTGCGAGCATCGTTTCCTCGCCGATCCGGCAGCCGTGCGCGACCATGACCAGGTTGTCCAGCTTGACGCCGGTGGCGAGTCGGGTCGTGCCGATCGTCGCCCGGTCGACGGTGGTGTTGGCGCCGACCTCGACGTCGTCGCCGACCTCGACCGTACCGATCTGGGGCAGCTTGAAGATCCCGCCCCCGGGCAGCGGCAGGAAGCCGAAGCCGTCGCCTCCGAGGACCACGCCGGGACCCAGGGTCACCCGGTCTCCGATGCGGACGCGCTCGCGCACCACGGCGTTGGCGTGCGCCAGGAAGTCGTCGCCGATCGTCGCCTCGGGGTAGATCACGACTCCGGGGTGGAGCCGTGCCCGGGCACCGATCCTGACGTTCTCGCCGACCACCACGCCCGGAGCGACGCGCGCTCCCTCGCCGAGGTGCGCCGTCGGTGCGACGTGCGCGGCCGGCGAGATCCCTGCCGGCGGGTCGACGGGCCTGTCGAACAGGCCCAGCGCAAGGGCGAAGGCCATGTAGGGATTCGCGACGCGAACCACGGCGCAGCCTGGGCTCGCCACACCCGGGCCGAGAATCACGGCACCGGCACGTGTCGTCTTCAGCATGCCGACGTAGCGCTGGTTCGACACGAATGACAGAGACCGCGGCCCGGCCTCGTCGAGCGGCTGCAGGTCCTCGATCTCCAGCGCGAGATCTCCTTCGACCTTCCCGTCGAGGAGGCGTGCGATGTCGGCGAGGCGCATCGTCCAGTTCTACCAACCCGGGGCGGGCATCTCCACGACCGTCGTGCGCGCGTGCTCCGCGATTGCGTTTCCGGGCAGCCGTCGATAGGTACGCGCCATGCAGACCGGCTCGTCCCGCTGCGGTGCCGCCGCGAGCCGCCAACCTTCGTCCGGCATCGCGCTGGCGCTGGTCGGCGCAGCGCTGCTGGGTCCGCTCGCCGGCTGCGCCGCCAAGCGCCCGCCGATCCCGGCCCGCCCGCCGCTGCCCGCGGTGTCGTTCGTGCCGCCGTGCGATCCGCAGGCTTCGATCGGCATGACCGAAGCGGGCGTCGCGCAGCTGCGGGCGCGCGACGAGGCCTGGCGCTCGTACGTCGAGGTTCTCGAGTCGATCATCCGCGGCGAGCGCTGACCAGGAAGGTGCTCCGTGGAGCTCGATTTCAGCAAGGGCCTGGTGCCCGCCATCGCCCAGGACGCCGCCACCGGCGAGGTCCTGATGGTCGCGTACATCAACGAGGAGGCGTGGCGCGAGACGCTGCGCACCAGGCGTGCCACCTACTGGAGCCGGTCCCGCGGGCTGTGGCGCAAGGGCGAGGAGTCGGGCAACCACCAGGACGTCTCGGACATCCTCGTCGACTGCGACCGCGATACCGTGATCTTCAAGGTCGTGCAGCATGGCGGTGCCGCCTGCCACGAAGGCTACCGCAGCTGCTTCTTCCGCCACCTCGAGGGTGAGGCATGGCAGACGACCCAGGACCGCGTGTTCGACCCGAAGGACGTCTACAAGAAGCCCCAGCCCTGAAACGCAGGCCTCGAGCACGAGCCGCACGCATGACCGCACGACTGAAGACTCCTCTGAAGCTGGGCATTCCCAAGGGAAGCCTCGAGAACCCGACCATCGAGCTGTTCGCGAAGGCCGGCTGGCGCATCACGACCAGCGGGCGCAGCTACTTCCCGAGCATCGACGACCCCGACATCCGCTGCTCGTTCATGCGACCGCAGGAGATGTCGGCCTACATCGAGGCGGGCGCCCTCGATGCCGGGATCACCGGGCAGGACTGGATCATCGAGAACGAGTCGCAGGTGCACGTCATCTGCGACCTCGTGTACTCCAAGGTGAGCCTGCACGGAACGCGCTGGGTGCTGGTCGTGCGCGACGACTCTCCGGTAAAGAGCCCCGAGGACCTGCGCGGGAAGCGCGTCGCGACCGAGCTGGTGAACGTCACCCGGCGTTTCTTTGCCAGCCGCGACATCGGGGTCGACGTCGAGTTCTCGTGGGGGGCGACCGAAGCCAAGGTCGCCGAAGGCCTGGTGGACGCGATCGTCGACGTGACCGAGACCGGATCGACGCTGCGCGCGAACAAGCTGCGCATCGTCGCGGAGCTGCAGACCTCGAATCCGCAGCTGGTCTCGAGCGCCGCGGCGTGGGCCGACCCAGCGCAGCGCGAGAAGCTCGAGCAGATCGCGCTCCTCCTCACCGGCGCGCTCGATGCGCAGGGCAAGGTCGGCATCAAGCTCAACGTCCCCGAGGCGCGCCTCGACGCCGTCATCGCCTTGCTGCCGAGCCTCGCAGCACCGACGGTGTCGAACCTCTTCCCCACGGCGCACCTGCAGGGCGAGAAGTGGTTCTCGGTCGAGAGCGTGATCGCCGAGGCGACCGTGCGCGACCTGATCCCGCAGCTCATCAAGGCCGGCGCCAGCGGGATCATCGAGTACCCGCTGAACAAGGTCTGTTGAAACGAGGGGGACTCTCTCCCCCTCGCTCCACGCGGCAAAGCCGCGCGGAGCCTCGCTCCCCCGGCTCGCTTCGCTCGGCCGCTCGCCGTCGGCTTCGCGGCGGGGGAACCGGGGTTACCCGGCGGCGGACTCTTCGGCGGGGTCGTAGCCCAGCGCCTGGAGGAAGGCGTCCTTCTCGCCGCCGGGCATGATGTAGATGCCGTCCCAGCCGCAGACTTCCTCGCAGAGCTTGCAGCCGACGCAGGTCTTCTCGTCGACCACGACCTTGCCGAGATAGGCTGCGACGTTTCCCGGAGCCGAGCTCAGGCTGTCGAAGGGGCACACGTCGATGCAGACGCCGCACCCGTTGCAGTTGTCCGGGTGGACGATGGCGAGCGGCCGCTCGGCGCGCTTGAGCACGCTCGTCATGTTGCCCCACGTGTCGAGGATGGCGTCGTCGGGGCAGATCACGCCGCACGAGCCACAGTCGATGCACAGCGTCGTCTCGATGAAGTAGGCCTTCTTCGGGTCGCCGCTGATGGCGCGGGTCGGGCAGCGCTTCTCACACGCGCTGCAGCCGGTGCAGTTCTCGGCGATGATGGTGAACGGCATCGCGAGTCCCCCTCACCGCTGCATGTCGTTCAGGATCTCGTCCTCGCGACCCTGAGCGATCAGCTCGTCGTTGCGACGCGCCTCGCGAAAGCCGAGGTACGTGAAGTACAGCACCAGGACGAGCATTCCGACGATCGGAATGTTGTCCGGTCGGAACGTCATCTCGATGAACTCGCTGATCGCCGACGCGTTCGGATCGGGTCCGCTCATGTCAACGAGCTATCAACGCGCTCCGCGGGAGTCAAACTCCGCCTGGCGCGCAGGCCTGCGTCAGGACCCGGCAGGAGGCTCGGTGCTGCCCAGGGCGAGCTTCATCTCGCCCAGGGTTGCGAGTGAGCGCGAGATCAGCCGGAGCCGGTCGACCAGCGTCGCGATCTGCAGCAGAGCCGAGTCGATCTCCTGCCCGGCGATGGTCTCGACCGCCGCCCGGACCTGCTGGTGCAGGGCCACCAGCTCGTCGATGCCGCGGATGCCGCGGTTCGACAGCCGTCGCCCGATCTCCCCGTAAAGCCGGACGATCTCGTCGGCGTCGCGCCGGAACGCCTCCTGATCCTGCATCGTGACGGGCTGCATAGCGCGCGCGCCCGTTCTGCGGAAGAGAAAACCTGTCGACGCGCGAGTGCTTGACCCCTGAGCCGCCCTCCGGTGGAGGCGAAAGGCCCCTTCAGAACAGGGTATACACGAAGGGGGACGACGCGGTGGATCGGCCGAAGTACAGCAGTAGACCGGTGATCAGGAGCACGCTGATCGCCGGCATCAGCCACCAGATCTTGTGCCGCCACAGAAAGCCGAGTAGCCCCGAGGAGGTATCATCCTGCCGCGCCATGGGATCCTCTGGATAACCGGTGGATCAGTGCTGTGTCGAGTGCGGCGGCGCGGCGATCTGAAAGATCGGCTGGTCGGCCTTCGCGCCACGCATCCGGAACTCCTCGCGACGCAGCCCGTACGACTTCATCTTGCGGTGCAGGGTCGCTGCGTCGACGAGCGCGTGCTTCGCGCTGCTGTTGATGCCGCCGCGATACTTACGGAGCACGTGCCCGAGGTAGTCCTTCTCGGCCCGGCGGAGGAACTCCTTGAGCGGCACCTCGTAGTCGAATCCACGACGCGACGACGCCTCCGAGCTCTTCTTCGCGTCGCCGCCGGGGAGGTCGATGTCCTTGATGACCGGGCCGCTGGTCCGCAGGATCGAGCGCTCGAGGACGTTGCCCAGCTCGCGCACGTTGCCGGCCCACGGGTACCCCATCAGCTGCTGCAAGGCTCGGTTCGAGACGCGACTGATCCCCTTGTCCTGCGCCAGCGGCGAGTTGCGCAGGAACTCCGCCACCAGCAGCGGCACGTCCTCGATGCGGTCGCGCAGCGGCGGGATGCGGATCGGAACCACGTTCACGCGGTAATAGAAGTCCTCTCGCATCGACCCGTTGGCGACCAACGCGTCGAGGTCGACGTTGGTCGCCGCGATGACGCGCATGTTGACCTTGATACGGCGATTGCCGCCCAGACGCTCGATCTCGCGCTCCTCGAGGACGCGCAGGAGCTTGAGCTGCATGTTGAGCGAGATGGACTCGATTTCGTCGAGGAACAGCGTGCCGCCCGACGACAGCTCGATCTTCCCCACGCGGTCGTGCACGGCGCCGGTGAACGCGCCACGCTCGTACCCGAAGAGCTCGCTCTCGAGCAGCGTATCGGGGAACGCCGCGCAGTTGATCGGCACGAACTTTCCGGCCTTGCGCTTGCCCTGATAGTGGATCGCGCGCGCACACAGCTCCTTGCCGGTACCCGACTCGCCGGTCAGCAGCACCGTCGCGTCGTTCTGCGCGAGCGCATCGAGCTGCGAGAAGATGTCGTGCATGCGCGGATTGCGCGAGACCATGTTCGCGAACGAGTAGCGGTCTGCGAGCTGACCCCGCAGGTACTGGATCTCGTCGAGCAGGCGGCGCTTCTCGAGCACCTTGTCGGTCGCGATCAGGATCTCCTCGTTCTGGAAGGGCTTGGTGATGTAGTCGGATGCCCCCAGCCTGATCGCATCGACGGCGCCCCTGATGCTGGCGTAGCCGGTGATCATGATGACATCGATGTCCTGCCAGCGGTCGCGGATCTCGCGCGTGAGGCTGAGCCCGTCGGTGCCGGGAATCTTGAGATCGACCAGCACGAGCGAGTAGTCGTGCTCGCCGAGCTTCGCGAGCGCCAGCGGCGCCTCCGTCGCGCTTTCGACGATGTAGCCCTGCGCCCGGTACAGCCCTTCGAGCTGGCTGCAGATGAAGGGGTCGTCGTCGACGATGAGGATCCGTGTCTCCATGCCGTGCAGTCCTACTCCGCGAGAGGAAGCGTCAGGACGCATCGCGCCGACCCTGGCCGCTGTTCGTTGGTTCGCAGCTCGCCGCCGTTGAGCTCGAGCATGCGGGCCGCTACCGCCCACTCCACCAGCCGCTGGGCTCGCCGGGCGGCGGCCTCGGGCGATCCGCCGGTCGCGGAGACGGCGAGCTGCAGGAGCTCGCTCCGCTTGCCCGAGGCGACCGTGTCGACTTCCAGCCGCAGGATCGTCCCCGCTCCCGCACCCAGCAGAACCGCGATCGTGCGAAAGCCGGTGGAGAGCCGCCGGGTGTCGACCTGAACCCGCGCGTCGCTCGCCGCCGCGGTACACGCGATCTCCACGACCGCGTCCGGGCTCTCGCCGCGGAGAATCGCTTCGAACGCCTTCGCGACATCGGCGCCGCGGACCGCGACCCGGTCTGCCACCGCCGGCTCGAAGTACACCAGGGCGAGGTTCAGGAACGCCTGCAGCCGGTGCAGGGTCCGATCCAGCTCGCCGGTGGGCGAGACCCCCGCCTCGAGGTCGCTCGTGCCCGAGCGAACGCAGTCGGTCCAGTAGTAGAGCTTGTGAAAGTAGTTGCCCAGCTCGTGCGAGAGATCGCGCACGACGGCTTCATCGATCCGGAGCAAGGCGCCCGGCCGCGGAGCACCCGTTGCCGAGGCCGATTCGGGACGCTGCCGCGTGACCGTTCCCCGTACCCGCCGCACTCGTGCGTTGGTTGCCCGCATCTCGTCTACCTTGCCGTGCTCGTGGTCCGCGCGAGAATCCGCGCCTGCTTCTGATTCGGCGCTTTGCCGTGCGTTCTTAACGGTCGGAGCGACCCGGAGGTCGCGATTCTGCTAGATTCCCGAACGAGCAGGAGTCCCGGGGCTGATTTGAGGAGACGGAGGGATGCGGTGGGACGGGCGGAGGGGGGGGGCTCACAGCGAACGCGGACGTGGATCCTCTTGTGCCTTGCGCGCCTTATGATTCGCGACTTCTCCTTGCGTGGTCGATCCGATCGGGAGGCTGTCGGTACCTACCGTCGGCTTCGTCTGCGCGTCGTGCTTCCGGCCGCCCTGCTGCGGGCCGCCACCCCACCTACTCGAGGAGCCCGACCATCCAGAAGAGTATGTGGGTGCCCACGATGGCGCTCGCGATCCCGATCAGAACGAGTGCCGACGGCCGATCTCCATTCGGCGCCCGGCGCCTCCGCGGTGGCGGGTGGAACTCGATCCGCACGGCCATGGCGCATCGATAATGGCAAACGCTCAAGGCTGTCAACTTATTTTCAACGCACTTATTTTCAACGCAGGCTGGCAAAATGTTCAGCACGGCAGAGCGCCGGCGCACGACCCCCGAGCCGTCTCGCTTTACGGAGTGCCCCCGCAACCCCTACACTGGGCGAATTCCGCCAGCAGAGAGGGACGCCATGCCCACAGACGAGAAGGCCCTGAGGCTCCGGAGCGCCGTCGTGACCGACGGGGACAGTCGCTCGCCGAACCGCGCCATGCTCCGTGCCGTCGGCTTTTCCGACGCCGACTTCGGCAAGCCCATCGTGGGCATCGCCAACGCCCATTCGACGATCACGCCGTGCAACATGGGGATCGGACAGCTCGCCGAGCGAGCCGCCCTGGGCCTGCACGCCGCGGGCGCCATGCCGCAGACCTTCGGGACCATCACCATCAGCGACGGCATCTCGATGGGGACCGAGGGCATGAAGTGCTCCCTGGTGAGCCGCGAGGTGATCGCCGACTCCATCGAGACGGTCTGCCGTGGCCAGAGCATGGACGGCCTGGTCGCGATCGGCGGCTGCGACAAGAACATGCCGGGCGCGATGATCGCCATCGCGCGCCTCGACATCCCGTCGATCTTCGTCTACGGCGGCACGATCAAGGCCGGCCGCTGGGGGGGCGAGGACCTGACCATCGTCAGCGTGTTCGAGGCGGTCGGCGCGTGCGCTGCGGGACGAATGTCGCGCGCCGACTTCGAGGGCATCGAGCGCAACGCTTGCCCGGGCGCGGGCTCGTGCGGCGGCATGTACACCGCGAACACGATGTCCTCGGCGATCGAGGCCATGGGCATGAGCCTGCCGATGACCTCGACCATGGCCGCCGAGGATGCCGAGAAGGCCGACTCGACGGAGGCCGCGGGACGCCAGCTCGTCGAGCTGATCCGCCGCGATTTGCCGCCGCGTCGGATCATGACGCGCGCCGCGTTCGAGAACGCCATCGCCGTGGTCATGGCCCTCGGCGGCTCGACCAACGCCGTGCTGCACCTGCTCGCGATCGCGCACGCGGCCGAGGTGGAGCTGTCGCTCGACGACTTCGAGCGCATCCGCCGCAAGGTGCCGGTGATCTGCGATCTGAAGCCGAGCGGTCGTTACGTCGCGACCGACCTCCGCCGCGTCGGCGGCGTCCCGCTGGTGATGAAGATGCTGCTGCACGCGGGCCTGATCGACGGCTCGTGCTTGACCGTCACCGGCAAGACCATCGCCGAGAACCTCGCCGACGTGAGCCCGGTGCCGCGGGCCGACCAGGACGTCGTGCGGCCGATGGACAAGCCGCTCTACGACCACGGCCACCTCGCGATCCTGCGTGGCAACCTCGCGCCCGACGGCTCGGTCGCCAAGATCACCGGGCTCAAGCAGCCGCGGATCACCGGTCCGGCGCGTGTCTTCGAGTCCGAGGAGGCGAGCCTCGACGCCATCCTCGCCGACCGCATCCAGCCGGGCGACGTGCTGGTGATCCGCTACGAGGGGCCACGCGGCGGACCGGGCATGCGCGAGATGCTCGCACCCACCTCCGCCATCATCGGCAAGGGTCTCGGCGACAGCGTGGGCATGGTCACCGACGGGCGCTTCTCCGGCGGCACCTACGGCATGGTCGTCGGACACGTGGCGCCCGAGGCCCAGGACGGCGGCCCGATCGCGCTGGTCCGGGAAGGCGACACGATCACCATCGACGCAGACCGCAACCTGCTCGCGGTCGCCGTGTCCGACGACGAGCTGGCGCGTCGACGCGCCGCCTGGGCGCCGCCGCCGCCGCGCTACACGCGGGGCGTGCTGGCGAAGTACGCCCACGTCGTGCAGAGCGCGGCCGTTGGCGCGGTAACGGACTGAGCCGTGCGCCGTCTCGAAGGGAGGGTCGCCATCGTCACCGGCTCCGGTCAGGGCATCGGCCGGGGCATCGCGCTGGTCTACGCCCGCGAAGGCGCGCACGTGGTCGTCGCCGAGCTCAAGGAACACCGCGCGCGTCGTACGGCGGACGAGATCGCGAGCGAGGGCGGCAGCGCCCTCCCCCTCGCGATCGACGTCTCGAGACGCGAGCAGGTGGAGCGCATGGTCGCCGCCACGGTCGAGCGCTTCGGGCGCGTCGACGTGCTGGTCAACAACGCGCAGGGAATGCACGCGCACAAGCCGTTCGAGGAGATCACCGACGAGGACTTCGACATCTTCCTGATCTCGGGCCTCAAGGGGACCTTCTGGGCGATGCAGGCGGCCTTCCCGCCCATGCGGCGTCAGGGCGGCGGGCGGATCATCAACTTCGTGTCCCTCAATGCGCTCAACGGAGCGCCGGGGCTCGCCGACTACAACGCGACCAAGGGCGCGATCGGGGCTCTGTCGCGCACCGCCGCGCGCGAGTGGGGCAAGCACGGCATCCTGGTGAACTGCATCGCCCCCGGCGCGACCTCGAAGCGCACCATCGAGTTCTTCGAACGCAACCCGCAGATGGCGGAGCACATCCGCGAGCAGCGCCCGCTCGGGCGGCTCGCCGACCCCGAGCAGGATCTCGCCCCCGTCGCAGTGTTCCTCGCGTCGGACGACGCGCACTTCGTCACCGGGCAGACCTACTTCGTCGACGGTGGTGCGTACCTGACGTGAGCCGCCCGGCGGGTGGTGCGTACCTGACGTGAGCCGCCCGGCGGGTGGTGCGTACCTGACGTGAGCCGCCCGGCGGGTGGTGCGTACCTGACGTGAGCCGCCCGGCGGTGGCCGGCGCACGGCGCCGGATCGCGTCGATCCCTTCAGAGCCCGAGCTTCGGCGGCGCGAACGCTTCGAGCGCTCGATCGTCTGCCATCGGAATCCCGTCGGCGCGGAGCGGCAGAAAGCAGACATGGCTCGCACCCGCGTCGAGATGCGCCTTGAAGCGGTCGACGATCCTCTGCTCGCCGCCCCAGGCGACGATGTCGTCGACCAGGCGGTCGCTGCAGCCGTTCGCGAAATCGGCGTCACCGTAGCCGAGGTCGCGCAGGTTATCGGTGTAGTTCGGCAGCGCCGGGACGTAGGTCTTCATGTACTGCCGCGCCGCCGCCCGGGCGCGTGCCGGGTCCTCCTCGAGAACGACGGCCTGCGCCACGCAGAGCCACTTGTCCGGCCCGAGGATCCGGCGCGCCCGTGTGGTGTGCTCGGGCGGCACGAAGTAGGTGTGGCTCCCCTGTGTCATCTCGGCAGCCAGCGCGAGCGACCGCGGGCGGATCGCGGCGATGACCGTCGGTGGCGGCTCGGCGGGCCCGACCGCGAGAAACGGCGCACGCTGCATCGCCTCGAGGTAGGCGCGCATGTACGACAGTGGCTTTCGGTAGTCGTGGCCCCGCACGCCCTGCACCAGCGGCGCGTGGCTCACGCCGATCCCGAGGAGGAAGCGACCGCCCGAGGCCTCGGCCAGCGTCTTCTGCGCCGCCGCCATGGTCATCGCGTCGCGCGCCCAGATGTTGGCGATGCCCGTGGCGAGGACGATGCGCTCGGTTCGTGCGAGCAGCCAGCCGAGGTTCGCGAAGGGCTCCCGCCCGACCGCCTCCGGGAGCCACATCGCGGGATAGCCGAGCTTCTCGAGCCGCTGCAGGAACGCCGCCCCGTCGTTCGACGAGAGCGTATCGAGGAAGAACCACACGCCGAGCTTGCCGATGTCCATGCGCTGCTCTTAACGGCACAGGCGCCCGCTGACCAGCGCCCTCGGCCGCGGCCCACGTTGACAGGTCGCCGATCTCGGCCATGGTAACGGGGGTCGTCCACCGGGAACTCGATGCGCATCGTCCTGCACTGGTTTCGCCGCGATTTGCGGCTCACCGACAACAAGGCACTCCATGCCGCGAGCCGCCGCGCGGAGCTCGTGGTCCCGCTGTTCGTGCTCGACGACCGCCTCCTGCAAGCACCGGACGCAGGCGCCCCACGCGTCGCCTTCCTGCTCGACTCGCTGCACGCTCTGGCGCGCGAGCTGGAAGGCACGGGCTCGCGACTCGTCGTACGCCGCGGCGACCCCGTGCGGGAGGTCCTCGACGTCGCGCGAGCCGTCGGCGCCGAGGCGATCTTCGTCAACGACGACTACGCGCCCTATGGACGCCGCCGCGACGCGGCCGTGCGCGCAGGTGCCGCGGCGGCCGGCCTCGCCTTCCACGGCCACGCCGACCTCGTGCTCGTCGAGCCACACGCGTGCGTCAAGGACGACGGCACGCCGTACACGGTCTTCACGCCGTTCGCGCGGCGCTGGCGCGCAGTCGAGAAGGCCCCTCCCGTTGCCAGGCCCGTGCTGCGGGCCCTGCCGGACGGGCTGCTGCGCCGGGCGGGTGGCGTCCCGCTGCCCGACGGCGCCGGGGCGTTCGGGCTGACGCTCGAATCGCGGATCGAGCCCGGCGGCGCCGCGCAGGCGGAGCGACGGCTCGACGCGTTCGTGCGCGACCACGTGCTCGCGTACCGCAGCACGCGCGACATGCCGGCGCTCGACGCGACCTCCCACCTGTCAGCCCACCTCAAGTTCGGCACCATCTCGCCGCGCACGGTGTACGCCCGCGTCGCCGAGGCGATCGGCGGACGCGCGCTCGCTCAGCTGGACCCGCAGAAGCCGGCCCGGCCGCTCGACGGCCCGACCACACGCCGACTGGCGGAGGCCGGGACGTTCCTGAACGAGCTCTGCTGGCGCGAGTTCTACCAGGCGATCCTGTTCCACTTTCCACACGTCGCGACGTCGGCGTTCCAGGAAGGGTTCCGCGGCTTTGCCTGGCCGGAGCAGGACGAGCGACTCGTCACTGCGTGGCGCGACGGACGGACGGGCTTCCCGATCGTCGACGCGGCGATGCGTCAGCTCGCGCAGACGGGCTGGATGCACAACCGGCTGCGCATGGTCGTCGCGATGTTCCTGACCAAGACGCTGCTGGTCGACTACCGCGTCGGCGAGCGCATCTTCATGCAGCGTCTGGTCGACGGAGACCTCGCCGCGAACAACGGCGGCTGGCAGTGGTCGGCCTCCACCGGAACGGACGCAGCGCCCTACTTCCGCATCTTCAACCCGCTCTCGCAGGCGAAGAAGTTCGATCCCGAAGGCGAGTTCGTGCGCCGCTGGGTGCCGGAGCTGCGTGACGTGCCGGCCTCGCTCGTGCACGAGCCGTCGCGCGAGCCGATGCTGCTCGCGAGCACGGGCTACCCGCCACCGTGCGTCGACTACGCCGAGCGCCGCGCGCGCGCGCTCGCCCTCCTCGCTCCGCGCGCGCGGCGCGCCTGAGGTCCGTACCGGGCTGGTCGATCACGAGCGCTGGATCCCCGGCGCGGCGCTCCGTCCCGCGACCGGCGTCAGCGCAGCGTCGCGAGGATCTCGTCGCGCAACGACCGCGTGGCGCCGATGCCGGATCCGCCGTCGATCCGCGTCTCGCCGCTCCAGTCGAAGAACACGGCACCCGACTCCTCGAGGAGCGGGACGATCGCGGCGATGTCCCACGGGTTCAGCTTCGGGTCCACCATCACGTCGGCGGCGCCACGCGCCACCAGGGCGTACCCGTAACAATCGCCCCAGCCGCGCTGCCGCGCGCTGCGGCGCAGCAGCCGCTCGTAGCCGGGGTAGAAGTCGCCGTAGTGCTCGGGCTTCGCGTCGCTGGTGAGCACGGTCGCGTCGGCGAGGCGCGCCACGCTCGAGGCGTGGATGCGGGAGCCGTTCAGCCAGGCGCCCACGCCCTGGGCCGCCCAGTAGGTCTCGCCGAGCGCCGGGAACGCGACCGCGCCGACAACGCAGCGCCCGCGGTCCTCGAGCCCGAGCAGCACGCCGTAGAGCGGAACGCCACGGATGAACGACTGTGTGCCGTCGATCGGGTCGATGATCCAGCGCCGTCCGCTCTTCCCCGCGAGCGCGCCGAACTCCTCGCCGAGGAGCCCGTCGTCGGGGAAGATACGCGTGAGGGTGGCGCGCAGCAGCTCCTCGGCGCTGCGGTCGGCCACCGTGACGGGCGAGGCATCGGCCTTGTGCTCGACCTCGAGGTCGCCACGAAACCAGTCCAGCGTGAGGCGACCCGCCTCCTGTACCGCGGCGATCGCCACCTCGAGCTCTCCCTCGTACGGCATGCGCGTAGTCGCGCACGCGGCCTCCGCATCGTCAAGCCCGCTCAGTCGTAGCAGCCGTCGACGAACCAGCTCGCGTCCGCACTGCGCGCATCGAGGTCGCGGTACAGGCGGTACACGCCGCCGTCGGAGAGCTGCACGTCGTAGTAGTCGCGCCGGCAGCGCTCGGACGTCCACCACTCCGCGTCGATGCGCCACGGGCCGCTGGTCACGACGGCACGCCCGCCGAGGCCCGGGGCACGCACGTAGACGATGCTTCCCGCCTCGACGAAGACCTGCGCCACCCGCGCCGGCCGGAGCGCGCGCAGCGCGAGCGTCGCGCACGAGCCGACCAGCAACGGCTCCTCGCCGGGCCCCGACGCGGCCGTCATCCCGCGCCGCGAACCGGCGACCGCGGGATCGAACGGCGCCACGCGAAACGCCCCGGGACGCCATCCGTGCGGCGCGACAGGCCTGCCGACTCTGCCGGCGCCGCACCATGCGGAGAGCCGCGCGAGCGTGGTTGCGAGCTGCTCGGGTGGGGGACCGGCCGGGCGGAAGAGATCGAGCTGATCGACGCGCGCGCGATCGGGCAGCGCCTGCACGTGCACCGCCGCGACCGCGGCGCGCGGCGGCGCCGACTCGAGCGCGGTGCGGGTCAGCAGGAGCAGCGTCTTCACGTCGCGCGTCGGGGCGAGGACGCCGATCGTGCGGTCCGTGCGACTGCCGTCGTCGAGCGTCAGCGACACCGTCAAGCCGCTGCACGCGAGGCTCGCGAGCGCGAGACGCGACGCCACGCGATCGAGGAGGCCGCGGATCAGGAACAGCAGCGCCTCGATCGAGCCGATGCCATACTCGAGACTCGTGCCCTCGACGTACGCGGGCGGCTCGGACGACAAGCGCAGCTCGCTGCGATCGGTGCCGGCCGCGATCGCGCGCATGCGTGTCGCGACGCGGCCGAGGCGGCTCGCGACCTCGTCGGCGGACATCGCCGCGAGCTCGCCGCAGCAGGTGATGCCGAGCCGCGCGAGGTCGTCGACGACGGCGTCCCATCCCTGCCGCCCCGTGCGGCGATCGGCGGCGTCGCACGCGCGGCCGAGC
>VGTK01000135.1 GCA_016874715.1 Deltaproteobacteria bacterium | reverse complement strand
CACCCAGCCCGCGCGGCGCCCGCCGCGCAGCCTGGCGCGCGCGCATCGCCGACCTCGAGCGCACCGTCGAGCTCGTCCGGGGGCTGGTCGCGCACCGCGCCCTCCGCGTGATGCGACTCGACGGCTGGGTGGAGTTCGCCCTGGACGACGTCGGCGACACCGGACGCGCCTTCGGCATCGCCTGCGCGGTCGCGGCGGTGCTCGACCCGCACGGGCACCTCGAGCTGCGCCCCCGCTGGGACGCATCGGACCTGCTCGCCGTCGACCTGCTCCTGGAGGTCCGGGTGCACCCGCTGCGCGCCCTGCTCGTTCTGCTCGTGCAACGCCTGCGCGGGGCACGCGCCGTACGACCCGCCGCATCCGCAGGAGCGACCCTTGCAGCGTGAGGAGGACGTCGTCGCCGGGACGGCGATCGTGTGCGGTGCCGTCGTCCTCGTCCCGCTGCTGCGCGTGCGGACGTACGCGTTCAGCACCCGGGCGGGCGTCGCCGAGGCGGACGTGGCGGGCTTCATCGCCTGCGGTGCCGACGGCACACCACGCGTGGTGGCACTCGGCGACACACCCGCCGATGCGGCGGCATGGAGCACGTGGCTCGCGGCGCACCCGGCTCTGCTCGAGGCGATCCGCGACCGCCTCGCGGCAACCCGCGACCCATCCTCCCTGCCCGCGGCAACTCCTGCGACGGACTGACGTCCGCACCGGCTTCGCCGACCACCAGGGGGTAGAACGGGCACGCCGTTTCAGCGGCCTTCCCCGGCTTGCCTTCGTCGCAATCCGCCGGGGCGCGTTCGACCGGGCGCCGCGACCAGACTCGACGCCCCCCGAAGCGACGAAGGCCCCGGCGAGATCGCCGGGGCCTTCACCTGCCACAGGGAATCGACTGCCCTACGGCACCTCGATGAGCAGGATCGGCGAGTACGCCAGGTTGCCGAGCTGGATGGCACCCTCGTGCGAGTAGTACGCGACCGAGCCGCGCCCTGCACCAGAATGAAGAAGGACATGAACTTCGTGTCCTGCGGACCCAGCCCCGCCTGCACGTCCGGCGTCACGTCGAACACGACCTTCGTGCCGTCGAGCATGTCGTCGGTGTGCAGCGCCGGGCCGCGCAGCGGGCCCTGGTGCTTCTTGCCGCCCGTCCTCCACCGGTCGACGCCGGTGCAGTTCGGCTGCTGGTTGGCGATGTTGGTGTCGGTGGAGCAGTTCCACGTCACGCCCGAGCCGGAGCCCTTCGGGTTACCGGGCGTCGGGTAGTTGTTGCCGTTGCCTTCGGCCCAGAGCTCGAAGCCGTCGTTCAGGCGCGCGACAAAGGTCTCCCCCCACCCGGAGGCCAGTTGTCGCTGGGCGAGTACGGCGGGACGTCGAAGCCGTTGTTCGACACGGTCAGAATCAGCTTCGCGCTCACCACTCTGGCGAAGTCGACGTTCGACACGTCGAAGCCCAGCAGCGAGCGGGTCTGGTTCTCGACCCGCAGCGTGAGAGCCGCGCCGTCGTTCTGGTTCTTCCGGCTGTGGAAGATCGTCGCGTCCTTGCGGGAGCGGAACTCCTCCTCGTTTCTCGACGTCGTGCCACACTCCACCGAGCCGCCCGCGATCGAGTGCTCGACGTCGACCTGGTTCGAGAAGAAGCGGCCGATGAAGCTGCCGACCGAGCCACCCGAGCCGATGTGGATCTCGCCGTTGGGCGCGAACACGTCGCCGACCCAGTTCGAGTTGCCACCGAAGCGCACCGCGTTGTCGCCCGATGCCTTGGTCTCGAGGTAGAAGTCGCACGGGCTGTTGGTCTGCGTCAGGAGCGTGACGTTGACCGACCCGAAATCGACGGCGCCGCACACGAAGACCTTCGTTCCCGCCTGCGTGACGGTGATCGTCGAGCCGTTGCCCCCCTTGATCGAGTCGAAGAAGTAGTTGCCGGCGCCGTTCAACGTGAGGTCGAAGTTGCTACCGAAGCTCAGCGCCCCGAACGGCCCGGGGCCGAGAATCCGAGCCTCGTTGTTGACGCCGGAATCGTCCGCTCCGCCGGTCGGACAGGTGAACGCGGTGTTCGGCGGCAGCGTCGGCAGCATCGGGTCACCAACGATATTGGTGCCGACGCTCGAGCCGTTGTTCAGCGTGAGCGTGGTGCCGACGGGATGGATCACCGCACCCGACACCGACGCCTGGTTCTGCAGGTTCACGTCGCCGCCGCTGCGCACGTCGCCATCGACGGTCGCCTTGCCCTGTAGCCGGACCGCGTCACCCGTGACCGGATCCTCGTTACGGCCACCGACCAGACCGACGATGTCCGAGTCGAACCCGATGACCACGCCGTTCTCGCCGAAGATCGTGTAGGCCGAGAGCGGCGGCCCCGCCGCTGAAGCGAGCGATGCGACGAACACCGCGCACGCGCCGAGCAGGGGCGCCGAGACCCTGAACCTCCGGTTCTTCATTGTCCGGAGTCCTCCTCATGGTGAAGGGACAGCGGCCCGAGTGCCACGCTCGCGGCCGGGTGCCATGCGCGCGGCTGTACCGAAACGAATAGCGGAAGGCGCACGGCGTCGGGAGCATGGTCACGGAGCTTTGCCTTCGCACGTCAGACCGCTCACCGGGCGAGACGGCGCCATGGCCCCCGCCGCCCCCGAGCGTACAGACATCGCTCAGCCGGCGGACAGCGACGACGCCGCACACAGACCCCGCGCCACCGTATCGAGACGGCGCGCGACCCGCTCCGCCGCCGCGGTCGCCCGCATCTCGACCTCGCGCGGCGCTGCACCCGCCAGCTCGCGCAGCAGCTCCGCGTGCTCGCGCGCCAGCGCGCCCTCCAGATCCGCCAGCGCCGCCCGGATGCGTGCGCCGTCGCCGGGAGCGTCCTCGGCACGCGCCGCGAGCCTATCGAACGTCCACCAGAGACCTTCCGCGCCCGGAGCGCCTGCGCCCTCCGTGCCGGCGCGCACCAGCGCTTCGGGCAGGCGCCCGGCGACCAGCAACGGGAACCACACCGAGGTGCACGGGCGCCCGAACGCGAGCCACATGGTGCGCGGCAGCGCGGGCGACGGCTCGAGCGCGACGACCATGGCCATCGCGGTCCGGCTCGGCCCCTCGTGCATGCAGATCGTGTAGAACTGCTCCTGGTCCGGCGCGGCACCGCGTGCGAAGCACGCACCGGTCGCGTCGTGATCGCCGAGCACGCGACGCAGCGACGTCAGCGTGTGCCGGCCGCGGTCCTCGCACAGGAGCTGCCGCGAGCGGCGCAGCCGGCCGGACGAGAGCACCGGCGGCACCATCGTCGCGTCGCGGTAGGCAAGTGCGAAATCGAACGGCTCCGCCACCGCGAGCCCGCACTCCCGGGCGCGCGCCGCCGTCGCTGCGCCGAGCCGGTCCCAGTCCGCACCGATCGACACGTGATTCGAGATCGAATCGGTCGCGGTCGCCCGGCGCGCGGCCCACTGCCGGCCCGCCGCCTCGAGGATCCACGCCTCGACCGGATCGGCGATCAGGAACGAGTTGTTGTAGGGCCAGTCCATGTCGCGGTACCCGGAGCCGCCCTGACCGTACTCCTCGACCAGGCGGACGATGATGTCGAGCGCTTCGGCGGCGGTGCGCCCGCGCTCGAGGCCGAGACGCACGAGGTCCATTCCCATCAGCCCCACCGACGCCGGCGCCTCGTGCGCGAAGATGGTCTCGTTGCCGATCGCGACGCCGTGCTCGTTGAGCCCCATCTCGAAGCCCCAGAGCCAGGTCGGACGCGAGCCCAGCACGCGGGCGGTCTCCCGCACCTGGGGAATCGTCACGTACTGGCAGCGGACCGACGCGTCCGCCGGATGGGTCGCGCGCTCGATCATCACCGGCGCCTGCGGCTCGCCGGGCGGACGGTCGCTGTTCTTGCCGAACAGCACGACGCCGTCCGCGGCGGCGTCCGCGAGCGCGACGATCGTGTCGCAGCCGAGGAGAGCGGGGCGGTGCTGCGCGCGGTTCTGCATGCGCCGCTCCTACCACACGCGCCGCCGAGTTCGGCGCCGCAGTGAGGCAGCCTGCACGACCCCGCAGATGCCACAGTCCCCGCCCGGCTCCGCCCGGGGGAACGACGCAACCTCCGCGCGACCGGGGTTCGATGGCGGGCGTCGCCTCCGCGCGCAGAGGGAGGTCCTCGCAGCGAAGGCGACGCAGGTCACGCCAGGAAGAAAGGCGCGCGAGGGAGGCGCGCGCTGTGCCGGGATAGACGAGACGTACCGGCGCGTTCTGACAACCGCCGCAGCACGAGGTGCGCGCAAAGAAAAACCCCGGGGCGCACCCCGGGGTTTCTCCACCGCGCCCTGAGAGATTCGAACTCCCGACCTGCTGATCCGTAGTCAGCCGCTCTATCCAGCTGAGCTAAGGGCGCCCGCTGCGAGTTGCCTTAGGTAGCCGTCACGGCTGGACGTGTCCAGTGGGCCATCCCTGCGCGGCAGCGGAGCGGCTTCGCCGGGTGGCGATCGCGCAGCCTTGCGACCCCCGGTGCCTCCAAGTACGTAGAGTTGGTCGTCCGGCCGGGGAACGAACGACGGGTCGGGAGAGATGGCCGAGTGGTCGAAGGCGCGCGCCTGCTAAGCGCGTATACGGGTAACACCGTATCGAGGGTTCGAATCCCTCTCTCTCCGCTCTCCCCTGTCGGCTCGCGTCTCTGCACTCGCGCTCTCGCGGACCCCGCTGTCGCGTTGGCGGCCGACATGGCGACCCTGCACAGCTGCACGCCCGCGCGAAGATCGCGCGACTTTGATCGATTCTCGCATCTGCGGGCGCACGCGGCGCGCCCGACCCGGGCCGGCCCCTTCGGCCGGGCGATCCGGGCAGGTTTTCGGGCATCCGTTGCAGGAAGGGAGACTCTCGTCGCGCGGCTGCCGTAGCAGCTGCGGGCACGGCGTAGGGTCCGATCCACCGCTGCCGGTGGCACGTCCCTTGGAGAAGGTCCCGGCCATGAACGAGACTTCCTCGACGACCGACACCGACACCTTCCTCCTGGTCCTGAACGATCCCGAGTTCGTCCGTGTGGGTGCCATCCTCGGCCTGCGGGCCCGGGCGACGCATCAAGCCGACTCCCACCTCGTCGACTCGTTCATCGACAGCGACGTCCAGTTCAGCGGCGCTCGCAGAAAGCTTCTCGTCACGTCCGTCCCCAACGTCCTGCCCCAGTAAGGTTGCCCTCGAGTCGCGGTCGTCCCCTCCTCCCTCCCCAGGGGAATCTGACCGCGCGGGGCACGCTCGCTGCTGCGCTCACGTCCAGCCATTACGCCAGGTCGACCACCCGGCCCGCTTCTCCCGCCCCCCACCCCAGGCGAAGCGGCCCCCTCCCCGGGCTCGGCCCCAGGCGGCCGGCGCGAGCGCGGCAGCGCAAGCGGTGCTCGAGTTTGCGGTCGCACCCGCGACCGCACCGAACCGCACCCGTCTCGCTCGCGCTACCCGGCGCCGTCACGGCGCAGCCGCAGGCCCGGCCCGCGGCACCTGCCAGATCTGCGCGGCGGGATCTGCGTACACGGGGCGCATCCCGGGGCTCCGCTCGAGGAGCTTGCGGAACGCCTGATCGCGCGGCTGCGAAGTGACCCAGATCCAGCGTGCGCCGAAGTCGCGCCCGACGATGTCGGCTGCGTTGCCCATGCCGCGCGCGAGTCCCAGGTTCTTCGCGAACAGCGCGGGATCGTGCTGGTAGAGGAAGATCGGGTCGAGGCCCGAGATGTAGCGGCCTTCGGGGCGGAAGCCGTAGAGCACCGCGAAGTCCATCCAGGAGTTGTGGTAGACGACCTCGCCGGGTGCTGCGATCTGCCCGAGGGCGGCCACCGCGGGCGCGAACACGTCCCCCGTGCTCTGCCGTCCGAACGACGCGCGCATTCCCGCGACCCTGCTCCCTGCCCAGCCTGCGAGGACCAGCAGCGCGAGCACGCACGGCACCACCGCGACCGCGCGCTCGCGCAGCAGCGCGGCGAGCCCGCGTCCGGCTGCGAGACGCGTCCACAGCGCCCCCGCGAGCAGCAACGCCGCCACCACGAACACATCGACGAAGCGACGCGAGCGCGCCGCGACGACCAGCAACCCGCTCGCGACCAGCGTCAGGTAGAGGTCCCGCGCCGGCCAGCCGCGGACGCCCTGCACGGCGACCACCAGCACCAGTCCGGCGAGCGCGGGCGCCCAGCCCGGCGTCTGCGCGAGGAAGCTCTTCAGCGCCATCGGGCCGAGCTCGCTGCCGAACGCCTCGCGCGGGATCTCCGCGCGATTCGCCGCGACGGAGCGCACGATGTCGACGATCTGGTCGGCGAGCGTCAGGTTGTTCGGAAAGTACGGGTGCAGCAGCGACGCCGCGACCACGCCGACGACGACGGCACCGGTCACCGCGCGCGGGAACGGCTCGCCGCGCAGCAGCGCCGTGACGATCCGCGCGCCCAGCAGCGCCGGAAGCAGGAGGAACGACGAGTGCGCGAGCACGTGCAGGAACGCGACCACCCCGAGCGTCTTCCAGCGATCGCGGAACAAGAGCGCGATCTCGATCGTCACGAACGCCATGCCCAGGATGTGCGGCCGGACCGACGAGAGCCGCGTCACGTAGTACGGGCTGGTCGCGACCAGCAGCAGCACCCAGAGGGCGCCGAAGCGGATGCCGAAGGCCCGCAGCGCAGCCGCGAACGCCGCCAGCACCAGGAAGTCGAGCGCCACCACCGCCCACTTGCCACCCGCGAACGGGTCGCCTCGCACGAACGGAATCAGCAGGACGTGGAACAGGAAGTCCTTGTCGCTGTAGCGCTCGGCCCACGTGCTCTGGGTCGCCTGTGGGAACGTCTGCTCGACGCCGTGCACCGCGAGCTGCTCGGCCGCGCGCACGTGGAAGTAGCTGTCGAGATCGTACAGGCCGCCGAACGAGAGCTGCACCCACGCGAGCCACGTCGTCCCGATCAGCACCGCTGCCCACGCGAGCGCGCGGTCCATCCGACCGGCTTCCTGCCCGTCCGCTACCGTCATCCGCGAAACCCTGCCTCGTACGCGAGCGGTCGTCCAGCACCGCGGCCCCGGGCGAGCGTCACGGGAGCGGGGACGACCTGCGGCCCGGGCGGTGTCGCAGCCGCGTTCGCGTGATCGCCGCGGTCGTCGCGGTCGCCGTCGACGACCACGATCGCCCGGCGCCCGTGCGGCGCGTGCCCCCCCCCCGGGCGCGCGGAGTCGCGGTCACCGGCAGCCGTCGCGCTGGCCCGCGCGGTGGATTGCCCGCTGCCGTGCGCGGCGGTAGTGCCCTGCCGATGTCCACCGAGAACGCTCCGCCGATCTGGGAGATCTCCGGCACCGCCCCCGGGGCGATCGCGCTCGAGGACCACCGGCGACGCGTGAGCTTCGCCGAGCTCGAGGAGCGCAGCAACGCGTTCGGTCACGGCCTCGAGTCGCTCGGCCTCGTCCCGGGGGACCACGTCGCGCTCGCGGTCGGCAACCACGCGAAGTTCTTCGAGGCGCTGCTCGGCGCGATGCGCGCAGGCATGGTCGTCACCCCGCTCAAGACATCCTGGACCGCGCCCGAGATCGACTACCTGCTGTGCGACGCCGGATCGCGCGCCGTCATCTGCGAGGGCGATGCTGCGCGCACGGCCGCACAGGCGCGCGGCATCGCCGTGGTCGACCTCGAGCACGGTGTCCGCGGCACCGGCTTCGAGACCTGGCTCGGCGCGCAGCCCTCGGCGCCGCTACCGCGCGCGCGGCACGGCTTCCGCCTCTCGTACACGTCGGGGACCACCGGCCGTCCGAAGGGCGTGCACCGGCTGTCCGACGGCCAGCGACCATGGTGCGAGGCGTTCGCGGCGTCGCGCGCGTTCGCCGCCGCTGCCGCCGCACCGACCGACGGTCCGCACCTGAACGTGTCGGCGCTCTTTCACGGCGCACCGCTCGCCTTTTCGCTGTCGCTGCTGGCGAGCGGCTGCACGGTACGCATCCTGCCGCGCTGGGACGCCGAGGCGGCCCTCGACGCGCTCGCGCGCGACGTGCGCTCGACGTGCATGGTCCCGACCATGTTCCGCCAGCTGCTGGCGCTTCCCGAAGACCGGCGCAGAGCGTTCCGTGCGCCGGGGCTGCGTGCGGTCCTGCACGGCGGAGAGCCCTGCCCGCAGACCGTCAAGCAACGCATGATCGACTGGCTCGGGCCGATCTTCACCGAGTACTACGGCATGACCGAGGGCGGCCTCACCACCTGCAGCAGCGCGGAGTGGCTCGCACGCCCCGGCACCGTCGGCCGGGCCCGGCTGGGTCTGCAGGTCGTCATCCTGGGACCGGGCGGCGAACGGCTCGGCCCGGGCGCGCAGGGAACGATCCACTTTCTGCCACCGGGCGGCAAGACCTTCGAGTACCGACGGGCGCCGGAGAAGACTGCCGCAGCCTACTCCCGCGACGGCGCATTCACCGTCGGCGACGTCGGCTACGTCGACGCCGACGGCTACCTGTTCATCTCCGGACGGACCGCCGACGTGATCGTGTCCGGCGGCGTCAACGTCTACCCCGCCGAGATCGAGGAGGTGCTGGCGGGCTCGCCCGGAGTGCGCGACGCCTGCGTCGTCGCCGGACCGGACGAGCTGCGCGGCGAGACGCCGGTTGCGTTCGTGGTGCTCGACGAGCACCTGCGCCGCGCCGGCGATGGCGATGGCGATGGCGATGGCGAGAACACCGCGATCGCGGCGATCGCGGCCGACTGCGAGACGCGACTCGCCGGCTACCAGCGCCCGCGGCGCATCGTCGTACGCGACGCCTTGCCACGAGACCCGACCGGCAAGCTGCTGCGTCACACGCTGCGCGCGGAGCTGTGGGAGGGCCACGCGAGCAACTTCGCAGCACCGGCACGCTGACCGCCGACCGGCTTGCCAACGGCGCAGGCGATGCGCACGCGCGGCCAACGCGCGTGCGCGGGGTGCTCGAGCGAGCGCCGTGCGACACGCGACGCGACGTGCGTCGTGCGTCGTGCGACGTGCGACGCGCGCCGCGCTCGAGCGACGATCGGACCGGCGCCGCCCGAGCGTGGCCCCGAGTTTCCCGTCGCGGATCGCTCGCATCGCCCACCGCCCTCGGGATACGAACAGCCGGTGCACCGCGCTCGCTGCGCTCTCCCGCTCGCCCTCTTCGCCGCCCTTGCAGCGGCCTGCACGTCCGCGCCCGACGACCTGGTCGGCACCTGGATCCCGCAGGACGCGACCGCGGAGATCCTCGAGCGCGAGCCCGGGCGGGTCCGCGTCCTCGTGATCCGACAGGGAGCGGGCGGCGAGCTCTCCGGCAGGCTGCTGATCCCGACGCTCGCGGGAATGCCGATCTCGGTCCGACGCGAGGGTGACCGCGTGCAGCTGGCGCTGCAGATGGCGCGGGGGATGGAGCAACCCTTCGCGGCCACGATGCGCGACGGGCAGCTCATCATCGGGTCGCCTGGCGAGGCCGCCGCTCCCCTGCGGCGCGTCTCCCCGGAGGAGGCACGGCTGCTCGACCAGCTCGCCCCGAAGCGACACCCGCTACCCGCCGTGAAGGCCCTGCCCGCCAACGGGCTCGCGCGCACGCCGCCGATGGGCTTCAGCACCTGGAACCACTTCGCCACGGAGATCGACGACCGCACGATCCGCGAGATCGCCGACGCGCTGGTCGCGACCGGGCTGCGCGACGCCGGCTACGTCCACGTCAACATCGACGACGGCTGGCAGGGCGCGCGCGACGCGAGCGGCGAGCTGCGGCCCAACGAGAAGTTCCCGGACATGCCGGCGCTCGCCGACTACCTGCACCAGCGCGGGCTGAAGCTCGGCATCTACACCTCGCCCGGCCCGAAGAGCTGCGCGGGCTTCGCGGGCAGCTACGGCCACGAGGAGCAGGACGCGCGCACGTTCGCCGCCTGGGGTGTCGACTACGTCAAGTATGACTGGTGCAGCGCCGGCCTGATCTACGACGACGCCGAGATGCCCGCCGTCTATCAGAAGATGGCCGAGGCCCTGCTCGCCACCGGACGACCGATGGTCTTCAGCATCTGCCAGTACGGGCGGGCGGACGTCTGGAAGTGGGGGGCTGCCGCCGGCGGCAACCTCTGGCGCACGACCGGCGACATCGGTGACCGGTGGGACGTGATGTCGGCGATCGGCTTCCAGCAGGACGAGCTCTCGCCTTTCGCCGGGCCCGGGCAGTGGAACGATCCCGACATGCTCGAGGTCGGCAACGGCGGCATGAGCACCACCGAGTACCGGACGCACATGACGCTGTGGGCGATGCTCGCGGCCCCGCTCATCGCGGGCCACGACGTGCGGCGATCGTCGCCGGAGACGATCGCGCTGCTGACCAACCGCGCGGTCATCGCCATCGACCAGGACCCGCTCGGACGCGCCGGGCGCCGCGTCCTGCAGCGCGGGCCGCTCGAGGTGTGGACGCGCCCCCTCGACGGCGGGCGGACGGCGGTCGCGCTCTTCAATCGCGGCGAGGCTCCGGCCGAGGTCGTGGCGAGCCTCGCGGAGCTCGGCCTCGCCAGGGGCCTGAGCGCGACCGATGCGTGGACCGGCCGCTCGCTGGGCGTGATCGACGAGCGCATCGCAGCAGACGTCGAGCCGCACGGCTCGGTGCTGCTCGTCCTCGCCCCGGTGGGCGATGCGCCGAGCGGCTCTGCGGGCAGGTAGATCCCGCCGCTCGGCCGGGGCTCTCGAGGCGCGCCTGCAGTCGAGGCCTCGACGAGCCTGCAGGCGGGGCGAGGTGCTGCGAGCGCCGCAGGGGCCGGTTCGCGAGCCTGCGGAGCACGCTCCACTCGCAGATCGCTCGACGACACAAGGACGACCGCGCGCAAGCCGGTGCACCACGAAGCGCCGCGCGCGAATGCCAGGCGACGAATCTCCCGAGCCGCAGACCATAGTTGCATGGCCGACGTCGCCCGGTGCGGCCGAAGGGCGCGGACGCGCGCGTCGTGATAGAAGCGCAGAGGAAGAACCGTCCACGGAGGGGTGGCCGAGCGGTTGAAGGCACCGGTCTTGAAAACCGGCGGGCCCGCAAGGGTCTCGTGGGTTCGAATCCCACCCCCTCCGCTGCTTTCGCTCAGGTTTTCTTCCACGCGGCGGCAGCAATGCGCCCGCACTGCCAACGTGTCCACGCAGATGTGCGGTGGTGGGATCGACGTCCTCCCGGCCTGCCCGCGCGAGGTCGCGACGCTACCGCTACTTCCCCTTGAACACCGGCTCGCGCTTCTCGAAGAACGCGCGCGGTCCCTCGATCGCATCCTCCGACACCATGACGTTCATGCCGTGCTTCTGCTCGATCTCGAACGCGGCCTCCTCGGGCATGGTCTCGGTCTCGCGCAGCGTCGCGACGATCGCCTTGACGGCGAGCGGTCCGTTCCCGGCGATGCGCTGCGCGATCTCCACCGCCTTCGCGAGCGCCTGCCCATCGGCCACGACGTGGTTGATCAGACCCAGCTCGTACGCGCGCTTCGCCGGCAAATCCTCGCCACAGAGCAGCATCTCGGCCGCGACCGCGTAGCCGATCTGGCGGCGCAGCCGAACCGTCGAGCCCGCCATCGGAAAGAGCCCGCGCTGCACTTCGGTCACACCGAAGACGGCGCTCTCGCCGGCGACGCGGATGTCGGTGCCCTGGAGGATCTCGGTTCCGCCGGCACGCGCGAAGCCTTCGGCGGCGAGGATCACGGGCTTGGTCGGCCGGTACGTCTTCAGCCAGGCGCCGTAGATGATCGGGATGTCCTTCATCACCCGCTCCATCCACTCGTTCTCTGGCTTGCCGCTGCCGAGCTTGCCGATCTCGGACAGGTCCATGCCGGCGCAGAACGTGCCGCCCCTGCCGGTGAGGATCGCGACGCGCAGATCGTCGTCCCGGTCGAGCAGCTGCCACGCGTCGTAGAGGCGGCACATCACCTCGCAGTTGACGGCGTTGCGCTTCTCGGGGCGGTTCAGGGTGACGGTGAGGACGTGTCCGTCCTTCTCGACGATGACGGCGGGCTCGGCCATGCGGGATCTCCTCCGGACGCTGGTGGGAAACGCCGGGACGTTAGACGAGAAGCCGCGGGCTGGCCAGCGCCCCGTGCGCCCCGTGCGCCGCGCTCTCAGGCGCTCGTCGCGGGAGACACTGCAGGAGCCGGCGGCGACGACCGCGGATACACCGACGTCCAGTCGTCGCGCATGCTCACCACCACCCAACCGCGCTGCAGCGCCTCGTCGAGGCTGCGCGCGAGCCTCCCGACCGCGCTGCTGCGATCGTACGAGAACTCGCGCGCCGCGTCGTCGAGGTGCACCGGGGTTCGACCGCGATGCCGCACACGCGCTGCGAGCAACGGCTTGCGCGCCCCGGACGCGGCGTCAACACGGCCGCCCCTCGGGTACGCCCCATTCGCCGCGCCGCGCGCAACGCAATCTTCGTCGCAGCGGAGGACGTCGTTCACCGTGCGGTAACACCGGCCGTCTAGAGTCCGCCCTCGTCTGCCGTGACGCTGCCGCGACGGCGTCGTCCGGCCCGACCTTCGCGAACTCTGGCAATGAGACGACCTCTTCTCGTCGTGACCGGACAGGGCGTCGCCCGTGCGGACGGCTTCAACCTCACCCGCCGCATGAAGGGCACGCCGAGCCTCGCCGCGCTCACGGCGGACGTGCCCCGTCGCTACCGCCAGAATCTCGACGCCCTGCTGGAAGCCTGCACCGCCGGCGGCGCGGACGCCCTCGCCGAGGTGCTGCGCGACCTGCGCACGATCTGCCTGAAGGAGCGGCGCGCGACGCTGCGCAAGACCGCGCACCACGAGGTCTTCGCGGCGCTCGCGGCCGCCGCCGAGAAGCGCCTCGTGGCGCACCTGACGACCAACGTCGACGGCCTCACGACGACCTTCGCGGTGCGCGACTTCAGCGCCGTCTGGCCGGCGTTCCGCGGGCGCGCGACGCGCGCCGAGGTGGTGAGCGCCCTGCGCGACGTGATCGCCCGCGGCACCGGGATGGTCCACGTCCCCCTGCACGGCGAGGCCGCGCTGATGATCGCCCGCGACGACGACGGCAACGAGACGCTGCAGACCGTGTACGGGGGCCCGGCGGGGCCCGGCGCCAGCAGCTGGGTGCCCTCGCTCGAGATCTTCGCGAACGCCGGGATCGCACGCGTCACCGAGCAGCTGCTGCCCGCTCGTCTCGGCTACGCACTGCTCGACGGGCTACTCTCCGAGACGGCGTCGCCGTGCGAGGGACTCGACGTCCCGGCGCGGCCCGCTGCCGACCTGCTGGTCCTCGGCTACGGCGCCGAGGAGGACGGAATCCGCGACGCATATCCTCTCGAGCGTCGCATCGACGATCTCGTGCGCCGCGGTGCGCGCGATCCGCGCTCGCGCTGGAGCGCGCTGGTCTACCGCCCGGGCCGCTTCCCGCAGAACACGAGCTGGTACGAGGAGCGCGGCTTCACCGTGATCGGCTACGACGACGGCGAGCTCGCCGCCGTCGTGCGTCAAGCATGCGCCGGGACGCTTCCCGGTGCACGATGCGTCCCCGGGCACGCCAACGGGACGCGCGTCGCCTCGCACGACACGCCTGGCTCCTGACGGCCGCCGTGCCGCCCTTCAGGGGGCGGCCACCGGAGCGGGCGCCGGTGCCGCAGCCGCCGGAGCGGCGGCAGAAGCCGACAGCGGATCGCCGACGCCCGACAGCGCCGTGGTCAGCGTCGCGATCGTCACCGCACCGCCCTCGCGCGCGCGGTCCATCACCTCGACCGCGAAACCGTACTCCGCCTTGTCGTCGGCGTCGAAGAACAGGACGTGGTCCTCGCGCGCGGCGAACATGCGCTTCAGACGGTCCGACAGCTCCTCGACGGCGACCTCCGTCCCGTTGACGGTGACGGTGCGTCCGGTGCCGACGCGCAGCACCAGCGGCGGATCCGGGTCCTGCTGCAGCTCCTGCTTGGTGACCTCTTCCTTCTCCTGCTTCGGCGTGTGCACCCAGAACTTCTTCGTGAGCAGCGGCGTGATCACCATGAAGATGATCAGCAGCACGAGCACCACGTCGACCAGCGGCGTGACGTTCATCGAAGGAGCGACCCCCTTGCCGCTCGCGTTGCCGACGTTCATCGCCATCGCTCAACCTCCGAGTGCCGGCGCTGGTGCGGCCGGCTCGCCCGCGGGCGCTGGGGCCGCGGGCAGCGACTCCGATGCCGCGGCAGCGCCCCCGGTCGCCGCCTGCTGCGCCCGCGGGGCGTCCTTGCCGCGGCTCTTCTCGCCGACGAGGAACGACATGCCGGGAAACCCGACCTGCTGCGCGCGCGACAGCACCGTGCGCACCTGGCCGTAGGTCAGCTTCGAGTCGGCGCGCAGGACGAGGCGCCGCAGCGGCTCTTCGGCGTGCGCGGCGCTCAGCGCCTCGATCGCGCCGTCGAGGTCGTACTTCTCCTGCCCGACGTAGTACTCGCCTTCCTTCGCGACGGTCAGCTTGAGCGGCTCGCTCGCCGCGTCGACGTCGGGATCCGGGTTGAAGATGCCCGGCAGCTCGACCGGCACGTCCTGGTCCATCTGCGGCGCCACCACCATGAAGATGATCAGCAGCACGAGGACGACGTCGACCAGCGGCGTGACGTTCATGTCGGGCGCGACGCCGGCCGCCTTCGCGCGCAGGCTACGCGACGCGCTCACGACGCATCCCTCCCGACTGCACGCTGCGCTCCTCCCAGTCCTCGACCATGTCGAGCAGCTCGCCGGCCGAGCGCTGCAGGACGCCCTCGTCGTGCGTGATCTTCGTCGTCAGGTAGTTGAACGCGAGCACCGCGGGGATCGCGACCGCGAGTCCGAGCGCCGTCTCGATGAGCGCCTCGCTGATGCCGGCGGACACCGACGAGAGACCGCCGGAGCCGCTGGTCGCGATGCCCTGGAACGCCGAGATGATACCGACGACGGTGCCGAGCAGTCCGACGAACGGCGCCACCGAGCCGACCGACGCCAGCACCGACATGCCGCGCCGCAGGTCCTCGCCGACCTCCTCGAGGTAGCGCTCGAGGTGGCGGCGGGTGCGCTCGGCGGCCGAGAGACCGGAGACGTCCGAGGTCTGCCGGGCGTGGACGTACATCGTGAGGCCGGAGCGCACCACACGCGACAGGTGGCCGCGCGCGTACTCCTCGCTCTGCGCCTCGGCCAGGACGCCTTCGACGTCGGCCCCACGCATCTTGTCGGCGATCGCCGCGGCGAACGCGCGCGACGTGGTGCGCGAGCGTTGCAGCGTGAACAGCCGCTCGAGAAACACCGTGAGCGACGCGAGTCCCATGGCGAGCAGGACGCCGGCGATGATCATCGCAGGCACGCCCATGTGCTGCCAGATTTCCATGTAGCTGAACGTCATCGTCCTGATCCTTTCACTGCACGATCGTCTCGCAGCCGCTGAACGTGTCGTTTCCAGGGCCACCGTTGCACACGTCGGTTCCGCCGGCGCCGTTGATGGTGTCGTCGCCGCTGTTGCCGAACAGCGTGTCGTTGCCCGCACCGCCGTCGATGGAGTCGTTGCCCGGGCCACCGCAGACGATGTCGCCCTGGCCGAGCGCGGTGATCGTGTCGTTGCCGCCCCGGGCGACGATCACGTCGGCGTTCGCGGTGCCGCTGATTGGTTCACCGGCATCGGTGCCGACGATGGTCGCGACCTGGCCGTTGCACATGTACGGCTGGTACTCGACCTGCGTCACCTGGCAGGTGCCCGGGACGTTGCCGAACAGCGTCGCGAGCTCCACGGTGCAGGTGAAGTCCTGGGCGACCGGCCGCGACTGGCCGTCCACGCAGTCGTAGAGGACGCGCGCGAAGTTGCCGGGCGGCACGCCCTGCCCGGACGTCAGCAGGCCGATGGCGATCTGGTCGTCGACGCCGTTCGCGTTGGTGTCGTTGTCGGCGACGAGGAACGTCCCGGACACGCCGCTCGCGTTGGTCACCTGCTCGAGTAGCGCCTCGTTGATGATGTTGATGCGGTTTCCGGGATAGCCGAGGAAGACGGACACTCCGGTCACGGGGTCACCCGGATCCTGGTAGCCGATCGTCACGGTGAGCATGGTCGTCGCGCACGCGACGACCGGCGTCGGCGACGGCGACGCGGTCGGCACCGGCGTCGGCGAAGGGCTCGGGCTCGGCGATGCGCTTGGTGTCGGGCTCGGCGACGCAGTCGGCGTCGGGCTCGGCGTCGCGGTCGGCGTCGGGCTCGGCGTCGCGGTCGGCGTCGGGCTCGGCGACGCCGTCGGCGTCGGGCTCGGCGTCGCAGTCGGC
>VGTK01000134.1 GCA_016874715.1 Deltaproteobacteria bacterium | reverse complement strand
GCGCCCAGGCGTGAAGCGGCCGCAGCGCCACGCGCCCAGGCGTGAAGCGGCCGCAGCGCCACGCGCCGCGGGCTGAAGCGGAAGCATCACGCGACGCCGGCGATGGCCGCGTCGCGTGACGCATCGTCCGCGGGCCGCGCGGCGAGCCGTCGCGTGACGGCGAGCGCGAGCACGAGCGCGGCGGCGCTCGCGGCCCACGCCGCCGCGATGCCCTCTGCCGTCGAGCCGCCGGAAGACGTCACGCCCGCGAGCACCGCGCCACCGGCGCCCGTGCCGAGCGCGATGCCGAGGTTGGTCGCGAGCTGCAGCGCGGCCGACGACTCACCCGCGCGCCCGGGCGGCGGGTGCTCGAGGATCGCCAGCGCGGTCGTCGAGTAGGCGATGCCCATGCCGAGCGCGGTGACGCTCCACGCCGCGTAGGCGACGGCGACCGGCACCGAAGCGTGCAGCACGCCTGCGAGCGCGACGATGCCGGCGAGGAGCAGCACGAGCCCGAGCGCGATGACGCCGCGGCGGCTGCGCCGCGCGGCGGTGCGCTCCTGGATCCACGCGCCTGCCGTCCATGCGATCGTGCCCAGCGTGAGCGGCAGCCCGGACGCCGCGGCGGAGCGCCCGCGGACGTCGGTGAGGGCGAGCGGCAGGAACGCTTCCGCGCCGAAGAACGCGACGCCGAGCAGCGCCATCACGACGATCGCCGCGGGCTGTCCCGGAGCGGCGCGGAGCGTCCCCGGTGGCATGAGACGGACCAGCGCCGGCCCCGCGATCGCGAGCCCGGTGACCAGCACCGGCGCGCCGGTGAGCCGGTGCTCGCACTCGACGCCGGCGAGCGCGGCACCGACCCCGGCCGCGAGCAGCAGGGCGCTGCGCAGGCGCCGCGCGCTTCCCGCCGTGTCGACCGCGGCGGCGGCGCGCGGCAGCGCACGCAGTGGCGGGACCGCGAGCGCCGCCGCAAGGAGCGTCGGCGGTACGAGGCCGAGGAAGACCGGCCGCCACCCGGCGTGGTCGGCGACGAAGCCCGCGAGCGCCGGGCCGACGAGCCCGGGCACGACCCACGCGCTCGACAGCAGCGCCAGCATGCGCGGCCGGGTCGCCTCGTCGTACGCCGACGCGATCGCGACATAGCTCACCGCCGACACGGCTCCCGCGCCGAATCCCTGCACGAAGCGACCCGCGACGACCACCGGCATCGACGGCGCGACCCCGGCGACGGCGAGCCCGACCACGAACAGCGCGACCCCGAGCGCGAACGGTGCTGCGGGGCCGCGGGTGTCCGCCATGCCGCCCGCGGCGACGATGCCGACGAGGTTCGCCAGCATGAAGGCGCTGAACGTCCAGCCGTAGAGCGCGAGGCCACCGATGTCGGCGACCGTCGCGGGCAGCGCGGTCGCGACCGCGAGGGCCTCGAACGCGGTGAACGCGACGGTCAGCACGAGGCCGATCGTCAGCGCACGGTGGGCGCGGTCGCAGACGCCCGCGCCGGGGGTGGTCGTGGGCTTCTCGTTCGTCGCCGGCATCGCCGGGGTTGTCGCATCCCGTGCCGCGCGAGTCATGCGCGACGCGGGTCGGACGCGCGGACCTATCGGCTCGCGCGCGCCTGCGGCGCGCGTTCCGGCACGCCGATCGCCATCAGGAACATCACGCTCTTGCCGCGCGCGTGCGGCGAGAAGAACGTCGTCACGTCGTCGTCGAAGAAGGTGAGGCCCGAGGCGCCGAGGCCGAGCGCGTAGGCCGCGAGGTACGCCTTGCCCCCCGCGATCGCGGCCTCGAGCTGGGCTGCGCGGTAGCCGCGGCTGCCGAGCGCACCGAACATCGCCGACAGGTCGCAGAGCCAGAAGACGTCCACCGCCGCGTCGGACGGGATCTGCTGCCCGAGACCGAGAAAGCCCGCCTCGCGCCGGAAGCTGCCCGCGCGGAGCGGCAGCAGCGCATCGTGCGTACGGTCGTACGCGTACGTGCCCGGCGGGGTCCCGCCGACCGCGTTGACGACGAGGTAGGGCTCGGCGCGCGGCACTCCCGGCGCGACGAAGTCGGCCGGCACGCCGCGCGACACCGCGCGCAGGATGGTCGACAGCGTGCGGAACGCGATCGGCTCGCGCGCGAAGCGGCGCGTCGAGCCGCGGCGCAGGATCACCGCCTCGACCGTCTGCGCGACCGGCTCGTCGCGCGGGTCGAGCGCGACGAGAGCGGATCGGTCGCCGACCGCGCGCTCGGCGGAAGACGGCGGGGACCGCCACGCCGCGGCCTCGGCCGGCGACGCGAGCGAGCTCGCGCGGTGCGCCGCCACGATCGCGGGATACGCCACCTCGCGCGCCGAGAGCGGCAGCGTCTCGAGGGCGAGCGGCGCGGGCGCCTCGTACGCTGGCGTCGCGGCGCGACGCGCGTCGCTGCCCAGTGCGACCAGCGCGAGCGCCGCCTCGTGCTCGACGTCGAGGCCGAGCAGCGCGTTGACGGCGTCGTCGGCGAAGCCGAGCACGAGGTGCGCCGGCAGCCGGCGCGCTGCGGCGAGCGCGAGCAGGTTCGCGAGCTGCGTGCCGGCGTCCCAGAACGCGTGCCGGTACGCGCGGCCGCGGTACTTCCACGCGTTGCGCCACCAGGTGCTGGTAAGGACGAGGATCGCCGGCGCGTCGCGCAGGTGCGGCTCGTCGGCCGCGGCGCCGAAGAGCGCCGCGCGCTGGTCTGCGGCACGCAGGCGGCGCAGCGCGAAGTCGTGCGGGCCGAAGTGGTACAGGCCCGCGTCGAGCCCGGGCAGGTCGGTGCAGGCGAGGTACACGTCGACGTGGTGCAGGTTGCCGGTGCACGCGGCGGCGCGGAAGAACGTCTCGCCCATCGCGTGGCTGCGGCGCTTCAGGACCCCGGCGGTGAAGTAGAGCAGGTGCGCGAGCAGGTCCACGTCGACCTGCGGCGCGCCCGCGTCGCCGGGCCCGCGGCCGTCGTCGGCGAGCGCTTCGAGGACCGGGCGCTGCGAGCCCGTGAGGTCGCGCGCGAGCGGGATCGGATCGAGCGTCGGGTAGACCTTGAACGGTCGCGGCAGGATCTCCCAGTCGAGGACGTGCGGGTCGGCGCGCAGTCTCGCGAGCGAGTGCTTCGTGCCGTCGTGGTACGCCCACAGATCGGTCATGTCGCGGTTCGACATGCCTCCACCGCTACACCCGCGGTCCAGCCCAGAGAAGCGGCCGGGGCCGCGCGCGTCGCGTCAGGACTGCCCGGACTGCGCGCGGATCATGGCGTTGCGCTTCGCACGGCAGACCACCTCGCCGCGCTGGTTCGTCCCAACGTGCTCGAACAAGACGATGCCGACGTCGGGACGAGACTTCGAGCGCCGCGCCTCGAGCACCGTGGTCTCGACGGTGATCGTGTCCCCGAAGAACACCGGCTTCGGGAACTCGACCTTGTCGAAGCCGAGGTTGCCGATCGTCGTGCCGAGCGTCGTGTCGCTCACCGACAGCCCGACGACCAGCGCCAGCGTGAACATGCTGTTCACCAGCGGCTTCCCGAACTCCGTGCCCTTTGCGAACTCGTGGTCGAGGTGCAGCGGCTGGGTGTTCATGGTGAGCGTGGTCACCAGCAGGTTGTCGGTCTCGGTGACCGTACGGCTCGGCTGGTGCCGGAACGTCGCGCCGACCGGCAGCTCCTCGAAGAGTCTTCCCGCCATGGCGTCCACATACCACAGTCCGCGGGCGTGTCGCTGCGGCGCCTGGTCCGCCGCGAGGGCTTGCCGCTGGGCCGTTCGCGCGCGAGGGCTTGCCGCTGGGCCGTTCGCGCGCGAGGATGAGGGCCCCGGTGTCGACGCTCGAGGAACAGCCACGGATGTTCACGCTCCGCATCCTGACCCAGCTCGCGAGCGACGTCCGGCGCGAGGAGTGGGACGCGCTCGTCGGCGACGAGTCGCCGTTCCTCGAATGGGGCTGGCTCGCGTCGCTCGAGGAGGCGCGCTGCGTCGGCGGGCGCAGCGGCTGGAGCCCGCAGCACCTGGCGCTGTTCGAGGACGACCGCGTGGTCGCCGCGTGCCCGCTCTATCTCAAGACCAACAGCGAGGGCGAGTTCGTCTTCGACTACGCGTGGGCGAATGCCGCGCACGGCGCGGGCATCGAGTACTACCCGAAGCTGCTCGTCGGGGTGCCGTTCACGCCGGTTGCGGGGCTGCGCTTTCTGGTCGCGAAGCACCTGCACCGTCCGGGCATCGTCCGCATGCTGGCGCGCGCGCTGCGCGATCTGTGCGACGAGAACGAGGTGTCGTCGGTGCACGTGAATTTCTGCAGCGACGACGAGGCCGAGGCGCTGCGCGAGGTCGGCTTCTCGGAGCGACTCGGGTTCCAGTACAAGTGGCGCAACCGCGGCTACGGAGACTTCGAGGACTATCTCACGGCGCTGCGCCACAAGCGCCGCAAGGAGGTGCGGCGCGAGCGTCGGGAGCTCGCGGTGCAGGGCATCGCGATCGAGGCGCTACGCGGCGACGCGATCCCGGACGACCTGTTCGGCCCGATGTACGAGCTCTACCTCACCACGGTCGACAAGTACGTCTACGGGCGTCGCTACTTGACGCAGCGCTTCTACGAGCTGTTGCGCGAGCGCTTCCGGCACAACCTCTGCTTCATCACCGCACGCAACGGCGACGATCTCCTCGCCGGGACGTTCAACGTCCAGAAGGGTGGCGTGCTCTACGGACGTTACTGGGGAACGTTCCAGGAGGTCCGCTTCCTCCACTTCAACCTGTGCTACTACGCCACCATCGAGCACTGCATTCGCGACGGGCTGCAGCGTTTCGAGCCCGGCGCCGGGGGCGAGTTCAAGTGGCTGCGGGGATTCGACCCCGAGCCGACGCGCAGCATGCACCACTTGCGCGATCCGCGGCTCGCCGCAGCAGTGGAGCGCTTCGTCCAGGCCGAGCGCCGCGAGGTCGACCGCGTGATGCTGGCAATGCGCGAGCAGAGCCAGCTCAAGCGGGACGCGGCCGAGCACGACGATCCGTGAGCGGCGGGGCGGCTCCCGGCCCGTACGAGCGGCGGGCCGGGAGCGCCGTGCGCTGCAGCCGAAGCAGCTTCGTCAAGCTGCGTGGTGCCCCGCGGCGGCCGGACGCCCGGGCCGCGGGTAGATCGGGGTGGCCGACGCACGGCCGCGCGGGGCGGTGCGCGACCGCTGCTCCAGGCTCCTCAGCAGCCACATCGCGCCGCACGTCAGGGCAAGAGCCGCCGCGAACAGCACCACCGTCCACACCGGCCCGAAGGTCAGCGTCACCACCTGATTCGGGATCGCTGCCGGAGAAGTCAGGGCCGGAATCGCCGAGCTGAACATGATCGTACTCCTTCCTCCATTTCCCACCCGGCCGTGCGGCTCCGCCGGTGCGGGAATCGCGCCTTCGGTGCCGCGGGTCCATTCCGCGACAGCGATCCGGCGAGATGGCTCGGAACGCTTCCCATCTGGGTTGGAATCGTCCGCAATTCCCAGCTGACGCAGTGCGTTGCAAGCGGTGTGCCGGAAATTCCGGAGGCGCCACCCAGGCGCCCGCAATGATGGGCGCCATGGACGTGGCGCCGCGGCAACGCCGCGTCGTGCGATCGCAACGATCCCCGATCGTGGTCGCCGCAGCAGCGGCGTGGAGCAGGTCGCAGACGGCGCAGCGGCCGCCATGCGCTTCGTCAGGTCAAGGGTTCGCGGCGGCGGCGCGCTCGACGCGCACCTCGATGCCGTTGAGAACGGCATTCCCGGAAACGGGATCGAAGCGGTCCTCTTCGGCGAGGCGGTTGCTGTTGGCACCCGCGACCCGCGCGGCGACGCCGAGCCGCGTGCCGCGCTGGTCGTGGCCCCAGCCGTGCGGGACGCTGACCACGCCGCGCATGATGCCGTCGGTGATCTCGACCGGGACCTCGATGCTGCCGGCGCGCGAGCGCACGACGGCCGTCTCGCCGTCGCCGAGGCCGAGCGCGTGCGCGTCCTCGGGGTGCAGGTGCAGCGTGCAGCGCGTCTTGCCCGACACCAGCGCCTCGACGTTGTGCATCCACGAGTTGTTCGAGCGCAGGTCGCGGCGCCCGACCAGCAGCAGCGGGCGCGCGGACGCCGTCGCCGGCGCGAGCTTCGCGCGCAGCCGCTCGACGTCGGCGACGACCGGCTCGGGTGCGAGCTCGATCCGGCCCGACGGCGTGCGCAGCAGGTCGGGCAGGCGTGGCGCCAGCGGACCCAGGTCGATCGCGTGGTCGCTCTGCTCGAGCTGCGCGAGCGTCAAGCCGTCGCGTGCGCCGAAGCCGTCGCCGTAGGGTCCCGTGCGCAGCATGAGGTCGAGCAGGCGCTCGGGTCCGCGCCGTCCGGCGAGTGCGCGGCGGACGTCGTCGGCGCTGCGGCCGTATGCCGGCGAGTGCTCGCTGCCGATCGCCTTCTCGAGCTGCTGCTCGAAGACGAAGTCGTCGAGCGCGTCGATGCTCGCGTCGGGTCCCTGGCCCGCGACGATGCCGGCGAGGCGCAGCATGATCTGCCACTCCGGCACCTGGCCCGCGGGAACGGCGAACGTCGGGCGCGAGTAGCGCGCGAAGTTGCGCACCGCGAGCTGCGTGAACGCGAACGGGAAGTGGCTCTGCTCGAGCGGCGACAGCCCGGGAAGAATGACGTGCGCGTGGCGCGTGGTCTCGTTGAGGTAGATGTCGACGCTGACCATGAAGTCGAGCGTCGCGAGCGCGCGCGTGAGGCGTTCGCCGTTAGGCGTGCTGAGCGCGGGGTTGCCGGCGACGGTGATCAGCGCGCGGATCTGGTCGCTCCCCGGCGTCTCGATCTCCTCCGCGAGGCACACCACCGGCAGCTCGCCGAACACCTCGGGTACGCCGCGTACGCGGCTCCGGAAGCGTCCCAGCTTGACGCCGCGTCCGCGCCCCGGCGCGCCCATCGCGTTCGCCGCGCCGACCGCCCCCTTCGGGAACATCGCACCGCCCTCGCGGTCGAGGTTGCCGGTCAGCACGTTGATCACGTCGACGAGCCAGCTCGCCGTCGTCCCGAACTCCTGCGTGCAGGTGCCGATGCGCGCGTAGACCGCGGCCGTCTTCGCACCCGCGAGCTCGCGCGCGAGGCGGCGGATCGTCGCGGCGTCGATGCCGCACGCGTCCGCGACGCGCTCGGGCGAGAACTCGCGTGCCAGCTCCGCCACGCGCTCGAGGCCGTTCAGCAGCGGCGCGAGCGTGCCAGGCTTCGCGAGCTTCTCCTCGAGCAGCACGTGCACGACGCCGAACAGGAAGAGCGCGTCCGTGCCCGGGCGGATGAAGACGTGCTCGTCCGACTCCTCGGCGGTGCGCGTGCGGCGCGGGTCGAGCACGACGACCTTGCCGCCGCGCGCTCGGATCGCGCGGATGCGGCCCTTCATGTCGGGCGCCGTCATCAGGCTGCCGTTCGACACCAGCGGGTTCGCGCCGAGGATCATCAGGTAGTCGGTGCGGTCGACGTCGGGCACCGGCACGCTGAGCGCGGTGCCGAACATGAGCCCCGCCGACACCTGCTTCGGCATCTGGTCCACGGTGCTGGCGGAGAAGACGTTGTGGCTGCCGAGCGTGCGCAGCATCGCGCGCGAGAACAGCGCCACGCCGACGTGGTGCGCCGACGGGTTGCCGAGGTACACGCCGACCGCGTTGCGGCCGTGCTCGGCGAGGATCTTCGTCAGGCGCGCGTCGATCTCGCGGAACGCCTCGTCCCACGTCGCCTCGTGCCAGGTCTCGCCGCGGCGGATCATCGGCGTGCGCAGGCGGTCGGGGTCGGCGTCGAGCTCCGCGACCGCCGGTCCCTTCGGGCAGATGAAGCCGTGGCTGAACGGATCGTCGTCGTCGCCGCGGACCGACACGACCTCGCGCCCGCGCGTGACCAGCTTCAGGTTGCAGTTCGCCTCGCACAGCGGGCAGGTGTGGAAGTGCGTCGCCGTTCCGTTTTCGGTCTGCATCGCTCTCTCCGTGACGGCGTCCGCAGGACCGCGGCGCCGGACGTGGTCAGTCGGAAACCCCTGCCGTTGCACCGTTCGTGGTCGGCGCAGCCGGTACGGACGTGTTCACATGAAGACGCCCGGCGCGTCTTTCAGCCCTTCGTGGTCGGCGTAGCCGGTACGGACGTGTCAGCTTGCCGCGCGGCCGGCGGCGGCGCGGGCGACGATCTTGCGGGCGCGGTTGATGTGCGGGGCATCGACCATCGCGCCCTTGTAGACGAACGCGGCCTGGCCGCGCGCGAACGCTTCGGTCGCGGCCGCGAGCAGCGCGTTCGCTTCCGCGACCTCGTCCTCGCTCGGCACGAACACGCGGTTGATGGTCGGAATCTGTGCGGGGTGGATCGCGGCCTTGCCGGTGAAGCCGAGGTCGGCGGCTTCCTGCGCTTCGCGCTCGAGGCCCGCGTCGTCGTGGAAGTCGAAGTACGGCATGTCGAGCGGGTCCATGCCGGCGGCGGCGGCGGCGAGGAGGCACGCCGAGCGCGCGAACTGGAAGACGTCGGGCAGCGAGCCGTCGGACTTGCGCGAGCGGCGCGAGCCGAGCGCGTTGGACAGATCCTCGCTCGCCCACATCAGAGCCGCCGAGCGCAGGCTCGCCTGCGCGACGCGGCGGATGTTGAGGATGCCCTCCGGCGTCTCGGTCGCCAGCAGCACCAGGCGGACCGAGCCCTGCTCGCGGCCGACCAGCGCCTCGAAGTTGGCGAGCGCGCGGTCGATGAAGCGCACGTCGTCCTCGCTGCGCACCTTCGGGACGACGTAGCCGTTCGGGTGTCCCGCCATCGTGACCGTCAGGTCGTCGAGGGTGAGCCCGGTCTCGAGCGGGTTGATGCGGACCAGCTTCTCGGCGCCCTTGAAGTCGAGCGACAGCAGGGCGTCGCGGACCATCTCGCGGGCCTTCACCTTGTGCGCCGGGACCACCGCGTCCTCGAGGTCGAAGATCAGCGAATCCGAGCCCGCGCGCAGCGATTTCTCCATCTTGTGCCGGTCGTCGCCGGGGACGAACAGCAGCGAGCGACGGAGGCGGGGCGAGCCCGGGTTGCTGTCGGAGGTGGCCATGACGCAGACCGTCGCTATCCCGCCGCACGACCACAGGCAAGGAAGGATCGCGCGCCCCGCAGCGCGGTGCCCGTCACGCCGCGAGGGCGAGCGGCGCTTGCGCCGGCGACCGACCTGGACAAGTGTCGCCTCGATGTTCAGCGCCGGGCTGCGTCTGCTGTTCGTCGCATCGGAGTGCCAGCCGCTCGCCAAGGCGGGCGGCCTCGGGGACGCCGTGGCGGCGCTGGTGAAGACCCTCGCCCGTCGAGGCCACGACGTCCGGATCCTGCTGCCGCGCTACGCGTCGATCGACCCGGCGGCGCTGGGCGCCCGCTCGCAGGGCACGATCCGCGTGCCGATGGGCGGCGAGACGCTCGACGGCGAGCTGTGGTGCGGCCCGCTCGAGGGCGGCGGTACGGTCTACCTGCTCGAGCGCGACGACCTGTTCGCCGGCGGCGGCGTGTACGGCGCGGGCGACTCCTACGCGCGCGACGCCTGGCGCTTCTCGTTCCTGTCGCGAGCCGCCCTGCAGGTGGCGCTCGACTTCGACTTCGTGCCCGACGTCCTGCACGCGCACGACTGGCCGACCGCGCTGGCGCCCGCGTACCTGCGGATGCTGCGCGACCACGAGCCGCGCCTCGCGCGCACCGGCAGCGTGCTCACGGTCCACAACGTCGAGTACCAGGGCCGCTTCGCGATGGACGCATGGCGCTGGATCGGTCTGCCCGACGAGCAGCGGACGGCCGAGCGCTTCGAGGATCTCGGCGGGATCAACTTCCTGAAGGGGGGTGTCGCCGCGGCGGACGCGATCACCGCCGTGTCGCCGACCTACGCACGCGAGATCTGCACGGAGGCCGGCGGGCATGGACTGCGCCCATACTTCACGCGCCGCGCGGCGAGCCTGACGGGCATCCTGAACGGGGTCGACGAGGAGCTGTGGGATCCACGAACGGATGCGTTCCTCGTGCGGCGCTTCGACGCGCGCGACCTGCGCGGCAAGCTCGCGTGCAAGCGCGCGCTGCAGGCGGCCTTCGCGCTCGAGCCGCGCGACGACGTGCCGGTGCTGGGGATCGTCTCGCGTCTGGCGCCGCAGAAGGGCCTCGACCTGGTGTACGAGCCGCTCGCAGCGCTGCTCGACGAGGGGCGCGCCCAGCTCGTCGTTCAGGGATCGGGCGAGCCGGCGCTCGAGGGGGCGTTCCGGACGATGGCCGAGCGCTTCGCCGGGCGCGCCGGCGTCCACGTCGGGTACTCGGAGGAGACCGCGCACCGCATCCATGCAGGCGCGGACTTCTTCCTGATGCCGTCGCGCCACGAGCCGTGCGGCCTCGGGCAGATGTACGCCATGCGCTACGGCACGCTGCCGATCGTGCGCGCGACAGGCGGGCTCGCCGACACCGTCCTGCCCTACGACGAGTCGACGGGCGAGGGGACCGGCTTCGTGTTCCTCGCGCCAACGGTCGACGCCTGTGCGGCGATGCTGCGCTACGCGATCGACACGTGGTACCGGCGTCCCGCCCATGTCGCGCGGCTCCGCCAGCAGGCGATGGCGCGTCGCTTTGCGTGGGAGGACTCGACCGCGCGACTGGAGAAGGTCTACGCATCGGTGATGGGTGCGCGGGAGCACGACGCGGCGGGGGCGAGCCACGCCGGGGGCACGAAGGGGAGCTTCGGATGAGCTACGAGGACATTCGCTACGCGGTCGAGGATCGCGTCGCCACGATCACGCTGCACCGTCCCGAGCGCATGAACGCGTTCACGCCGCGGATGTGCAAGGAGCTGCTGGCCGCGCTCGACGCGGCCGACGCGGACGACGACGTGCGCGTCGTCATCGTCACCGGCGAGGGGCGGGCGTTCTGCGCCGGCGCCGATCTCGGCAGCGGTGGCAAGACGTTCGACGGCGGCGCGCAGGGCTCGAAGCACACGATCGACTCGCACCGCGACGAGGGCGGTCTCGTGTCGCTGAAGATCTTCTCGCTGAAGAAGCCGGTGATCGGGGCGATCAACGGCCCGGCGGTAGGCGTCGGCATCACGATGACGCTGCCGATGGACGTCCGCATCGCCGCCGAAGGTGCCAAGATCGGCTTCGTGTTCGCGCGGCGCGGCATCGTCCCCGAGGCCGCGAGCAGCTGGTTCCTGCCGCGCCTGGTCGGCATCCAGCAGGCGGCGGAGTGGGTCTACACCGGACGCGTGTTCGACGCCGCCGAGGCCCATGCAGCAGGACTCGTGAGCCGCGTCCTGCCGGCGGATCAGGTCGTCGGTGCGGCGCGCGCCCTCGCACGCGAGATCGCCGACAACACCTCGGCGGTTTCGGTCGCGATCGCGCGCCAGCTGATGTGGCGCATGCTCGGTGCGTCGAGCCCCAAGGACGCGCACCTGCTCGACTCGAAGAGCATCTTCTTCATGGGGCGCTCGCCCGACGCCTACGAGGGCGTGTCGTCGTTCCTCGAGAAGCGCCCGCCGAAGTTCGCCATGCGGCCGAGCAGCGACATGCCGCCGTTCTACCCGTGGTGGAAGGATTGACGGTGGGTGGTGCGGCGCGCGGCGAACCTCCGCCACCGGTCGCGTCTCGGCGCGGCGTCGCTCTGTGGGTTTCGCGCGCCGCGCGCGTCGGGCCGCAGCTCCTCCTGCTGCTCGCGGTCGCGGGCATGCCCGCACACGGCGTCGCCGCCGGGCCGGCGATCGACGAGTCGCGCGTCGTCGATCTCACGTACACGTTCGACGACACGACGATCTACTGGCCCACCGAGGACGGCTTCCACCTCCAGCAGGGGCCGCACGGCTTCACCCCGCAGGGCTACTTCTACGCGGCGAACCACTTCACGACGGCGGAGCACGGCGGCACGCACATGGACGCGCCGATCCACTTCGCGCAGGGCCGCTCGACGGCGGACCAGGTGCCGCTCCCGGCCACGATGGGCCCGGCCGTGGTGGTCGACGTGCGCGACGCGGCGGCCGCCGACCGCGACTACCGTCTCACGGTCGCCGACCTCGAGCGCTGGGAGGCGAAGTACGGCCGCATCCCCGACGGCGCGATCGTGCTCATGCGCAGCGACTGGGGGCGCTTCTGGCCGAACCGCCGCGACTACCTCGGCACCGCCGAGAAGGGCGACGTCGCGAACCTGCACTTTCCCGGCTTCTCGAAGGAGGCCGCCGAGTGGCTCCTGGCGAGGCGCTCGATCGACGCGATCGGCGTCGACACGCCGAGCATCGACCACGGACCGTCGAAGACCTTCATCGTGCACCAGACGATCAACGGCGCGAACAAGCCGGCGTTCGAGAACGTCGCGAACATGGACAAGCTGCCCGAGCAGGGCGCGCTCTTCGTCGCGCTGCCGATGAAGATCGGCGGCGGCTCGGGTGCGCCGGCGCGCATCATGGCGGTGCTGCCGTGAGCGCGCCAGTCAAGGTCGGCATCCCGCTCTTCCTGCTGCGCCCCGAGCAGCTCGTGTCGGTCGCGCGGCGCGCCGAGGAGCTGGGCTTCGAGTCGGTGTGGGTCGCGGAGCACCTGGTCTTCCCGACCACGTTCAACAGCCGCTACCCGTACACCGAGGACGGCGTGCCGCCGGTCAACCCGGCCACACCACTGCTCGATCCGCTGATGGTGCTGGCACAGATCGCGGCCGTGACGTCGCGCATCCGTCTCGGGACGAACATCTACCTGCTGCCGCTGCGCCACCCGCTGGTGACGGCGCGCCTCGGGGTGACCCTCGACGTGCTGTCGAACGGTCGCTTCAGCCTGGGCGTCGGCGTCGGCTGGCTCGAGGAGGAGTTCGTCGCCGCCGGCGTCGACTTCGCGCGTCGCGGGGCGCTGCTGCGCGAGTGCGTGCGCGCCCTGCGCGTGCTGTGGACCGAGAGCGAGCCCGAGTTCCACGGCAAGACGTTCTCGTTCGGCCCCGTCAAGTTCGAGCCCAAGCCGGTGCAGAAGCCGCACCCGCCGATCCTGGTCGGCGGCGAGAGCGAGGCCGCGCTCAAGCGCGCGGCCGAGATCGGCGACGGCTGGTACGGCGTGCGTCACACGCCGGAGAGCGTCGTGCCGCTGATCGCGCGACTGCGCGAGCTGCGCGCCGCGGCCGGACGCGAGTACCTGCCGTTCGAGATCACCGTCGGGCCCGCGGCGGCGCGGCTCGACCGCGACGCGCTCGCGCGCTTCGCGGACGCGGGCGTGGACCGCGTCGTGTCGCTGCCGTGGACGCGCGCGCGCGAGGCGATGGACGGGTTGCAGCGTCTTGCGGAGAAGCTGCTGTAGGGCGGGTCCGTGAGGGCCCGGGGGCTGCCTCTTCGGGGGAGCGCGTGGCGGCCGGGCGCAGCGGGCGCGGCGGGTGTGGGTGAATCCGAAGGGTCAGGCCTACGGAGCGTGGCTCCGCGAGCGGCTCCGCGCGCCGTCGACCCGATGCGGAGACTCGGCCTGTTTCCGCGACGCGATCGCTGAGGCCCCACCGCGGTCGCCGTGCGTCGCCACGCGCTGCGCGAAGGCGGCGACGACCTGGCCGCGCGGCCTTTCGGGTCGGGAGGCATTTTTTGTGCATGCAGCCCTTGACGGATTCCGCGAGGGCCACCCGGCCATCGCGACCGGACCGTCGAGACGCCCCCGCCGCGCGCCTGCGAAGCCCGCCAGCGCACGCGGCTCGCGCGGGGCCGCGTCGCCCCTCGCGCGCAGAGATCGCCGCGCACGACGCGCCGGAGAACCCCTCGAAACGGCGGTGGTACGACCATCGCATGATCGCGACATCCGGCATTCATTCCGCAGCGCTCGAGCGTCTCGCGCCGCCGCTCGCGCCCGCCGAAGTCGATCGGCTCGCCGACGAGATCGCCGAGGTGGCGTCTCTCATCGACGCGGCCGAGCACCGGCTCCTGACCCTGATCCGCCGCTTCGACGAGAGCAGCGGCTGGGCGACGCACGGGGCGCTGAGCTGCGCACACTGGCTCAACTGGCGGATCGGCCTCGACCTCGGCGCCGCGCGCGAGCGCGTCCGCGTGGCGCACGCGCTCGCGACGCTGCCGCGGGTCGACGCCGCGCTCCGGCGCGGCGCGATCAGCTACTCGAAGGTCCGTGCGATCACGCGCGTTGCCAGTGCGGCAACCGAGGCAACGCTGCTCGAGATGGCGGTGTATGCGACCGCGTCGCAGCTCGAGCGCATCTGCCGCGGCTACCGTCGCGTCGTCGCCGAAGCGGAAGCGGGACCGCCGCCGAGCTTGGCGGACGAGGAGCTCGCGCGCTTCGTCCGGGTACGCGAGACGGACGACGGCATGGTGCGCATCGAGGCGCGGCTCCGTCCGGAGGAGGCGGCCGTCGTGCTGCAGGCGCTCGACGTGGCGCGGCGCCGGGCGTGGCGTTCGGGGGCGACGAGTGGTGCCGGCGAGTCGGCCGCGGCGGCGAGCGCTGGCTGTGCCGGCGACGTTTCCGCGGAGGTGCGCGCTGCCGATGTCGGCGGTGTTTTCGCGGAGGGCGCGCCGGGCGCGTCGGCGCGCGAGACGGCAGAGCGCTCCGCGGGACCTGCCACGGAAATCTCCGCGGAAACGTCGCCGTCCGCGCGGCGAGCGGGCATGCGGCAGCACCACGAGCCGCCGCCGGCGCTGTCGCGCGCCGACGCGCTGGTGGCCGTCGCGGAGTCGTGGCTCGCCTCGGTCGCCTCCCGCGAGGACGGTCACCACACGGCGGGACTGCCAGTCGAGCTGGTCGTGCACGTCGACCGCGCCGCGCTCGCGGCCGGCACGGACCACCGACTCGGCGACCCGCACACCCCCGCCGCGGCGAAGCTCGCACCGCACGCCAAGCTCGCCGACGGCACGCCGCTCGCGCTCGCGACCGCACGGCGCCTCGCCTGCGACGCGAGCGTCGTGCTCGTCGACGACATGCGCGGCGGCGCCGCGGTCGTCACCGCCGCTCGTGACGACGGCGCCCCCAGTGTTCACGCCGACGCTCGCGAGGCATCCGCCACGGCGAGCCTCCCGTCACGCCGCACGCGCCGAATCTCGCCGCGCCTGCGCCACGCGCTCCGCCTGCGAGACGACGGCTGCCGCTTCCCCGGCTGCACGAACCGCATCACCGACGCGCACCACGTCGTCGCCTGGACCGACGGCGGCGCGACCACCCTCTCGAACCTGCTCTCGCTCTGCCGCCGCCACCACCGCTTCGTGCACGAGCACGGCTACCGTGTGCTGATCGCGCGCGACGGCGGACCACGCTTCTTCCGTTCCGACGGCGAGCCCGTGCCGCTCGCGGACGAGACGCCGCGCACGCTGCTCGGGAGCGACGCGCCCGCGCCCGGAACGATGCCGGATGCGGACGCTCTTGCCGGACTGCGCGCAGCGCACGCCGCACGCGGCATCGCGATCGACGCGACCACCGCCTTCCCACGCTGGGACGGAACCCCGCTCGACGCCCATCTCGCGGTGCAGGCGCTGCTCGCTGCCACAGGCGTCGCGGCGACGCGCGACTCGTGAGCGATCAGCGTCGGAGGGCGACGGAGCGCCCGTCCGATCGAATGCGGCTGCCGCTGGGGAGCGAGTGCCACGCGATCTGCTGGCGATCGTGAGACTGCGCGAGCCGCGCGCGCCGCGCGGTCCGCAGGAGCTGCGTAATCTGACGGCTGAGGTGCGCGGTGCGAACGCGCTCCCCCTCAGCCGCCCGCCCCGCCCCGCGCCCCGCGCGTCGCGAGCAGCGGTACCGCGAACAGCACGACGAAGCCCGCGTTCAGCACCGCGTTCGGCCAGAAGCCCGACGCGAGCGAGAACGCGGTGTCCGGCACGAACCAGGCGGCGAGCGACGCGACGAGCATGCGCCACGCCTCGGCCGAGCCGCGGCGGAACGGCCCGAGGACGACGAGCAGCAGGAGGACGCCCCAGCCGACCATCGTTGCGCCGAGGATCGCGTGCACCAGCGAGACGTACGCGGCCTCGGCGCCCGCGAGGTCGTTCACGCCGTCGGGCGACGCGAACAGGAGGAGTCCGAACAGCTGCCGGGTCGGGCCCGGTGCCAGCACCATGCTCGCACCGAACCCGATCACGATCGCCGCGGCGACGACCAGCCAGCGCAGCCAGAACGGCGAAGGGAGAGAGGTCGTCGCGGTGTGCATCAGCTCGCCCGGGCGTGGGACGGGACCGCCGTCGCGATCATCGGGTCCACCGCGCCCTCCGGACGCCGCAGCAGGTAGACCAGTGCTGCCGCGCTGCCGAGAAGCGGCGTCAGGAGCACGTACGGCAGCGCCGAGGCGCCGCGCGCCCGCGCGTCGCGGATCATCCAGGTGCAGATGAGCCCGAGCGCGATCACGAGGTCGACCGTGCCGAGGATCGCGGACGGGCTCTCGAACATCCCCGCGAACAGACCGACGACGCCCACCTGCGACGTGCCCCAGGCGGCGACGGTGACGAAGTCGACGAGAACGGCGAACAGAACGATCTTCTTCCAGCTCATGGTGCACTCCCTCGTGGCAACGACGCCGCGGACGTCGCGGCGTGCTCGGGGCGCAGTTCAAGACGCATGCCGCACCGGCTCGGTCGCACGGACGCGGTCGCGACCGACCGCGGCGGCGCCCGCGCCGTTGCCGCCCGGCCACGGGCGTTGCGGGCACGCAACGCGCCCGCGCCCAC
>VGTK01000133.1 GCA_016874715.1 Deltaproteobacteria bacterium | reverse complement strand
CCCGGTTCTCCCGCTCACCCGACCGCGATCGGGTGTCCGAGATGGCCCGGAATCACTGTCCGACATGCTCCGGAATCGGTGTCCGACATCGGCCGGAATCGCTGTCCGGCTTGGTCCGGAACACGCAGTCCACCGGGGTGCACGCCGAACCCGACGGGTCCGTCTGGTACACGGCGACCTGCTCGGAGCAGTAGCTCTTGAACGTGACGGTGACGGGTGGTGCCGCACCGTCGAGCGGTGGCGGGTCGCTGGCGGTGCTGCCGCCGCTACCGCCACACCCGCCTAGCAGGCTCATCCCGAGCAGCGCTGCCCAACGGAGCGTCGTCTTGCCCATGCCGATCCTCCCTTTCACACGAGGTGACGGGGCGCTCAGGGGCGCGACGGCGAGGCGTCACGCCGTGGCGGCGCCCCGACACGCCGCCGCGATCCAGTCGCGCACGATGCGGCGAGGAAGCACAAAGCCGCGATTTGTACATATGCCCTCTTATCGGACGTCGTAAGCGTGGCTCGACTCCGCTGACGCGCCCGCACCGTAGCCGCGCCTCCAGCCACTCCGCGGCGAGGCGGTCCCAGTAGCGCGCGGCTTCCGAGCCCGCCCGCGGGGCGCGGGCGGACGGCCTCAGTCCTGCCTCCCGAACAGGCCGAGCGCCTTCACCAACTTCGACTCGATCGGCAGGCGCACGTCGAGGTGGCGCACGCGGTGGCGCGCGACCGGCGCGTAGAGCCGGGCGAGCGAGACGACGATCGGATTCGTCTTCCGGTACGTGTCGGTGAAGTTGCTGCCGAGGAACATGAGCGGGAAGTCGAGGTTCTCGACCAGGCGCTTGGTCTGGGGGACGATCCACGGCGCGTGCCGCGGAACGTTGCGGAAGTTGAAGGTCGCCCAGTCCTCGAGGCGATCGGGGACGCGCATGCCCATCGACACCGCGAGGTCGTAGAGCTCGGTGCCGGGGTGGGGCGTGTAGATGTTGAAGGTCTTGGCGGCCTTCGGGTTGTCGGCGATCAGCCGGTCGGCGAGCGCGATGCTCTGGCGGAGCTCGTCGGGGGTCTCGGTCGGAAGGCCCATCATGAAGAGGTAGAGCGGCACGATGTCGTAGGGCGCGAGCTTCCGGTTCGCCTCGACGACCTCCTCGACCGTCACGTCCTTCTTGATCAGGTCGAGCACGCGCTGGCTGCCCGACTCGATGCCGACCGTGAAGCGCTTGACGCCGGCCCGCACCATGAGGTCGAGGAAGTCGCGGTCCATGCGGCAGATCGTGTCGGCGCGGATCTGCAGCTTCGAGATGGTGATGCCGAGGTTCGCGCGCACGATCCCCTCGACGATGCCGTGGGCGCGCTTCATGTCGATGAAGAAGTGGTCGTCGGAGAAGAGGAAGCTGCGCACGCCGTGATCGCGGATGATGCGCCGGAGCTGGTCGAGAACGGTCTCCGGCTCCATCGCGCGCCAGCGGCGCTTGTGCATGACCGGGTCCCAGCAGAAGCTGCAGCGGAAGGTGCAGCCGCGGCTCGAGTTGAAGGTCAGGTGATCGACGCCGAAGAGCCGGCGGTGGTAGCGATCGACGCCGACCAGGCCGTACTCGAGCGGCGGCTCGCGGTCGAGGTCCACGAAGTCGCGCGGCGGTGTGGTGCGGACGCGATCGCCCTCCTTGAAGAGGATGCCGGGCACGCCGGCGAGCGAGCCGCCGCGCTCGAGCACCGCGAGCAGCTCCTCGAACGTCTCCTCGCCCTCGCCGACGACGACCACGTCCACCCACGGGTTCTGCACGGTCTGCGCCGGCATCAGGCTCGCGTGGATGCCGCCCCACACGACGGGCACCTGCGGGTGGCGCTCCTTCACCCGGCGCGGGGCCTCGACCGCGCGCAGGAGCTGCGGGCCGGTCATCGAGGTGACGCCGACGCACAGCGGCGGCGTGGCGAGCGCCGTCTCGAGCCGCGCTTCCCAGTTGGGATCGGCGAACTGATCGACGATCTCGACCTCGTATCCGGCGCGGTGCGGCGAGGAAGCACAAAGCCGCGATTTGTACATATGCACTCTTATCGGACGTCGCGAGCGTGGCTCGACTCCGCTGACGCGCCCGCACAGTACGGCCCCGGCCGGAGCCTGCTCCTGACGGCGGTCGAGGACGACCTGCTGCCGTACCGGAAACGCTGGAACGCCATCGCGCGCAGCGGCCGGCTCGTGGTGCGCACCGCCGCGAAGTCCGGCGGCCACGTGCGCTACGAGATCGTCGCGAGCGGCTTTCGCGACCGCGACGCCGCGCGCGCGTGCAACCTCACGACGCGCATCCCGACCGACCAGCCGACGCTGCAGGCGGTGCGCCACTGCCAGATCGCGAGCGGCCTCGCGTACCCGCACGGGATCTACTTCGGTCCGCTGAACCGCATCTTCGCGGCGATCGAGCAGGGCGCTCTGCCGGTGGGCGGCAGCGTGATTCGCACCGACGGCGCGCCCTAGACCTCGTCGGCCGGCTCGCGGGATGCGGGTCTGACCCCGGCTAGATACAATCGCGTTGCACGGGCAGTCGAGATGCGATAGGTCACGCACACGCTGCCGCGCACGGCCGCGGGCGCATCCGACGCACACCCAGGGAGGTGAGATCATGCTGTCACGGTCCAGTTTCGAGGTTCACCCGCTTCCCCGGATCGTGTTCGCCGTCGGGGCCTCGCGACGGCTCGCGGAGCTGCTCGAGCCGCTCGGCGCACGCAGCGTTCTCATCGTGACCGACCCGGGCGTCGTCGCTGCGGGACTGGTGGCGCCGATGGCGTCAGCGCTCTCGGAAGCCGGCCTCGCGGTCGAGGTCTTCGCGGGGGTCGAGGCCAACCCGACCGATCGCAACGTGACCGCTGGTGCTGCCATCCTTCGCCGGCTGGGAATGCCGGTCGTGATGGCGCTTGGCGGCGGCTCCGCCATGGACGCGGCGAAGGCGATCGCCCTCCTCGGACCCAACGACGGTGGCCTGAGCGACATCCTCTTCGGCACGCAGCCGCAACGCCCGGGGGCGACGACGGTCGCCGTTCCGACGACCGCGGGAACCGGCTCCGAGACGAACATGTTCGGCGTCATCACGGACACGGGGTCGGGGCGGAAGGTGTACATCGGGCATCCCAGCGTCAGGCCCGTGATCACCGTTCTCGATCCCGAGCTGACGCTCGGGCTTCCCCGGTATCCCACGGCAACCTGCGGCATGGACGTGCTGACCCACGCCATCGAGGCGCTCACCGCGGTCGGCGCGACCCCTTACTGCGACAGCGTCGCGCTCGGCGCCATCGCCATGGTCGCCGAGTGGCTACCGCGCGCCGTCGCGGACGGATCCGACATCGAGGCCCGCTCGCAGATGCTGCTCGCGTCAAGCATGGCGGCCATCGCCTTCAACGTCGCGGGGCTCGGCGCCTGTCACGGCACGGGGCACCCGCTCTCGGCACGTCTGCACGCGGCGCACGGACAGACTCTCGCGACGATGCTGCCCCACGTCATGGCGTTCAATGCCGACGTGTGCGCCGCGAAGTACGCCCGGGTCGCAAGCGCGCTCGGCGCGTCCGGTGAGGGCGACGACTCGGCCCGGGCCCAGGCTGCGATCGACGCCGTGCGCCGGCTGCGCGCCGAGGTCGGAGTGGATCGCTCGATCCGAGCGCTCGGAGGCTCTCCCGAGATGATCGAGCAGCTCGCCGCCGATGCGATGGCCGACATGATCACCTTCACCAACCCGAAGCCCGTGTCCCTGGAGCAGGTGGTGCTGCTCTACGAGCAGGCGATGGACTGAGCGATCGCGCACCTCGGAGGATCGTCAGCTCGTCTCCCAGAACGCCGCGTTGCCGCTCGCGTCGGCGGCGAGAAGGCCACGGTCCTGCGGATGCCAGTGGAGTGCGGTGATCTCGTCTTCGAGGGACGCGACGCGGATCGGCTTCGTGCCTCGACGCGGCTCCCACAGCAGGACCGACGTATCCTGGCTGCCGCTCGCCAGCACGCCCCTTCGCGGGCTGAAGGCGAGCCGGGTGCAGACACCCTTGTGGGACCGGAGCTGGATCGGCCTCGTGCCCTCCGGCCCCTTCCCGCGGAAATCCCAGACCGTCACGGTCCTGTCCCCGGAGGTGGCGAGAAGCTTCGACTCGCTGTCGAAAGCCAGCGCCTTCGGCTTGAACGAGTAGCCGCTCATCTGCGAGTCCCGGCCGGTCGCGAGCCTCCAGAAGTGCACCGAGTTGTCCTGGCTCCCACAGGCGACGATCTTCGCGTCGGGGCTCCAGGCGAGCGAGATCAGCGATCCCTTCCACGCGAGCTTGCGGAGCTTGGCGCCCGGGACGAAGGGCAGGATGTGGACGCCGCCGTAGCAAGCCACCGCGAGACCCGAGCCGTCGGCCCGCCAGGCGAGCGCGCTCACGGTGCTCTCGAGCGGCTCAGTCTCGACGAGCGGCTCTCCGTCGTTCGTCCAGAGGCGCACCTTTCTCCCCGCCGCGGTAGCCACTCGGCCCCCGCTCGGTGCCCAGGCAACGTGCTCGACCCAGCACGCGCCGCCGCCTGGCAGCTCGCGAAGGAGCTCGCCGCCTCGGCTCCAGAGCTTGGCGCTCGGCTCCTGGCCGCAGGTGATGAACCGCTCGCCGTCCGGGCTGATGCCGACGCCCAGCACACCACCGGCATGCGCGTGGATCGTGAAGATCGGGCTCCCCGTCGCGAGGTCGAGCCCGTGAACCCGGCCGTCCCCCGCGCCGAGAATGCACAACGCTCCGTCACGGGAGATCTCCGCAGCCGCAACGTAGTCTCCCACGTCGGTACGCCACCTGGGCGCCAGCTCGCCCTCGGCCCGGACGCGCGCACGGTCCGTCGTCGTCACGCTCGGCATTGCTCGAAGCCCCGTGTCAGCGCGTCGCGGTCGAGCTTCCTGCCGATGAACACGAGGTCGCTCGCGCGCGTCGCGTTCCCCCAAGGGCGGTCTTCGCGGCCATCGAAGAGCATGTGGACGCCCTGGAACACGAAGCGATTCTCGTTCCCCTTGATGTTGAGGATCCCCTTCATCCGGAAGATGTCGGTCCCCTTTTCCCGGAGCAGCTTGGAGACCCATCGGTTGAGAAGCTCGCCGTCGACGGCGCCGTCGATGTGGATCCCCACCGAGGTCACCTCGTCGTCGTGCGAGTGCCCTGCGACGAACTCATGCTCGGTCAGCGGTGTCACCTCGGCACCCCCGCGCAGGACACGCAGGGCGAACTCGGAGGGGAGGTGTTGCGTATAGAGACCGACACGCCCGGCCCGCGGCGCGCGCAGAACGAAGCGCTTCGCCCCGCTCGCCTGGAGCTGAAGCGACGCGGCATTACTCGCGTCGAGCTCGATGCTCGGCGACCCCGTCGTGACCTTCCGCGGCGGCTCCGACCACACGCGCAGCGCACGCTCTGCGCCCGGCCTGTCGTGTGCCTGCACGCCGTCGTCGAGATAGATGCCGACCACGTCCATGGTCGGGTCCGGGCCTTCGTCGAGCGCGAGCTCGTAGACGCCCTCCTGCACCTCGAACGTGCCGGCCCACTCGAAGGGGTACTCGGGCTCGAGGAACGTCGGCTTCGCGGCGACGGCGCGATCCAGGTCGAACCCGCCGACGTCGAGCACCGCCGAGATCGGCACGTTCGCGTTCTCGGCGCGGAGCACCTTGGCCATCACGTTCATGCCGGTCACGCGGCGCTCGAGGGCGTCGAGCTCCACGTCCGTCACGAGGTCTCTCTTGTTCAGGATGAGCACGTCCGCGAAGGCGATCTGCTCCTTGCACTCGCTCGAGTCCTCGAGGTGAAGCTGGACATGTTTCGCGTCGACGAGCGTGACGATCCCGTCGAGAGAGAACAGATCGCGGAGATCGTCGTCGACGAAGAACGTCTGCGCGACGGGGCCCGGGTCTGCCATGCCCGTGGTCTCGACGAGGATGTGATCGAACTTGTCTCGCCGCTTCATCAGGTTGCCGAGGATGCGAATCAGATCGCCGCGCACGGTGCAGCAGATGCACCCGTTGTTCATCTCGAAGACCTCCTCGTCCGCGTTGATGACGAGGGCCTGGTCGATGCCGATCTCCCCGAACTCGTTCTCGATGACGGCGATGCGCTTGCCGTGATTCTCGGTGAGGATCCGGTTCAGGAGAGTCGTCTTCCCGGAGCCGAGGAAGCCGGTGAGTACGGTGACGGGGATCTTCTTCATGGCGAGCACCTCCAGGGCGGATGCTCTGCCCTTACATCATCTGCAACCGAGTTGCAAGAATTGGACTGCCCATACCCCCCAGGGTATCGTCGCAGCATGCACACTGCCCACCACAAGAAGAAGCTCATCGCGCGCGTGCGGCGCGTGCGGGGCCAGATCGAGGCGGTCGAGCGCGCCCTCGAGGACGAGCGAGGCTGCGAAGCCGTCGTGCGTACGATCGCCGCTGCTCGAGGTGCGATCAACGCGCTCGCGGCGGAGGTGCTCTGCGATCACCTCGCGGACCACCTGGGCGCGCCCCGGATCCCGTCCAGGACCCGGTCCGCGGCCGCGACGGAGCTGGCGCAGGTCATCCGTCAGTTCGTGGGCTGAAACGACGTCGACACCGATCGCATCTGCGGATTCAGGCCCGCCGAGTGCACCTTCAACACAGCGGAGACCAACCTGACCTGTCGGGTGCGGCAGCGCTGACGCGGTCGTCTCGCTGAAGGGCGATCCGTTCGCGCAGCGGTCACAGAGAGCTCGCCAGACGCACCACCCAGACGATCTGGATGACGAACTGCACCAGGAAGAATCCGAAGCGTAGCTGGACCGCTCGAACGGACGTCGACGTGAGATGGGTGACGGATTGTGCGACGCGGCTGGCCACGGCCCGGGGCGCCAGCGGGTCCGTAACGGCCGCGTGACTGGTGACCAACGCTACCAGACACAGCGCCGCGAAGACCGGCAGGTTCTCGTAGCAGTTCGCGTGTGCGCGGCAGAGCCGTGCCGAGAACGCCGAGACATCCTCTCCCGTCACCGCGAACGCGTTGGGCGGCGAGGAAGCACAAAGCCGCGATTTGTACATATGCCCTCTTGTCGGACGTCGCGAGCGTGGCTCGACTCCGCTGACGCGCCCGCACGGTACGGCGTCACCCCCAGGCGGTCACATCGGTGTCTTCGACCGGTCGCACTACGAGGACGTGCTGGTGGTCCGGGTGCACGACCTGGTGCCTCGCGACGTCTGGGAACCGCGCTACGACGAGATCAATGCCTTCGAGAAGGAACTCGTCGACTCCGGCACCACGATCGTCAAGTGTGCGATGTTCGTTTCCCTTGATGAGCAGAAGCGCCGACTGGCCGAGCGCCCCGATCGGCCGGGCTCCGACACGAAGACGAGGACGCCGCCCGGCCGCAGCACGCGCGCGATCTCGGCGAAGAGGCCGTCGAGATCGGAGGAGTGGTGGATCGAGGCGACGCTGAACACGGCGTCGGCCCAGCCGTCGGCGAGCGGCAGGCGGTGCGCGTCGGCGCAGAGGCGCTCGAAGAAGCTGCGGTCCGCCGCGAAGAACAGGTCGGCGGTCTCGAGGCCGAGATAGCGCCGGGTGAGGACGTCGACCGCCACGACCTCGGCCGCGCGGCCGATCGTCGCGAGGAACCGACTCGACCAGGTGCGGCCGGCGCCGATGGCGATCACCCGGCGGCCGGCGAAGTCGACCTCCTCGAGGATCTGGAAGAAGTCGGGAGCGGTCTCCGGCCAGGGCCGGTGCGGGTACCAGGGCAGCGCCGTCATCACCGGCTCGAGTCCGTCGCCGAGCGGTCCGGCCATCCGTTCCCAGCCGGCGACCTCGCGCGCGATCGTGCGGTCCTCGGGATCGATGAGGTGGACGATCCCGCCGCGAATCGGGAATCGCCGGGCGCAGCCGGTGCAGGCGATCTCACCCTCGCGCACCTCGCGCTCGTCGCACGCGTCTTCGCGGAGTCCGCCGAGGGGGCCGCGGCAGAAGGGGCAGCGTAGCGCGGCGGCGAACTCTCTCTTCATCCGGCGTCCCGGGGTCGAGCGTCCCGTGCGCCGCCGTGGGCTGTCAAGGCCGTGCGCCGCGGGCTCCCGGTTTCTTGACGCGGCACTCCGAACGCGATACCCGAAGCGGCACGGAGCCGAGCGAGTCGATCGTGTCTGCGTCCTCGACTGAACACCACGCCGGAGCTCGGGGCGAGCGATGCTGACGGCCGCCGCCTGGGGAGGCGTGGCCTTCGCGCTCTCGGCGTTGTTGACCGTGGTCTGCATGCCGCTCGCCCGCCGCGTGGGAGCGGTCGCCCGGCCGCGCGAGGACCGCTGGCATCGCAAGGAGATTCCGCTCCTCGGCGGTCTGGCCATCACCGCCGGCACGGTGGTCCCGCTGCTCGCCGCCGGGCCGCAGGACCCGAAGGTCCTCGTCCTGGTGGTCGGGGCGCTGCTCATCGCGGGTGTCGGTCTGATCGACGACCTGCGGACGATCAAGCCGCAGACCAAGCTCCTCGGGCAGCTCGTCGCCGCGACTCTGGTGGTCGCGATGGGACTGCGCCTCGAACTCGGCGGCTCCGACGAACTCGACATGATCCTCACCCTGCTGTGGATCGTGGCGATCACCAACGCGTTCAATCTCCTCGACAACATGGACGGCCTCGCCGCCGGCGTCGCCGCGATCGCCGCCGCCTTCCGGGTGGGATTCTTCGCGCTCGACGGCAACGCGGTCGACGCGGTCACGGCCGCGACGCTCTTCGGCGCCGCGCTCGGCTTCCTGATCTTCAACCGGAACCCGGCGCGCATCTTCATGGGCGACACGGGAAGCATGTTCCTCGGCTTCTTCGTCGCCGGTCTGAGCCTGGTCGGCGGTTACCCCTATTCGCGCGGCGTGCTCTCGATCCTGCTCGTCCCGGCTCTCGTGCTGCTGGTGCCGATCTTCGACACGGCATTCGTCACGGTCACCCGGGCCCTCGCGCGCCGGCCGATCTCGGTCGGGGGCCGCGATCACACCTCGCACCGCCTGGTCGCGCTCGGCCTCTCCGAGAAGCGTGCCGTCAATCTGCTCTACCTGATCGCGATCGTCTCGGGCGCGATCGCCTACGTGTCCTACTTCTACGGGGTGTCGCGCAGCGCCGTCCTGATCGTGTTCCTGGTGCTCAGCGTGGGCATGCTCGCGATCTACCTGTCCCGCGTCCAGGTCCACCCGCCGGCGCCGGTCGCGGCGTCGGGAAAGGGCGAGTTGGGTTCGTTGCTCCGGGTGCCCGCGAACTGGGCGTTCACCACCCCGGTCGCCACCCTGCTGCTCGACTTCGTCCTGATCATCGCGGCCTACCAGGCGGCCTACCTGCTGCGCTTCGACGGCGACATCTCCCCGGTGGAGGAACTCTTCACGAAGTCGCTTCCGATCGTGATCCTGGCGCAACTCTTGGGCCTCGCGGTCTACCGGCCGTACGAGGCGATCTGGCGCTACACGAGCCTCGTCGACCTGGCGAGGCTGGTGAAGGCCGTGACGCTCGGAACGATCCTCGCCGTCGCGACGCTGGCCCTGGTCTTCAAGTTCGAGGGCTACCCGCGTTCGACCTTCGTCCTCGACTGGCTGCTGCTGACCGTGTTCCTCTGCGGCAGCCGCGTCGCCTTCCGCTTCCTCGGCGAGTCGCTGCGGCCACCGCCGGCCGACTCGAAGCGCATCGTCATCTACGGCGCCGGCGACGGCGGCGAGATGGCGCTGCGCGAGATGATGCAGAACCCGGGCCTCGGGCGGCGCGCGGTGGCCTTCATCGACGACGACCCGGCGAAGCGTCGCCGCCGCATCCGCGGGATCCCCGTGGTCGGGGGCGCGGATCGGCTCGAGGAACTGCTGCGCGCCGAGACGATCAACGAGGTGATCGTCTCGACGCGGAAGATCGGTCACGAGGCTCTGCGGCGGCTGGTCGTGGTCTGCGAGCCCTACGGCGTGTCGGTGATCGGCGTCTCGATGCACCTCGAGAGCCACGAGCCGCTGGTTTGACGCCGGGCCTGCTCGCCGCGATCGCGCTCGGCGTCGCCGTCCGCCTGATCTGGACGTATCCGGTGCACAAGTACGCGCCGGACGGCGACGCGCTCCTCACCGGCGCGCAGGCCCTGCAGATCCTGCGCGGCGCGACGCCGGTCTTCTACACGCCCCGGCGCATGGGCTCGGTCGAGTCGTACCTGCACGCGCTGGTCTTCCTCTTCGTCGAGCCGTCGCGATTCGCCATCACGCTGGTTCCCCTCGCGATGGGCATCGGCATCGTCGTGGTGTTCGCGCTGCTCTGCCTGGAACTCTTCGACTCGCGCGTCGCGGTGGCGGCGACCTTCGTGATGGCCGTGCCGTCGCCGGCCTTCCTGTTCTGGACCTACATGCCGAACGGGTATCCGGGCACGCTGTTCTTCGGCCTGCTCGCGCTCTGGCTCGCGGCGCGCATCGCGCGGCGCGGTGCGACACCGGGGGCGGCGCTGGTCTTCGGCCTGGTGCTGGGCATCGGCTGGTGGAACTGCCTGCTCGGGGTGGCCTTCTCGGCGCCGGCCGTCGTCTGGCTCGCCGTCCGGCGGCCCGACCTGTTCCGCCGCGCCGCGCTGATCGGACCCGCGATCCTCGCCGGCCTCGCCGGCGCGACGCCGTGGATTGCGTACAACGTCGTGCACCCGCTCGACAGCTTCAACGATCCCTACGCCTCGCGCCTCGTCCCCGGAGCCGGGGCATTGCGCGACAACGTCGGGTACTTCGTCGGCACGCGCCTGCCGGATCTGCTCTGGCAGTACAATCCGCTCGCGGCGAGTGTTCCGGCGAACGGACTGCAGGCGGCGCTGTCGCTGCCCGCGATCGCCATCCTGGTCGCGAGCCTGCTCCTCTTCGCGCTCCTGCCGCTGCTCGACCGCCGCGTCCTGCCGGACGCGGACGACGTCCGCCTGAGGCGAGGCTGGTGGCTGCTCGCCGGCGTCGCCGCCGTGACGATCGTGTTGAACACGGTGACCGGAGGTGGCGGCCTGCGCGACCACTCGGTCCGCTACGCGCTGCCGCTCATGGTCGTCGCGGCGGTCGCGGTGGCGCTGCTCGCGCTGTCCCTGGCCCGCGGCCGCCGACTGGTGGCGGCGGCGGTGATCGCCATCCCGCTGCTCTACGACGCGGCCGGGTACCCGCTGGTGTGGAGCCCGTTCCGCCGCGAGCTCGCGCTCGAACCGGCGCGCGAGGAGGTCCTGCTAGCCGAGCTCGAGGCGCGCGGAGTGACCGCCGTCGTCGGCGACTTCTGGCTCGTGTACCCGTACAACTTCGTGTCGCGGGAGCGGCTCCACGGGGTGCCGATCGAGGCGGCGGCGGATTTTCTCGGCGTCGGTGCGCTCGCCGCGCGCGCACCGCAGGGCTGGGCGCTGGCGAGCCGGAACGCGGCGGAGCTCCGCGGCTGGGCGGACCGGGCCGGTCTGGAGGGGACGATCGAGGAGATCGGGGGCGTCCCGGTCCTCGTCCCGGATCGCGCGCCCGGCGTCGAGCCTGGGCCACCGACCGCCGCGTTCCTGCAGGACCTGCGCGCTTCGTTCGCCCCGGGCGCGCCCGGGGGGTGAATCAACCGCGACCTTCGCCCCGGTCCTCGTGCGCGGCCCCCGCCGGACGCTCCGCGGTACCGGACCCGATCGCCCGGGAGCGCGACCGGCGCGCGAGGAATCGCGAGGCGAGCAACGCCGGGCGGAGCGGAGCGTGCAGCCACCGCATTCCCGCTGGCAGCGGCAGCGCGGCCCGGTCGAGAGCCGTGGGGCGCAACGCGAACCGGGCCGCGATCTTCACCCGCCGCGGCCACCCGTCGGCCGAGACCGCCTGCAACACGCCGCGAGCGACGGGATCCCAGACGTTGCGTCCGGTGGCGATCCGGCGCTCGAGCCACGAGGCCAGGGTGCGGGACGCGACCGACGACGCGCGGCGCCTCGCCGCCGCCGGCAGCCGCGCCGCGAAGATGCGCTCGGCGAGCAAGAGCGACGCGCCGAGCGCGGTCTCGCATCCGGTCGCGGCGGCACGCCACGTCGCGCCCCAGTCGAGGTCGGCGTGGCGCGCGAGGATCCGCGCCACGTCGGCGAGCCAGACCAGGCGCGACTATCCGTGTCGGACGCCGTGCGCGGCGACCACCGGGAGGAGCCGCGGCAGGGACCAGCCGTCCTCCGGTCCCGCGTCCGCGGGCGGCCACGTCCCGGGTGGACCGACCAGAGCGTCCGTCGCCAGGCCCCAGCGCGCGGGCGCGAGCGACCCGTGCACCTCGACCAGCACGCCGCTTTCGCGGTGGTGGATCAGTTGGTGGTGTTCGGTCTCGTCCTCGCTCCCGCCTTCCGCGTGCTCCCGGATCGCTTCGTAGTCGGCTTCGAGCGATCGGATCGCCTCGTCCACGCGCTCGGGTGGCACCAGGATGTCGAGGTCGCGCGAGTAGCGCAGGAAGGAGGGCTCGTAGAGACGACCGGCGAGCGATGGTCCCCTGTACGGGAGCGACGCGATGCCGCGCACCGCGAGCGCGGAGCGGATCGCCCTCTGCTCCGCGAGCAGCAGGCGCTCGCGCCGGGCGAGCGCGAACAGGCGGGCTTCGAGCTTGGGAAGCATGTCGGCCGGAACCAGACCGCGGCTCGACGTCCAGATCCAGTGGGCGACAAATCCGTCGAGGCGCGGCTCCCGCGCGGCGGCCTGCGCGGCAGACCAGCTCCGCACTCCGAGGGTGATCTCGGGAAGGCGGTCGCGAAGCGGGGTGCCGGGCGGAGCGGCCGCGGCGGCGGCGACGCGCAGACCGGGGGCCGCACCGCGCAGCCACCGGTCCGGGGCGCCGACCGGCGAGCGACCGAGATCCGCGGAATCGGCCATGCTTGACCCGTCTGCTCCTCCGTGGGCACGCGGCTGCGCGCCTCGCCCTCCGGGTCATGACAGAGCGGGTGCCGGGTTCTCAGAACCGCGAAATCGGAGCTGGGGCTCGAGCGAGCCCGCGCCAGCGGGCCCCGCCCGAGCCCCGCACGGTGCGTCAGGAGCCTAATCGCCCGAGGTACTCCGGCGAGGTGATGAAGAATTGCGCGAGCCCCATGCGCTTGCCGAGCGAGGGCGAGTTGCCGAGGAAGCCGGTCCAGTCGTTGAACTCGGCGTTGCTCGGCTTGTTCGGGTCGCGCAGCAGATTCGCGAAGGCAAGGACCACGGTCGCGTCGCGCCGCAGGTGGGCGATGGAATTGTCGGTCTTCCCGACCGTGAGCACGATCTGGTTGCGCGGCGCGAACTGGAACGCCTGGATGACGTCGAGCCCCGGTGTCTGCCCGAGCAGGCCCTGCCACACCACGGTGATGAACTGCGCGATCGGCATGGTCGCCGCGGCGCCGCCGTTCGCCGACTGGAACGAGGGCGAGCCGAGCACGGCGTCCACGATCTGGAGCAGGATCGCATCCGTGCAGACGTTCACCCGGCAATCCTGCGCCGTCAGGCTGCTGCGCCAGTTCGAGATCTCGGCGGGTGTCGGGCGCTTCTTCAGCAGCCCGAGGTAGAGCCGCGTCAGCAGGCCGAGGGCGCGCTGCTGGCCGAGCGAGTCCGCGAGGTCGAGGTAGAGTTTCTGTCGCGGTCCGGTTCCGGCCGCGATCGCGGCGAGGCCCGCCGCGAGCTCGCCCGAGCTCGGCTGCTGGCCGGCCAGGTCGAGATAGAGCTGGCGGACGTAGGCCTCGCGGGTCATGCCGTAGGACGCGACGTGCGGCCCCTGGTTCACCTCGGCGATGAACTGGCCGAAGGCCCAGCCGTGATCGGTGAGGACGAAGTGCGGCCACGGCGTGGAGGAGAACATGTGCGCGCCGGCGCCGTACATGCGGTGGTACTGCGCCTTGAGGCCGAGGGTGTCGGTGTCGGGCGCGGTGTCGATGAACCACGACGGCGAGTACTCCGGCACGCCCCAGTTGGGCAGGTTCAGCGCCTCGATCGCGTCGAGCGAGTGCTCGCTGGTGCGGTTGTAGACCGGGGCTCCGCCGGCGCCCGGCTCGCGCCGGTCGAGGATGGTGAGCCCGGGGCTGCCGACGTCGTCGCCGACGATCGCCGTCCACATCGGGCTCGCGGAGGTCTGCAGGCGGCGGTCCGGCCGCGAATCGCCGGGATAGGTGCCGTTCAGGTAGTCGCCGGGGATCTGGTGCGAGTACCAGCGGTCCGGCGCGATGGTCCTGCCGCCCGTGCCCGGGGTTCCGGTGATCCAACCCGCGACGTCGCGGGCGAAGTTGGCGACCAGGTGCCTGCGGAAGCTCTGCCAGGCCTTCCACAGGCGCGGCATGTCGTTCTTCGAGCGCGGCGCGTCGAAGCCGCCCCGGTGGAGGCCCGGACCGGTCGGATTCGGCGACCAGGTGGGCTTCTTGTAGAGCTTGAACGGGATCGCGCCCGGGTCGCCGTCGATCGGGTCGTCCAGCGACCAGTGGAAGTACTCGAGGTCCCAGGTGGTGAACGACGACTTGAAGGCCTTGTTGAACTTGACCAGGTTCTCGGGTGTCAGGGCCGCGGGGCCACCCTGCTCGAACCGCCTTCCCTGCTTCTTCACGTACCCCTCGCCGGCGTAGGGACCGCCCGGGGCGTAGAGGCCGGTGTGCAGGAGCCAGTCGCGGAACTCGAGCACCGTGAACGGGCTGTAGTCGGCGATGATCTGGTCATCGTAGGCGAGCGCCGTGTCGAGCCGCCCGTCGTTCAGCTCGGATTCCCCGTCGCCGCTGGTGCTGATCAGCGTGTCCGGGTACCTCGCGTCGAGCTGGAGGAACATTTTCGCCCACGCGCGGACCTTGGCCTCGAGGTGCGCGCGCAACTTGCGCGCGTAGCGCGACGGGGTGATCCAGGCGGCCGAGAGGGCCTTCCTGGGCCCGACACCGGGATCGTCGATCAGCCCGTCCTGGTACCACTGCGCGTTGCGCCGGTCGGCGTTCTTGGCCTTGTCGTACATGTCGCTCGCGCGGCTTACGCCGAGCAGGACCGAGGCGTGGAAGGGCAGGCCCTTCCTCTTCATGTCCGCGACAAGCTCGTCGAGGAACGCCGGCGACGGCCACGTCAGGACCGGATTCGCCGGGTCGAACCTCCACGGCATGTCGACCCGGAAGTAGTCGCTCAGCCCGACTCTTGCGTAGGGCCCGGGGGTCGCGCGCGCGAGGAGATCCCTCTCCGCCAGGTCGCGGCCCGCTTGCGACCCGAGGTTCAGCGCGTAGACGAACCCGTAGAGCGTGTTGTCGTAGCTCGGAGCCGGACGGCTCGGAGCCGATTCTCCCGGCCTCGCAAAGGCGAGGAGCAGCAGGGCGGCGACGAGTGGAACCCACCCCCGCGCGCCCCCATGCGCGCGATCCCGACCTGCACACCGAATGCGTCCCGCGACATCCACCGCGCCCATCCGTATCATGACGCAGCCCCCCCGGCCAAGGGATCGGCGGAAGTCGGATTCCACTTGAGGAGGAGTCTCACTCCTGGCTGTAGCCGGAGACGTACACCATGAGGTGGATCGGCTCCGTGGGCGCGCGGCTCTCGAGTGCAATGGTGCCGTCCGCGGCGAGTGCGAGGGAGACCTTGCGGTAGGCGGAGCGTCCGCGGATGAAACTCAGCGTCAAGGGGCCGGAATGGTTCCGCTCCCCGGGCGACACCACGAGTTCGCCCGCTTCCGCGGGCGTGCGCACGGCGACGGTCGCGGTGACGCTCGTCGTCTGCGCCGGCAGGTTGCACGGCGTGAGCACGTCGACGTGGCGCGTCTCGAAAGGCGCCAGCGCCGGCCCTCCGGTGGGGCCGTCGGCGAGGCGCGTGTAGAGGACCCGGCAGCTCCGGATCGGGCGGCTTCCGAGAGGCGTCGGATCGGGCGGATCGTCGGGATCGTCCGGGTCGTCCGGAGGATCGGTGGGCGTCCCGCTCCCGACCTCGATCGCGGCGGAGAGCGGCCCGCGCCGGTAGTCGCGCGAGGTGGCGACGATCTTGTAGAAGCGCTGGCTCGAGCTGAAGGGGATGCTCGACATCGACGTGCTCGTGGTCGAGCGGACCAGTCGGCCGGAGCTCGTGGTGAAATCGGAGGTCGAACCGCGCCAGAGCTCGAACGAGCGGAAGCGCGGCCATTCGCTCCACCGGAAACCGGGCGTGTTCTCGAAGATCTGCCCGGACCAGCTGAACGAGGCGGTGCTTCCCGAGACCGTCGCCGCGAGACCGCGCACGGCGGGCGGCGCGAACGACGTGCTTCCCGTGCCGCGCGGCTGGAAGCGGATCCGGTCGACGAAGTCGCCCATCGCCTCCCCGTCGGCGGTGTCGACGAAGTGCGGCCACGGCGTGAACGCGAACATGTGCGCGCCGGAATCCCAGGCGCGCTTGAACTGCGCCGCGATGCTGGAGGTGCTGGTGTCGGGGGCGACGCCGATCGGCCAGGACGGCGAGTACTCCGGCATGCCCCAGTTGGGCAGGCCGAGCCCCTCGATCACGTCGAACAGGTAGAGGCTGGTGCGGGCATAGGTCGGGCGGCCGAGGCTCCCCGGCTCGTAGCGGTCGAGGATGGTCAGGCCCGGGCTGCCGACCTCGTCGCCGACCAGGGCCGTCCAGAACGGACTCGTCGAGGTGAGCAGCCGCGGCTCGGGGTCGCGCGATCCGGGTCGCGTGCCGTTCAGGTATTCGGCCGGGATCTGGTGCGAGTACCAGCGGTTCGGCGCGAGCACCTCGCCCGCGTCGTTCTTCGTCGTGGTCATCCACCGGGCGAAGTCCTGGACGTAATTCGCGAGCATCGTTTCGCGGAACTCGAGCCAGA
>VGTK01000132.1 GCA_016874715.1 Deltaproteobacteria bacterium | reverse complement strand
CCGGCGAGCCCGCACGCGACGCCGAGCAGCAGCCACGTCGCGGGCCGCGCGCGCCGCGCCAGCAGGGCGAGCACGCCCACCGCCAGCCACACGACCGCCGCCGATGCCGGCACGTCGCTCATCACCGCGCGCGACCACTGCACGTGCAGCGGCGACAGCGCGAGCAGCAGCGCCGCGACCAGCCCGCTCACGGTCCCGCCGGCCATGGCCGCGAGGACGTACGTCCCGGCGACGGCGGCGAGCGCGCACGCCAGCACCGCGACGATGCCGGCACCACTCACGGTCCCGGCCAGCGGCATCGTCGCCGCGATCAGCAGCGACGTGCCGGGCGGATAGCGCGGCGGGTATGCGTCGCCGCCGATCCACAACAGGTAGCCGCGGCCGGCGTACAGGCTGCGCGCGACTTCCTCGTACTCGAGCGCGTCCGGCCACGGCCGCAGGTCCGCCACGCGGTCCGCCGGCGTCCAGCGCAGCAGGGCCGCGAGCAGCAGCACCGCGCAGAGCGCCGCCGCCTGCACGAGGCGCGGCGGGTCCGCCGTGCGGCCCGAGCACTCCGTCACGCGCTCACCCGGCCCGCCGGCCGTACGCGCGCATGCGGGGGACCGGGGCGTCGTCCCCGGTGCGGACGGGCGAGATCATGCGACAACGCAGCCGCGCGAGGTCGCTCGTGTCAACCGCGACGCTTCCGCGTGCCGGCGACCGAGCGCGGGCTCGCGAAGAGTGACCGCGCGCGGGCGTCGTTCGAGCTGTGCTGCCCGGTGTTCCTCGTCACCGGCGACGACGAGCAGCGCTTCGCCGCGTCGCGCGACGCCCGCGGCGCGCAGATCGCGTTCCAAGCGTCGGCGCCGTCGTGCGAGCCCGTGCTCGAGCTGCACGGCTGCGGTGCGCTGCAGGAGGAGATGCCGAGCGTCTCGCAGAGCGGATCCGCCGCCTGCGCGCCGGTTGAGCGCCCCTCGCGAGCGCGCGACCGCGCAAGTGCGATGGCGCCCGTCGTGACGCGCCGCGCGCAGAGATTCTCGTGCGCAACGTGAAGAAACCCGCTCGATGAGCCCGTGCACGGGGCGTACGGTGACTCATGCGCGCCCGCCTGCGCCAGTTCGTCTTCCGCCACGCCACCCGGATCCTCACGGCCCCGCTGTGCGGCTACATGCGATCGTCGGGCCAGGACGTCGAGCATCTGAAGCGGCACGTCCGCAAGGGCGACGTCCTGCTCGTATGCGGCGACCAGCGCGTCAGCGAGGTCATCCGTTACCTGACGCAGAGCTCGTGGTCGCACGCCGCGATCTACGTCGGCGACGAGCTGCTGCAGCGCGATCCCGAGCTCGCGCGTCAGCTGGTCGAGCGCTTCGGCGACGAGGCACGCCACCTGGTCGTCGAAGCCCTGATCGACGAGGGCGTCGTCGCCTCGCCGCTGTCCAAGTACGCGGGCTTCCACCTCCGCCTGTGCCGTCCGTTCGGCCTCGTGCCGCGCGACGTCAGGGAGGTGATGAGCCGCGTGATCGCGCAGATGGGCGGCGAGTACGACCTCGCGAACCTGCTCGACCTCGGACGCTACTTTCTCCCGGTGTCGATCGTGCCGGCGCGCTTCCGCAGCAAGGCGCTGCACTTCGGCAGCGGGCGTCCGACGGAAGTCATCTGCTCGTCGATGATCGCGCGCGCGTTCGACGCGGTCGGCTTCCCGATCCTGCCGCGCACCGACGAGGAGACCCTCGCGGCCAAGGCCGACCCGACGAGGCCCGCCTACCACCTGGGCCTCGGCACGCCGAGCTGGCCTTCGCGGCGCCCCATGGCGCGTCATCTCCGCACCAGCAGCCGCCCCTACGGCCTCGTCACGCCGCGCGACTTCGACCTCTCGCCCTACTTCGAGATCGTCAAGTTCAGCCTGATCGAGAGCGCCCGCATCCCCACGGTCGAGCCCGAGCCCAAGCCCTCCTACGCGAGACGCGCCGTCGCCGCCTTCCCGATCCTGTCGCGCTTCCGCCGCACCCCGTCTCCGCCGCCCACCCCCACGATCGCCAAGGCGCCGGCGGCCACCGTCATCGCCGACCATGCAATGCGTACCGGCTGAGGGGACGCGGGGATGCTCTCTGCCCTGACGAGGGCGACGCGCGACGCCAGGAGCGGTGTGCGCAGAGGCCAGCAGCCGCGCGCAGAGCGCTCGCAGGTCGCCGCAGAGACGGATAGTCTTCGAGCTGCGTGAGCGTCGCGGTCTGGCTCGTCGTGGCGTGGAGCGTGCTCGGCGCTGTCTCGAGCGCGCTCTTCCTCTACGGTTCCGTGATGCTCGTCCCGCGCTGCCCACAGCTCGCCGCCCTCGACCCTCCAGAGCCGCTGTCCTGGCCCGCCTTGAGCGTCGTCGTACCGGCGCGCAACGAGGCGCGCACCATCGAGGCCGCCCTGGCGAGCCTGCTTGCGCAGGACCATCCGCACCTGCAGATCGTGCTGGTCGACGATCGCTCCACCGATGGCACCGCCGCGATCGCCGACGGCCTCGCGGCGTCCGATTCGCGCATCTCGGTGATCCACGTCGGCCAGCTGCCCACGGCCTGGCTGGGCAAGGTCCACGCACTGCAGCGCGGCATCGAACGCGCCTGCGGACACTGGGTCCTGTTCACCGACGCCGACATCCACTTCGCGCCGGGGGTTCTGCGACGCGCGGTCGCGTGGGCCGAGGCGGAGCGACTGGATCACGTGGCCGTGCTGGCCGAGCTGGCGCCGCCGTCGGTCTGGGTCTCCGCCTGCCTCACGGCCGCGTTGCGCGGTCTTCTCGCTCTCCGCCGCCCCTGGGAGGCGAGCGACCATCGCTCGTCGAAGGCCATCGGGACCGGCGCCTTCAACCTCGTCCGGCGGACCGCATTCGACCGCACGCCGGGCTTCGAGTGGCTCCGCCTCGAGGTCGCCGACGACATCGGCCTGGGCCTGATGATGAAGAGATGCGGCGCATGCACGCGGCTGCTGCTCGGCCGTGGCCAGGTCCGCAACGCGGGCTACGCGACGCTCGCCGATGCGGTCCGCGGACTCGAGAAGAACGCCTTCGCTCAGGGAGCACGATTCGCCCCGGGCCGTGGCATGGCGCTCGCCGGGCTCGGCGTCGTCGGTGCATTCGCACCGTTCGCGGCGTTCCTGCCCGTGGACCTTCCGTGGCTGGCCGCGGCAGGGGCGGCAGCGCTCGCGGTGTTCGTGGCGGCGGCTTTCGTCTTCACGCGAGCGTGTCGAGAGTCCCCGTGGGGCGTCCTGCGGTCGCTCCCGGTGGGCGATCTCGTCATGTCGTACGTCATCGCGCGCGCCACGGTGCTCGGCGTACTTCGTGGTGGCCTCGTGTGGCGGGACACGATGTACCCGACCGAGATGCGGCGCGCGGGGCAGCGCGTCGGCATCTGACCCGGCGGGGCGACCATCCGCCCGAGGAGTCCGTGACTGACACCGCGCGACGTTGAGCATACCGGCCGCTACATGGTTTAAGTGGTGTCCATGGAGTTCAACCTCGCCGACATGTTCGAGAACGCGGTCGACCAGTTCGGAGACCGCGAGTACCTGGTGTGCGACGGCAAGCGCCGCACGTATCGCGAGATGGAGGAGCGCGCGAACCGCCTCGCGCACCACCTGCAGGCGCACGGCATCGGCGCCGGCGACCACGTCGGCGTCTACGCGCTGAACTCGGTCGAGTGGGTCGAGACGCTGTGGGCCGTGTTCAAGCTGCGCGCCGTCTGGATCAACATCAACTACCGCTACGTCGAGGACGAGCTCCGCTACCTGTTCGACAACGCCGACCTCAAGGCGCTGGTCTACCAGCGGACGTACGCACCGCGCGTCGCGGGCGTGCTGCCGTCGATGCCGCTGCTGAAGCACTCGATCGTCATCGAGGACGGCAGCGCCGAGGACTTCTCGTCGATCGGCTCGGTGCGCTTCGAGGACGCGATGGCGTCGGGCTCGCCCGCACGCGACTTCGGGCCGCGCTCGCCGGACGACCGCTACATCCTCTACACCGGCGGCACGACCGGCATGCCCAAGGGCGTCGTGTGGCGGCACGAGGACGTGTTCTTCGCGCTCGGCGGCGGCATCGACCCGATGACCAACGAGCGCTGCAAGGACCCGGCGGCCATGGCCGAGAAGGGCAGGAACGGCGCGATGACGTTCCTGCCGATCGCGCCGCTGATGCACGGCGCCACGCAGTGGGCGGTGATGGGCCAGAGCTTCCTCGGCAGCAAGGTCGTCCTGATGGCCAAGTTCGAGCCCGAGGCGGTCTGGGATCTGGTCGAGCAGGAGAAGGTCAACTCGATGATGATCACCGGCGACGCGATGGGCCGCCCCCTGGTCGAGGCGCTCGACAAGGGACGAGCGTGGGACACCTCGTCGCTCTTCCTCTTGACCAGCAGCGCCGTGACGTTCTCGCCCACCGTCAAGGACCACTTCTTCAAGCACTTCCCGAGCCTGATGATGATCGACGCGATCGGCTCGTCGGAGACCGGCAACAACGGCATGGTCATGGTGCAGGCCGGGCAGACGGAGATGAAGGGCGGCCCGACGGTCACCAAGGTCGGCAACACCGTGGTGCTCGACGAGAGCTTCGACCCGATCCCGGCAGGGTCCGAGGGCCGGATCGGCAAGCTCGCGCGCGTCGGCGACATCCCGATCGGCTACTACAAGGACGAGAAGAAGACCGCCGAGACCTTCGTCACGAAGAACGGCGTGCGCTACGCGATGCCCGGCGACTACGGCATGATCGAGGCCGACGGCCGGATCACGCTGCTCGGCCGCGGCAGCGTGTCGATCAACTCGGGTGGCGAGAAGATCTTCCCCGAAGAGGTCGAGGCCGCCGTCAAGTCGCACCCGGCGGTGTTCGACTGCACCATCGTCGGCGTCAAGGACGATCGCTGGGGCGAGCGCGTCGCGGCGGTGATCGAGTGGCGCCCGGGGAAGACGGCGACGCTCGACGAGCTGAAGGAGCACTGCCGCACGAAGATCGCCGGCTACAAGCTGCCGCGCGAGATCTGTGCGGTCGACAAGATCGTGCGCTCGCCGTCGGGCAAGCCGGACTATCGCTGGGCGAAGCAGGTCGCGACGGGAGCCTCCGCGGGCGCGTGAGCGGCGGCGGCGGCGTGAGCCGCGTCGCGACGATCGTCGAGCGCGGCTGCACGCCGGCGGCGCATGTGCCATCCTGCGGGCGCGATGAAGCCGCGCGTGTACATCGACGGCCAGGCCGGCACGACCGGCCTCCAGATCCGCGAGCGTCTCGGCGCGCGCGACGACGTCACGCTGCTCGAGATCGCGGAGGCGCGCCGCAAGGACCCGACCGCCCGCGAGGAGCTGCTGCGGGCGGCCGACGTCGCGATCCTCTGCCTGCCCGACGACGCCGCGCGCGAGGCGGTGGCGCTCGCCGGCGACGCTCCGACGCGCTTTCTCGACGCGAGCACCGCGCACCGCGTGGCCGAGGGCTGGACGTACGGCCTCGCCGAGCTCGAGCCCGCGCAGCGCGAGGCGATCCGCGCGGCGAAGCGCGTCGCCAACCCCGGCTGCTATCCGACCGGCGTCGTCCTGCTGCTGCGGCCGCTGGTCGACGCGGGCCTCGTGCGCGCCGACACGCCGATCGCCGTGCACGCGCTGTCCGGCTATTCCGGCGGCGGCCGGCAGATGATCGAGAGGTGGGAGGACCCGGCAACGTCGCTCGCGACTCTCCCCTTCGAGGCGCCGTACGCGCTCGACAAGGAGCACAAGCACGTGCCCGAGATGACGCGCTACGCGCACCTCGCGCACAAGCCGCTCTTCGTGCCGGCGGTCGGTCCGTTCCGCTGCGGCATGCGCATCGAGATCCCGCTGCACGCAGCACTGCTGCCGCAGGGTGCCGACGGTGCGCGCCTGCACGAGGCCCTCGCAGTGCGCTACGCGGGCGAGCCGTTCGTCGGAGTCGGTCCGTTCAGCACCACCGCGCCGACCGACGAGCGCGCGTTCGACCCGCAGGCGATGAACGGCACCAACCGCATCGAGCTCGCGGTGCTGCCGAGCCCGCTCGGGCACGTCCTGCTGGTCGCGACGCTCGACAATCTCGGCAAGGGTGCGGCCGGCGCGGCGGTGCAGAACCTGAACCTGATGCTCGGGCTCGAGGAGACGCACGGGCTGTAGCGGCGGCATCGCCGACCCGCGCGGCGACAGACGCACGCACGACAGACCCACGCGGCGCCGGTTGACCGCGGACGTCGCATCGCCGCATGATCGCGCCCGATGCTCACCACCGACGAGCGCGCGTCGTGGCAGCGCGACGGCTTCTTCGTCCGGCGCGCCTTCGCGCGCGAGCCGCTGCTCGGCGACATGCTGGCCCGCGTCGTCGCGATCTGCCGCGATCACGCGGCGGGTCGCGACGTGACGCCCGCGCTGGTGCTGCCGGAGGCGCGCGGCAACCCGGCCGCGCGCGCGCCGGAGGACCTGATCTCGAAGGTGTTCCGCTTGCACCGCGATCCGACCTTCGGACGCTTCGCGCGCGATGCGGCGCTGCTCGACCTGGTCGCGGACCTGCTCGGCGACGACGTCGACTGCTTCCTGTCGCAGTTCATCTTCAAGACGCCCGGCGCGTACGGGCAGCCGTGGCATCAGGACGCGCTCTACTTTCCCTTCGAGCCCGACCGGCAGCTCGGCGTGTGGCTCGCGGTCACCGAGGCGCGGCTCGACAACGGGTGCCTGCACGTCCTGCCGGGCTCGCACCGCGAGCCCGTGCACCCGCACGAGAGAGACCCGCGCCCGGGCAGCAACTACGGCTACCTCGAGATCGTCGACCACGACATGTCGGGCGCGGTGCCCGTGCTGTTGCAGCCGGGCGACCTGCTGGTCTTCCACAGCCACCTGATGCACCGCTCCACCGACAACGAGAGCGACGGCATCCGGGCGGCCATGGTCTACCACTACAGCCCGGCCGGTACCGTCGACCGCTCGCCGCGCGGGCCGGCGTACGTCAACGACTGGATGCCGGTGCGGCGCGCGGGCGCGCCGGTCCCGCAGGCGATGGAGCGGCGCCCGTGAGCAGGGAGCTGGAACTACCGGAGGGCGCGGCGCTGCACCCCTGGAGCCGCGAGTTCACCTGGCGCACGCGCAGCGGCCCCTTGCGGACGCTGACACCGGCGCAGGCGAAGCAGTTCGACCGCGACGGCTACGTCGTGCTCGAGAGCGTGCTCGACGCGGACGAGGTCGCCGCGGCGATCGCGGCCATCGACCCGCTCGAGGCCGAGGTCGACGCCTACCTCGGCACACGACCCGACGGCCGGCTCACGATCCTCGAGCGCGGCGCGATCACCTTCTCGATCCACCTCGTCATGCGCTCGCCGGTGCTGCGCCGGCTCGCGGCGCACCCTGTGATCGTCGCGATCTGCCACGACCTCATCGGCGACGACGTGAACCTCTACTGGGACCAGGCGGTCTACAAGAAGGCCGAGAAGCCGCGCCGCTTCCCGTGGCACCAGGACAACGGCTACACCTTCGTCGAGCCGCAGCAGTACTTGACCTGCTGGCTGGCGCTCACCGACGCGACCGAGGAGAACGGCTGCCCGTGGGTCGTCCCCGGCCTGCACCGCCGCGGGACGCTCGCGCACCGCTTCGTCGAGCCGCTCGGCTTCGAGTGCTTCGAGAAGGCGGCCGAAGTGGTGCCGGCGCCGGTACACGCGGGCGGCATCGTCGTGTTCTCGTCGCTGACGCCGCACCTCACCGGACCGAACGTCACCGCCGCCGTGCGCAAGGCCTACATCCTGCAGTACGCGCCGGCCGGCGCGACCATCCTCGAGGGCGACCCCACCGCCGGCGGGCCGAGCGCCACGCGCCCGTGCGACGTCCCCGAGCGGCAGTTCCCCGTGCTGCGCGGCGGACACCACGTCCCACCGCCAGAATGACGCGGCACGCTTCTCGTCGATATCGGTTCGATGGCAATGGGGCAGGTGATCATCCGCAACCTCGACGACGCCGCCATCCGGCGCCTGAAGGACCGCGCCAGGCACAGGGGCGTCTCGCTCGAGAGCGAGCTGCGAACGATCGTCGTCGACGCCTCGCGGACGGATCAGGCGGGTTTCCGCGCGCGCGCCGCGGAGTGCCGGCGCCGCCTCGCGGGCCGCAAGCAGGGCGACAGCACGCAGCTCGTCCGCAAGGACCGCGACCGGTGACGCTGGTCGTCGATGCGAGTGTCGCGATCAAGTGGGTGGCTCCCGAGACCGGCAGCGAGGAGGCCGACCTGCTGCTCGCCGGCGACCACGACCTCGAAGCTCCGGACCTGCTCGCCGGCGAAGCGGCAAGCGCGCCGTGGAAGAAGACCGTCCGCGGCGCGCTCTCGGCCCGCCAGGCGCGCGAAGCGCTGGACGTGCTCCTGCACGGCGGCCTCACGTGGCACCCGACGTCCACGGTACTGCCGCGCGCGCTCGAGCTCGCGCGGCTCGCGCGGCACCCCGTGTACGACTGTGTCTATCTTGCGCTCGCCGAGCGCATCGACGGCGCCGTGGTGACGGCCGACGAGTCGCTGCTGCGCATCGCCCGGGCGCGGCGCATCGGCGCTCGCACGCTCGCGTCGTTTCGCCGCTGATCCCCGGATCGAGTGTCCCGATCCCCGTTGACTCCGCGCCGCAGCACGCATAGCGAGCGACGATGGATTTCGGGCTCCAGCTGGCAACTCTCCCCGTGAAGCAGCTGCTCGAGACGGCGCGCAACGCCGAGGCGTGGGGCTACGCCGCCCTCTACGTACCCGACCACTGGGTCTACGAGCGCCAGGGCGGCGGCGACCTCGACGATACGAGGAGCTCGTGGGAGGCGACGACCATCCTCGGCGCGATCGGTGCGGTGACCTCGAAGGCGCGCATCGGCGCGCTGGTGCTGTGCAACCTCTACCGCCACCCGGGCACGACCGCGCAGTCCATCGTGACGCTCGACCACGTGAGCGGCGGGCGCGCCACGCTCGGCATCGGCTCGGGCTGGACCAAGGCCGAGTTCGACATGATGGGCATGGAGTTCCCCGAGGTGAAGCCGCGGCTGCGCAAGCTCGCCGAGGCCGTGCGGATCATCAAGAGCCTCTGGAGCGAGTCGCGCACCACGTTCAAGGGTGAGTTCTACGAGCTCGCCGACGCGCTCATCGTGCCGAAGCCGGTGCAGCAGCCGTACCCGCCGGTGATGCTCGGCGGCAGCGGCAAGGGCGTCCTGCGCATCGCCGCGCGCGAGGCCGACCACGTCAACATCATCTCGGACGCCGGCCGCGCCGGCACGGTCCTCATGAGCGAGGTCGCCAAGGTCACCGAGGACGCGTTCCAGGCGAAGATCGACTTCGTCCGGACCGAAGCGCGTGCCGCCGGACGCAACCCCGACGCGATCACGTTCTCGAGCACGATCTTCATGCCGATGATCACCGAGACCGAGGCCAAGGGAGAGGAGTTCGCGGCCGGCATGGGCGCCGCGTTCGGCCTCACCGCGCAGCAGGTGAAGCGCATGCCGATGGCGCTCATCGGCACGCCCGACGAGTGCGTCGCGGAGCTCAAGCGCCGCGAGCGCGAGTGGGGGACGAAGCACTACATCCTGTCGGGCTTCGGCGGACCCGACCTCGCCGAGCGCTTCGCGCGCGAGATCGCGTCCCGCGTCTGACGTCCAGAGCGGCGCGCCGAAGCGAGCGGATCAGCTCTTCGGCTCGGGGCCGACGACGATCACGAACGCCGCGTCCTTCGGCAGTGGCACCCCGGGCCACGCCGGGTTCTCGACCTTCTTCTCGTCGTAGTACGACTTGTACCCGGTCGCCGAGTTGGCGTTGAGACCGCTCTTGCCGAGCGCCTCCTGCGCGCCCTGCACCCAGGTCGGGGCCTCCTCCTCGGCGATCAGCATCATCACCCCGGGCTTGAGCCGCATCCCCGAGAGAGCGCTGGTCTCGACCTTCCAGCCGGCCTCCCCGAAGATGCCGGCGAGGGCCTCGGCGAGTGCCTTTCCTTCCGCATCGCCAGCGGAGTAGCGGACCCATGCGGCGCGGTTGGGCGCGGTCTCGACCTTCAGCACCTCGAGCATCGCGGCGCGCTCGGACGCGTCCGGGGCGCGCTTGCTCTCGGCGGCCTTTGCCGCGACCGGGGCGGGCTTGTCGTCGGCCTGCGCGGACGCGCCCGCGAGCAGCAGAACCACGGACGCCGCCACGGCGCACACACGGACGGACGGACGGACGGCACGAGTTCGCATCCCGTTCATGTACCCCGACCGCGCGGGGGCAAACAAGGCACGACGTGCGTGGTGTTGCGGATCACATCCCCGCGCGCCATCGTGCCCCGGATGAGACGCCATGCATCCGCCCGAGCGATCGCGCTCTTCCTGCCGCTTGCCATGGCGTGCAGCGGGCCGGCGCTGGCGGGCGAGCCGCGCACCGTCGAGAGCGTCGACCTCGGGCGCTACGGCGGACACTGGTACGAGGTCGCGCGCTTCCCGAACCCGTTCCAGCGCCGGTGCACGGCCGACGTCACCGCGACCTACGAGGCACGCCCGGACGGGACCATCGACGTGGTCAATCGTTGCCGGGTGGCGAGCGGCGCGCTCGTCGAGGCGGTCGGCGTCGCGCGTGTCACCGACCCGAAGACGCGAGCCAAGCTCGCGGTCCGCTTCGCACCCGCGTTCCTGTCTTTCCTGCCGTTCCTGTGGGGCGACTATTGGGTGCTGGGACTCGAGCCGGACTACCGCTGGGCCGTGGTCGGCACGCCGGACCGCGAGTACCTGTGGATCCTCGCCCGCACGCCGGACGTCGCGGACGCCGACTATCGTGCGGCGCTTTCCGCCGCGGCGGCGGAGGGCTTCGACGTCGGCCGCACGGTGCGCACGCAGCACGGGGCGCAAGCGGCGGCGACGGCTGCCGCGCCGCGCTGACGGCGTCTCGGAGTCTGTGAATCCATCCTCTCCCGGCTCGGTCCGGGGATGGATTCACAAACTCTCAGGACGCGGGCGGGGTCGCCGCGGGAGCCGGCGTCGCGGACGTCGGCGGCGGGTAGCCGTGCGTCGTCATGCAGCGCCAGTAGATCGCGATCGCAGCCTTCGAGGCCTGCGTCTGGGGCGAGACGTTCTCTGTCTCGCGAGCCGCGACCTCCCGGCACTCGGAGTCGGCGTGGTGGAAGGCCTTGCTGGTCGGCACCGTCGGCGCGGCACCCGACGGCTTGCCCGCGGACGGGGCGGCACCCGACGGCTTGCCCGCGGAGCAGGCGCCGAGCGCGAGCGCCGCGAGCAGGGCCGACGCGCAGGCGGAGCGACGAAGCGTGGATGGCGAACGGCGCATGGAGCGCCCGTAGCACAGGACGCCGCGCGCGACCCAACGCGCCCCGGGGTGCGACTTCGACACCGTGGATTGATCCGACGTGGCCATTCTGGGAGGCTCCCGGGATGCGTATCGGAATTGGCGTCGGCGAGCTCAGCGGCATCCCGGCAACCCTCGACGACCTGGTCGCCCAGGCCCAGGCGGCGGAGCGCGACGGCTTCGCGTCGGGATGGCTCGCGAACATCTTCGGCATCGACGCGATCCTCGCGGCGGCGATCTGCGGGCGGGAGACCAGGACGCTCGAGGTCGGCACGGCTGTCACGCCGACCTACCCGCGGCATCCCACCGCGATGGCGCAGCAGGCCCTGTCGGCGAGCGCCGCGGCGCGGGGGCGGTTCGCGCTCGGCATCGGCCTCTCGCACCAGGTCGTGATCGAGAACATGCTCGGTCTGTCGTTCGCGAAGCCGTACTCGCACATGAAGGAGTACATGGCGGTGCTCGGACCGCTCGTCCGCGGCGGCGCCGTCGACTTCCAGGGCAACGAGTTCCGCGTACAGGCGACGATGTCGGTCACCGGCGCCACGCCGCCGCCGATCCTGCTCGCGGCGCTCGCGCCGAAGATGCTCGCCCTCGCCGGCTCCGAAGCCGACGGCACGATCACCTGGATGACGGGCCCGAAGACGCTCCGCGAGCACACCGTGCCGTCGATCTCGGAGGCCGCAGCGAAGGCCGGGCGCCCGAAGCCGCGCGTCGTCGTCGGACTGCCCATCTGCGTCACCGACGATCCCGCGTCGGCGCGCGAGAAGGCCGGCAACGCGTTCTCCGTGTACGGCTTCCTGCCGTCGTACCGTGCGATGCTCGACCGCGAGGGGGCCGCGGGGCCGGCGGACGTCGCGGTGGTCGGCGACGAGAGCGCGGTCGGCGAGCAGCTGACGCGGCTCTCGGAGGCGGGCGTCACGGACTTCCTCGCGGCGATCTTTCCGTCGGGACCCGACGCCGCGGCCTCCATCGCGCGCACGCGGAGCTTCCTCGTCGGTGCGCTGAGGAAGCTCTGAGCTCGCCACCGGCAGCGCCGTCCGCGCCGCGCGGGAGGACGCCATGACCGACGGACCGCCGCGCGGGAGGACGCCATGACCGACGGACCGCCGCGCGGGAGGACGCCATGACCGACGCGACCACGCTCGACACCCTCGACATCGTCGGCAACCGCACGTACGGCGAGCACGGCTACCCGCACGAGGCGTGGGCGCGGCTGCGTCGCGAGGCGCCGCTCTACTGGTACGACCGCCCGGACGCGCGCCCACCGTTCTGGGCGGTGACCAAGCACGCCGACGTCATCACCATCTCGCGCCAGCCGCGGCTCTTCCTGAACGCGCCGCGGCTCGCGGTGTTCCCGGACGTCCCCGAGATGAACCCCGACGACCGGCCCGCGCGCCACCTGCTCAACATGGACCCGCCCGACCATGCGAAGTTCCGCAAGCTCGCGAGCGCGCGCTTCACCCCGCGCGCCGTGCAGTCGCTGCGTCCCGCGATCGAGACGATCGCCGACGACCTGCTCGACAAGCTGGTCGCCGACGGCGGCGAGCACGAGTGCGACTTCGTCGAGGCGATCTCCGCGCGCCTGCCGCTCGAGGTCCTCGCCGATCTGCTCGGCGTGCCGCGCGACGACTGGAACCTGCTCTTCCAGTGGACCAACGAGACGATCGGCGCGAGCGACCCCGAGTACCAGCAGGGCGCCACGACGGCGGAGACGGCGATGAACGCGCGTCTCTCGCTGTTCCAGTACTTCATGGCGATGGTCGAGGAGCGGCGCAAGAAGCCGACCGACGACATCACCAGCCTGCTCGCGCACGCGCATCTCGACGGTGCCGAGATCCCGGCGTTCGAGCTGCTGTCGTACTACTTCCTGCTCGTCGTCGCGGGCAACGAGACCACGCGCAACGCGACCTCGGGCGGGCTCCTCGCACTGATCGAGAATCCGTCCGAGCTCGCGAAGCTCAAGCGCGCTCCGTCGCTGATCGACTCCGCGGTCGAGGAGATCGTCCGCTGGACGACGCCGGTCATCCAGTTCTGCCGCACCGCCGCCGAGGACACCGAGCTGCGCGGGCAGACGATCCGGAAGGGCGAGTCGCTGTGCCTCTTCTATCCGTCGGCGAACCGCGACGAGGAGGTCTTCGACGAGCCCTTCGCGTTCCGCGTCGACCGCAACCCGAACCCGCACCTCGCCTTCGGCATCGGCGAGCACTTCTGCATGGGCGCGAACCTCGCGCGCCTCGAGCTGCGCGTCGCGTTTGCGAAGCTCGTCGAGCGGATCGCCGAGATCGAGCTCGCAGGCCCCGTCGCAAGGCTGCACTCGAGCTTCGTCGGCGGGATCAAGCGCGTGCCGATCCGCTACCGGCTCGAGCCACGCGCCGCTTGACGCACGCCCCGGCGCATCCGCCGTGTAGCGGACGAGCCGCTCGGGAAGGACCGCCGGCTGCCCGAACGGGGAGTGCCGCACAGCAGACCGAAAGGCGGGGCTGCCCCTCCGCCACCGAGATCCGCGGCCACGGGGCGCGCGGGGATGGCTCGCCCGCCCCTGCGAGGCGGGCGACGCCCGGAGACCATCGTTTCGCGATTCGTTGCTTGCGAGGCGCCGGGAGGGAAGCCTAGGATTCTCCGAGATCTTACCTGCCCCCCTGGAGGTCCCCGTGTCACAGCGTCCCGTTGCCCGGCTCCCGCATGTCCGAGCCCATGCCCGCCTGATGGCTGTCGTGCTCACCGTCTCCTCGTGGACGGGGGTCGCCTGGGGCCAGTCCGGCGCGCTCGACTCGACCTTCGGAAGCGGCGGCATCGTCGTCGCGCCGACCGGCTCCGCCGACGACTTCGGTCGGGCCGTGGCGATCCAGGACGACGACAGGATCGTCGTCGCCGGCTACTCGACCGGAACCAATGACGACTTCTCGGTCGCCCGCTTCGACCTCGACGGCGGTCTCGACACCAGCTTCGGCGGCACGGGCGTCGTCCTCACCCCGATCGGCAGCGACGTCGATCGCGCCTTCGCGGTGGCGGTGCAGGACGACGCCAGGATCGTCGTCGGCGGGTTCCGGCGCGAGAGCGGCGCCGAGGCGTTCGCGCTCGCGCGGTACGATGCCAGCGGCGCCCTCGACACCAGCTTCGACGGGGACGGCAAGGTCGTCACGTCCATCGGAACGCTCGAGGACGTGGTGAACGCGGTCGCGATCCAGGACGACGGCAAGATCGTCGCGGCGGGCTACTCGCGCACCGCGGCGAACCGCGACGTCGCGATCGCGCGCTACCATGCCAACGGCACCCTCGACACGAGCTTCAGCCTCGACGGCAAGCACACCTTCGGGATCGGCACCGGCAACGACGAGGCGCTCGCCGTCGCGATCGACGGCGACGGCAAGATCCTGATCGCAGGCTACGCCGGAACGGCGCGCGACATGTTCGTCGCCCGCTTGACCACCAGCGGGACGCTCGACCCGGGCTTCCATGGAGGAGCGGGGCTGCGCACGATCACCTTCGGCACCGGCGACGAGTCGGGCGAGTCGATCGCGTTGCTCGACGACGGCCGCATCCTGGTTGCGGGCTACGCGCGCATCGGGACGGTGGACAACTTCGCGGTGGCCCGTCTCGACGCGAGCGGGGCGCTCGACACGACCCTCGACGGCGACGGTCGGCTCACCACGGCGATCGGGACGTTCTCGCAGGGCAAGGCGGTCGCGGTCGACGTCAACGACCGGTTCGTCGTCGCCGGCACCGGCCGCTTCGGCGGCAGCGACGACTTCGCCGTGGCGCGCTACGACGCGGACGGCAGCCTCGATTCCCTGTTCGGTGGTGCCGGTACGGTCAACACGCCGGTCGGCGGCAGCGGCTCCGACGAGGTGCACGGGGTTGCGCTCCAGGCTGACGCCAAGGTGGTCGTCGTCGGCACCGCGCGGACGGGTAGCGCGCGGGACTTCGGCCTCGTCCGCATCCTCGTCGACGACTGCGGCAACGGCACCGTCGACGCCGGAGAGCAGTGCGACGGCGGTGCGGTGATCGGGGGCGACTGCTGCACGTCCGCATGCGCCTTCATCGCGGCGAGCACGCTCTGTCGTCCGGTCGCGGACGACTGCGACCTCGCCGAGGCCTGCACGGGCGCCAGCGGCGCGTGCCCGGTCGACCAGCGCAAGCCCGACGGCGATGCGGACGGCGTCTGTGACGAGCAGGACCTCTGTCCGATCGATCCCGACCCGGCGCAGCTCGACGGCGACGACGACGGGCTCGGCGACGAGTGCGATCCGTGCACGAACGGGGTGACGATCGGCAAGCCGAAGCTCAAGCTGACCAAGTTCACCACCGGCCCCGGCGACGACACCTTCACCTTCACGGGCGAGCTCGACTTCGCGGTGGCACCCGTGCTGGACCCGCCCGCGAAGGGCGCCCGGCTCATCCTCGAGGACGGCGCGGGCGACCCGCTGTTCGACGTCGCGGTCCCGGCCGGTGCCTACGACCCGCTCACCCGCACCGGCTGGACGTCGAACGGCGCCGCAACGAGCTTCACCTTCCGCAGCCCGACGGCGATCGGCGGCCTGCTGAACCAGGTCAAGCTCAGCAAGTCCGCGTCGCGGCCGGACCTGATCAAGCTCAGGGCGACGGGCAAGAAGGGCGCGTACGCGCAGAACCCGATCCTCCTGCCACTCGCGGCGATCGTGGTGCTCGACGCCCCGACCGCGGCGACCGGCGAATGCGGCGAGATCCACTACCTCGAGACGCCGCTCCCCCCCTCCTGCACGTCCAACGTCAACGGCAGCACCTTGCAGTGCAAGTAGCTCGCCCGCCCGGCGGCACTCGAACCCGGCCATGCCGGGAGCGCTACGGCCGGCCGCGCCGGACGCGCACGCTAGTCCGGGACAGCGGCCGACCCGGCGACGTCGCGGGCGCGACCAGCACATCGTAGATGCCGGGGGCGCCGGGGACGTCGAGCTCGAGCTCGAGGTCGGCGCGTGACAGGGCGGCGATGGCGAGCGGCAACAGCGCACGCAGGCGCTGCTCGTGCGTCGCGCCGTCGGCGCGCCTTCTCCACGTGACGACCAGCTCGCTCGGCGCCGGGTCCCCCGGCAGAACGAAGGTCGCCTGTCGTGGATTGACGATCGGGAAGGTCAGCTTGGCGCGTGGCCCCGTCACCACCGCCGCCTCAGCTGCGGCGCCCGGAAACTCGTGCACGGGCGAGAGGGCCGCGACGTCCGTGTGCAGCTCCGACGACGGCGTGAGCCGGTACGCGTCGATCGTCGCCGAGCTGGCGACTGCCTTCAGCGGCGATTCCGGCCGGGCGGCGGCGCGAGCCATCGCCGCGATCTGGTGGGCGTGAAAGCCCTGCTCGAGAAAGCGGCGATGGACGTAGACGGTACGGAACCCGAGGGCGGCGAGCTCCTCCGCCGCCGCGCGCACCGGCAGTCGCGCCGATCGCCGCTCGATCTGCGCCTGGATCGGCGTGCCGAACGAGTTGTAGCAGGC
>VGTK01000131.1 GCA_016874715.1 Deltaproteobacteria bacterium | reverse complement strand
TCGACGCAACGCGCGCGGCCCTCGACCCCGCGGCGCTCGGTCCCGACTGCCGCGTGCGGCGCGACGAGCCGTTGTCGCGCCACACCTCGATGCGCGTCGGCGGGCCGGCCGCCCTCTTCTGCGAGGTCGAGACGGAGCAGGCGCTCGCGGCACTCGTGCGCCACGCGTGCGCGATGCAGCTACCGGTCTTTCTTCTCGGCGGCGGGACGAACCTGGTGGTCTCGGACCGTGGGGTGCGCGGCGTCACGATCAAGCTCGGCCGCAGCTTCGCGCAAACCGAGTGGCTCGCGGAGGACGACTCCGGCGCGGACGTCGTCGCCGGCGCGGCCGCGAACTTCAAGCGTGTCGTGCTGGAGATCTGCTCGCGCGGCTATCGCGGCGTCGAGTTCGGCGAGGGCATCCCCGGCACCGTCGGGGGCGGCGTGCGGATGAACGCCGGTGCCTTCGGCGGCGAGATTGCCGACGTCACGGTCGCGATCCGCGGCGTGAGCGCTGCCGGCGAGCGGGTGCGCATTCCGCGTGCGGATCTGGGATTCGCCTACCGCCGCCTCGACCTGCCGCGCGGCTTCGCCGTCACGGCGCTCGAGCTGCGCATCGCGCGTGGCGAGCCCGAGGAGATCGCGCGCGCGCTCGCGTCGGCGAAGCGCCGACGCGGCCGGCACCAGCCGCTGGGGCAGCCCAACGCGGGCTCGATCTTCAAGAATCCCCCGGGCGACTTCGCCGGGCGCCTCATCGAGCTCTGCGGACTGAAGGGACTTCGCGTCGGCGGGGCGCTGGTGTCGCCGCAGCACGCGAACTTCATCGTCAACGCCGGTGGGGCGAAAGCGTCCGAAGTGCGTGACCTGATGCGCGAAGTGCGCGATACCGTCTGGCGGAAGCGTGGGGTGTGGCTCGAGCCGGAGGTGCGGCTGGTGGGGGAGTGGTGAGCGGAGCGGAGGTCGTGCGCGGTCGCTGGCGCGGCAGACGGGTCGGCGTGCTGTCGGGTGGGCTCTCGTCGGAGCGCGAGATCTCCGAGCGCAGCGCGCGTGCTGCGGCGGGCGCGCTGCGCGCGCGCGGCTACGACGTGCGCGAGATCGCGGTCGGGCGCGACGTCGCGCGGACGCTCGAAGACCACGGCATCGAGGTCGCGTTCAACGCGCTGCACGGCCGCTACGGCGAGGACGGCTGCATCCAGGGGCTCCTCGAGGTGATGGGCATCCCGTACACGGGCGCGGGCGTGCTGGGCAGCGCGCTGGCGATGGACAAGTGGCTCGCCAAGCAGATCTTGCTGGCCGCGGGCGTGCCCACGCCGCGGGGAGCGATGGTCGGCCGCCACGGCAACGATGCGCTGCCGGCGGTGCCGCTGCCGGCGGTGGTCAAGCCGCGCGGCGAGGGCTCGAGCAACGGCGTCTCCATGGTGCGCGACCCCGGAGCCCTCGAGGGCGCGATCGCGCTCGCCTGCCGCTACGACGCGGACGTGATCGTCGAGGAGTACGTGCCGGGGCGCGAGGTGACGGTCGCGATCCTCGAGGGTCGCGCGCTCGCGGCGATGGAGGTCGTGCCGCTCGGTGACGAGCTGCACACCTACGATGTCAAGTACACGCCGGGCCGCGAGCGGTTTGTTCTTCCGGCACCGCTCGGCGCGCTCTACCCGCGCGCGCTCGAGATCGCGCTGGCCACGCACCGCGCTCTATTTGCGGGGTCGTACAGCCGGGTCGACCTGCGCGTGCGCGAGGACGGCGCGATGTTCGTCCTCGAGTGCAACACGCTGCCGGGCCTGCACGAGCTCGGCTGGTTCCCGGCGATGGCGCGCCACGCCGGCATCGAGCTCGAGGACCTGATCGAGCGCCTGCTCGATCTTGCAGCCGTGCACGTGCGCGAGACCCGGCTGGGAGGAGGGGCGGTGGCGTGAAGCTAGGCTGGTCTGGTGGGCGTCGCGGTGGTTCGCGGCGCGGTGCGGCAACGCTCGGTCGCCCCCGGCTGAGCCGCGACGAGCTCGCCGGGAGCGTCGTCGACCCGCGCAGTTGGCCGATACGAAACATCGTTTTTTTGGCGCTCGCGGGCGGAATCTTCTTTACAGTCGGCCCGGTGATGCGCTACTGCAGGGAACATCGGTACTTCGCGGTACGCGCGATCGAGATCGAGGGGCTCGACCGACTCGACGCGTCAAGGGTGCGGATGTGGCTGGGAATGGTGGAGGGGAGCAGCATCTGGCAGGCTTCGCCTCAGGAGCTTCAGGCGAGGCTCGAGGCGCAGCCGGCGATCGCCGCGGCGGAGGTGCGTCGTCACCTCCCGGATCGGCTGCGGATCACCGTCCGCGAGCGGCGTCCCCGCGCTGTCCTGCGCACCGCCAGCGGCTACTTCCTGATCGATCAGAGCGGGGCGGTGCTCGACCCCGCGGCGACCGGCCAGACCAGCGAGCTGCCCATCGTGAGCGTCGATGCCGACACCTGGCGTCGCGCGCACCCGGAGCGTGCACAGCCCGAACTGCCGCTGCCGCGGGAGCTGCGTGAGGCCGTGCGCGTGGCCCATCTCTTCGAAACCGGCGCCGCGGGCATCCGCATCTCCGAGGTCGTGCTCCGGCCCGGGCAGGAGCGCCCGGCGGTCGAGGCCTTCAGCGAGGACGGCCGCCTGGCGATGCGGCTCGGCTGGGGGGACTGGCGCGACAAGCTGTACGCGCTCCGCCGCGTGCTGTCGCACGCATCCTCGGTGATGTCCGGGGGCTCCGGCGCGGATGTGTCGGAGGAGGTTGCGGTGGGCCGGCTGGCGGGCAGCGTCGACGTCAGCGACCCGCGCACCGTGGTGGCACGCTGGGTGCCGTCGCAGGGGGTGAGCTGAGCACGATGGCCCGCAAGCAAGCGATCCACGTCGGCCTCGATCTCGGTACGCACAAGACCTCCGTGCTGGTTGCGGCCATGCAGGACGACGGTCCGCACGTCATCGGCCTCGGGACGGCGCCGTCGCAGGGGCTCAAGCGCGGCGTCGTGGTCAACATCGACTCGACCGTGCACGGCATCCAGCGCGCCGTGCGCGAGGCCGAGATCATGGCCGACTGCGAGATCCACAGCGTGGTGGTCAGCGCCAGCGGCAGCCACGTCCGGGGCTTCAACAGCCACGGCATGGTCCCGATCAAGGGTCGCGAGGTGTGCCCGGCCGACATCGAGCTCGTGCTCGATGCGGCCAAGGCGGTCGCGCTGCCGATGGACCGGCAAGTCCTGCACGTCGTGCCGCAGGAGTACATCATCGACGACCAGGACGGCATCAAGCAGCCGCAGGGGATGGCCGGCGTCCGACTCGAGGCCCGCGTCCACGTCCTGACCGCGGCGACGGCTGCGGTGCAGAACGTCGTGAAGTGCTGCGAGCGGAGCGGTCTCGAGGTCTCCCAGGTGGTGCTGGCGCCGCTCGCTTCGGCCTATGCGGTCCTGACCGAGGAGGAGCGCGACCTCGGTGTCGCCATGATCGACATCGGGGGCGGTACGACCGACCTCGTGGTCTACCAGGGAGGCGCGGTGCGCCACACCGCCGTCCTCGGACTCGGCGGCAGCCACCTGACCAACGACATCGCGGCCGGGTTGCGAACGCCGCCGCAGGAGGCGGAGAAGCTCAAGCAGCGCTTCGGCTGCGCGCTCGCGAGCTCGGTCGGCAACGACGACATGATCGAGGTGCCGAGCGTCGGCGGCCGCGGACCGCGGGTCCTCGCCCGGCAGATCCTCGCCGAGATCATCGAGCCGCGTGTCGAGGAGATCCTGGGTCTCGTCTCGCAGGAGGCGTCCCGCGCCGGCGTCGAGAACCTCCTGTCGTCGGGCGTCGTGCTGACCGGAGGGACGGCGAGCCTCGACGGAATCGTCGGTCTCGCCGAGCGCGTGTTTCACCTGCCGGTCCGAATCGGGGCTCCGTCGCAGGCTGGCGGCGGGCTTGCCGACATCGTCAGTGGACCGGGGTACGCGACCGGAGTCGGTCTGCTTCTGGGGGCCCACGCTCCAGCGCAGGATCTCGTCGCTGCAGCCGCGGCTGGTGCCGGCTCGCAGGGCGTACTTTCGAAGGTCAAGCATCGTATGGGCGACTGGCTGCGCGAGTTCTTCTGAGGTTGAGCGCAGGCCTCCGATCTGGGAGGAAACGGGCGACGAGCCCGCGAGTTCGATGGTTCCAGGGGGACGGAACGGTGCAGGCGTTCCGGCGCACGAAGCGAGCGACGAGGCCCACCCGGGGAGCGCGGTCGGCAGAGCCGGCCGAGCACCGGGCGGGGCGAATGCGAATTGGAGGTTGGCTGATGATCGAGCTGACGGGTGGGGAGCACGAAGGCGCACGCATCAAGGTCATCGGTGTGGGGGGAGGGGGCGGTAACGCCGTCAACACGATGATCCAGGCCGGCATGCCCGGCGTGGATTTCATCGTCGCCAACACCGACGCCCAGGCGCTCGCCGCGAATCTCGCGACGGTGAAGGTCCAGCTCGGTACCGGCCTCACCAAGGGGCTGGGCGCCGGGGCCAACCCCGCGGTCGGTCGCGAGGCCGCGAGCTCCGACATCGAGTACCTGCGCGATCTCGTCAACGGAGCCGACATGGTGTTCGTCACCGCCGGCATGGGCGGCGGCACCGGCACCGGTGGCGCGCCGGTCATCGCGCAGGTGGCGCGTGAGCTCGGTGCGCTCACCGTCGGCGTGGTCACCAAGCCCTTCCACTTCGAGGGCAAGCGCCGGATGCGGCAGGCGGAGGAAGGGATCAAGGAGCTCAAGCAGAGCGTCGACACCCTGATCACCATCCCCAACCAGCGCCTGCTCTCGGTCTCCGGCCGAAACATGCCGATCATGGAGACCTTCAAGAAGGCCGACGACGTCCTCCTGCAGGCCGTCCGCGGCATCTCCGACCTCATCACCGTGCACGGCCTGATCAACCTCGATTTCGCCGACGTTCGCACGATCATGAGCGAGATGGGGATGGCGATGATGGGCGCGGCCCTCGCCGAGGGGGAGAATCGCGCCATCGAGGCCGCGCAGCGTGCGATCTCGTCGCCGCTGCTCGACGACCTCTCGATCCAGGGTGCGCGCGGCGTGCTGATCAACATCACGGGTGGCGCCGACCTCACGCTGCACGAGGTCAACGAGGCCGCGACGCTGATCCAGGAAGAGGCCCACGACGACGCGAACATCATCTTCGGTGCGGTGATCGACGAGTCGATGGGCGACGCGATCCGCATCACGGTGATCGCAACCGGCTTCGGCGAGCCCGAGCGTGCCGTGCTCCCGCCGCAGGCGGACAGCTTCGCATCGCACCAGCACGCCGCACAGCCGCAGTCGGCGCAGTCGGCGTACGACCGGCGATCGATCTCGCCGACGCCGATCTCGTCGGCACCCCCGCCGCGGTCCGTGCTGCGGGACCCGGTTCGTGAGCCGGCGCGCGAGCCCGTGCGCGATACCGGCACCCGGCGCGTGGTGAAGATGGGACTCATCGTCGACGACGGCGAGAATCCGGTGTGGCATCGGCGACGCGGCGAGGAGCAGAGCGACGACCCGACCGCTCGGGGAGGCAGCATCGTCGACGACGAGTCGGAGTACGACGTTCCCACGTTTCTCCGCAAGCAGGCCGACTGACGTCGGCACCGGCTCGTCCGACCACGAAGGACGACACCCGCGCAGCGCGTCGTCCGACGGCATCCTGAAGCGTTGACCGGCGTGCGAAGGGGACGGCAGGCCGCGAGGCCACCGTCCCCTTCGTCGTGTTGTTGCCCGCCCCCGCGGCCGCTACCGTCGGCGGGGATGTCACGGGCGCAGGAATCGCGCGACCGCGAGCGCCTCGCGGCCGAGGTGCACCTGGCACCGCGCCCCGCGAAGGGCTCGGACCTGAGCGTCTGCCTGGCCTACGCGAACACGTATCCCGTCGGCATGGCGAACCTGGGCTTCCAGGCGATCTACGGGATCCTGGTCCGTGCGGGCGTGCAGGTCGAGCGCGCCTTCCTGCCCGACGAGCCGCCCTACGAGCGCCTGCGCTCGCTCGAGACCGGACGACCGCTGTCGTCGTTCGCCGTGGTCGCGTTCTCGATCTCGTTCGAGACCGACTACGTCCACCTGCTCGACGTCCTCGCCGGCGCGGGACTGCCGCTGTATCGGGATCAGCGGACCGGGTACGATCCCCTGATCGTCGTCGGCGGCCCGGCGACCTTCCTGAACCCCGAGCCCATCGCCGAGTTCGTCGATCTGTTCCTGATCGGCGAGGGCGAGGAGATGGTGCCGGAGTGGCTCGATGCGCTCCGCGCAGCCCGGCGCGGCGGCGGCCGACGTGCCGAGCTGCTGTCTGCGTCGGCCGCGATCGAGGGCGCGTACCTGCCGGGAGAGCGCGGGGGCTTCGCAAACGTCGACGCCGCGGCGCCGCGCGTCCGCCGGCGCTACGTCGCGCGCCTCGACGACGCGCCGACGCGATCGCAGATCCTCGCACCCGATGCCGTCTTCGGCGACATGTTCCTCGTCGAGGCGAGCCGCGGCTGCGAGTGGGGCTGCCGCTTCTGCGCGGCCGGCTTCATGTACCGCCCGGTGCGCCACCGCAGCGCGCGCTCGCTGCGCGACGACGTCCTCGGCACGGCGCTCGAGCACCGCAAGACCGTCGGGCTCGTCGGCGCCGAGATGGCGAGCCAGCCGGGCATCGCCGCGCTGTGCCGCGAGGTCGCCGAGCGCGGCGGGCGAGCGTCCCCCTCGTCGCTGAAGGCCGACCTGATCGGTCCCGAGCTCGCGGCAGCGCTCGGCGGCAACGCCACGCGCTCGGTCACGGTGGCGCCCGAGGCCGGCTCCGAGCGCATGCGGCGCGTGATCAACAAGAACCTGACCGAGGACGAGATCCTGCGCGCGGCCGAGCTGCTCGCGGCGGGCGGCGTATCGGCGCTAAAGCTCTACTCGATGATCGGGCTGCCGACCGAGACCGACCACGACGTGCTGGCGATCGCGGACCTCGCGGCGAAGATCCGTGCGCGGCTCGCACGCGGCGTGGGCCGCATCACGCTGTCGATCAATCCCTTCGTCCCGAAGCCGTGGACGCCGCTGCAGTGGGAGCCGATGCTCGATCTCAAGACCCTGCGCGAGCGCGCGCAGCTCCTGCGCCGCGCGGTCCAGCGCATCCCGGGCGCGTCGCTCGACGTTGAATCGCCGCGCGAGGCCTACTGGCAGACGCTGCTGTCGCGCGGCGATCGCCGCGTGGCGCCGCTGCTGGTGAAGGTCCACGAGAGCGGCGGTGCGTTCTGGCCGGTCGTGCAGGAGGCGGTGCGTGCGGGTGGCATGGACGGCTGCCCGTCGCCCGACGAGTTCGTCCACCGGCGCTACGAGCCCGACGAGTGGCTGCCGTGGGACTTCATCGACCACCACGTCGACAAGCGGTACCTGCTCGTCGAGTGGCGCAAGGCGCTGCTCGAGCGCGAGACGCCGCCGTGCGACGTCGCGACCTGCCACAGCTGCAGCGCGTGCTGAAGGACGGCTGCCCGTGGTGATCGGAACCGGCGTGGACCTCGCCGAGATCGACCGCATCGAGCGGGCGCTGGCCGCGCGCCATGGCGAGCGCTTCCGGACGCGCGTCTACACCGCGGGCGAGCAGCGCTACTGCGAGTCGCGCGGCCGCGGCCGCGCCCAGAGCTACGCGGCGCGCTTCGCTGCGAAGGAGGCCGTGATGAAGGCGCTCGGCGTCGGCTGGGGCCGGCACGCGGCCTGGCACGAGATCGAGGTCGTCCGCGCGCGCGCGGCGGCACCGCACGTGGTGCTGTCCGGAGCCGCCGCGGAGACGGCCCGCCGTCTGGGCATCGTGCGCTGGTCGCTGTCGCTGACCCACGCGGCGAATCTCGCCGTGGCCTTCGTCGTCGCCGAGGGCGCCGGCGCCTGAGCCTGCCTCAGTGCGGCGGCTCGGCCGGCGCGGGGTCGAGCTCCTTGAGAACCAGCAGGGCGGCTGTCGTGACCAGGCCGCCGAGCATCGCGTACAGCGCCCAGCGCGTGCCGTCGCGGCCGCTCTGCGACGCGAAATAGCGGCAGATCACGGCGTGCGTGATGTGCATCGCGATCGCCGTCACGACCGTCACGTCGGCCGGCAGATCGGGCGCCACGAAGCGCAGCCCGCTCAGCGTCCCCAGAATCCACGCCAGCGCGTTCACCTTGACCGCCTCACCGGTCGAACTGTAGTGCAACGGCAGGACGGGATCGAGCGCGCCGGCTCGGAGCGCGGGCCTATTGCGCGAAGAAAGGAATCCGGAGATGGCGAACCAGAAGCAGCCCGATTCGCTCTGGCAGCGTCTGGTGGGGGCAGGCGAGGAGCGGCTGGGCCAGTTCGCGGAGGAGATTCTCTCCAGTGCGCACGTCACCGAGGCGCTGGCCGGGGCGCTGCGCCGCGCGGCGCAAACCAAGGGCCAGGTCGACCGCAACATGCAGGCCGTCCTCTCGGCGCTCAATCTGCCGACCCGGGCCGACCTGAACCGGGTGGTGAACAAGGTCGAGGCGCTGCAGGGGAGCCTCGTCAACGTCAACATCAAGCTGGACCGCCTGCTGGCCGCACACGCGGCGGCCAAGGCGGCGCCGCCGCCGCGAGCGGCACGGCCGCGAAAGCCCAGGCCGCAAGGGCGCGCCGACGCCGCGAGCTGACACCCCGGTAGCGGCGCCGACGCCGCGAGCTGACACCCCGGTAGCGGCGCCGACGCCGCGAGCTGACACCCCGGTAGCGGCGCCGACGCCGCGAGCTGACACCCCGGTAGCGGCGCCGACGTCGCGAGCTGACACCCCGGTAGCGGCGCCGACGTCGCGAGGCGACACCCCGGTAGCGGCGCCGACGTCGCGAGGCGACACCCCGGTAGCCGCGCCGTCAGGCGGCCGTCGTCGAGCGGGCGCGCGTTTCGGCGAGGGCGTGCGCCAGGGCGACGATGCCGTCGAGTGTCGTCGGCGCGGGCGACAGCGCGGGGAGCTCGACCCAGATCGGCGCACGGTCCGCGCCGCCAGTCGGTGCAGCGAGCCCGTCGCGCAGGCCGGCGATGACCTGGGCCTGGGCCGCGCGCAGGGTGTCGAGGTCCTTCGCGCACACGACGAGGTGGCGCGCGAGCGTCGCGGACCAGCGCCGTCTCTGCGCGCTCCGGTCTGCCGACGCCGTCGCCGACGGAGCCGCGCTGCCGTGCGCCGTCGCGCCGCGCGCGGCGTCGTCGAGCGTGAAGCTCAGCACCCGGTTCACCACCACGGCATCGACGCCGACGCCGGCGCGCGCGACCTCGCGCGCGAACGCGACCAGGTCGCGCGTCGCGTGGGGGTCGGGGGCGGCGAGCAGCACGTAGCGGGTGTCGCCCGCACGGAGCAGCGTCCGGATGGCGCGCGCCCGCTCGCGGAACCCCGGCACGACCGCGCCGAAGTCGGTCGCGAGCGCCGAGATGTCGCTCAGCAGCGAGAGGCCGGTCATGCGCTCGAGTCCGGCGATGACGCCGGACAGCAGCCCGCGCGCGAGGCGCGACGAGGCGCCGCCGAGGATCCGCATCGGCTCTCCCAGGTACTCGAGAGCGCGCGAGTCGAGGAGCGCCAGGATACGCTCGGGTGCGTCGAACAGCTCGAGCGCGTGGCTCGCGGGCGGGGTGTCGACGACGACCAGGTCGAAGTCGTCGCTCTCCACGATGTCGAGCAGCTGCTCGAGCGCCATGTAGGCGTCGGACCCGGCGAACGCGCCGGCGACGTTCTGGTACACGGGGTTGTCGAGCACGCGCTCGGCGACCGCCGGCGTCGGCGCGAGACGCCGCACGAGCTCGTCGAAGATGCCCTTCGCGTCGAGCAGGATGGCGTCGAGCGTCCCCGCGGCGCGGCCGGGCAGTGGCACGCGGTGCAGGGTGCCGGGGGTCTCCGGCAGCTCGAGCGCGTCCTTCAGGCGCGCCGCCGGATCGACCGTGAGCACCGCGACGCGCCGTCCGCCCATCGCCGCCGCGACCGCGATGGCGGCAGCGCTGGTCGTCTTGCCGACGCCGCCCGGCCCCAGGCACACGACCACGCGAGCGTCCTCGACCATGGCGAGCAGGCCCGGGGCCCGGGGGTCGATCGTCACGCGGTCTCCAGGAGGGGGTCGAGCGCTTCGGCGAGGGGGGCGAGGTCCTCCCAGGTCATGCTGCCCGAGAACACGAAGGGCAGCTCGAGCGGACGCTCGCGGGTCGCCGCGCGCAGCGTGCGGCCGTGCTCCATCGCGACCGCGCGGCGGCGGATGAAGTAGCGTCCTGCCTCGAGGAGCTGCGGGTCGATGCTGCCGCTCGCCTCGGCCTCCTCGAGCAGCGTCTCGTCGGTGCGCGAGAAGCGCTTCGGGAACACCGCGTTGAGGACGGGGCGTGCGACGGGCAGGGCGAGGCCGTCGCGCAGCGACTCGCGGAGCTCGACCGCCTCGGCGATCGCCCAGTCCTCCGGGATCGCGACGACCAGGGCACGTGTCCGCGCGGGATCGGAGAGCCAGCACGACGTCTTCCGGACGATCGCGCCCAGCGGCCCCACCGTCGCGAGCCCGGACAGCGTGCGCGGCGTCGCGAGCAGCGGCACCGAGTGGCCGCTCGCGGGCGAGTCGAGCACGACGAGGTCCCAGAGCGGGCGTCCGCGGCGATCCCGCTCCTCGAGCCAGCCGATCACCCGCGCCAGCAGCGCGGTCTCGATGATGCCCGGCACGGCGGCGGCGATGATGCGGAAGGTGTCGCTCGACAGCAGGCGGCGCGACAGCAGACGGAGCGGCATCATCTGATGGACCAGATCCTCGAGCGCCGACGACTCCTCGAGCGCGACCGCGCTCAACCCCTCGCGAACGTGGCGTGGCTCGCCGGCAAGGGGCGGGACGTCGAGCACGCTCGCCAGGGGCCCCGGCGTCGCGACCTCGACCAGCAGGACGCGCCGCCGCGCGGCGACGGCGGCCTGCGCCACCGCGGCGGCCACGGTCGTCTTGCCGACGCCACCCTTCCCGGTGACGATCACCAGCCGAGGCCCAGCCACGCCGTCTGGGTACTGGAGGTCCGGGATGGGGTCAATGCGCTCGCCCGCTGGTCGCGGAAGGGTTCAAGCGCTCGCCCGCCGGCCCGGGATGGGGCGACGAGCTTGCCCACGGGCCGGGGGCGGGGGCGACGAGCTTGCCCACTACTCGGCGATGGGATCGCTCGGCGAGCCGACGTGCGGCACGCAGCGCGGTGCCGCATTGACCCCGGCCGCACGCGGCCGGTAGACCGACCGGCATGACGATGATCGGCCTTCGCTTCGACCTGCGGGTTCCCCCGTTCGCCAGGACCAGCCACGCCGGGCAGTACGCGGCCTGCCTCGACCAGTGCGCGTGGGCCGATCAGGCCGGGGTCGACGTCGTGGTGCTGTCCGAGCACCACGGCGTCGAGGACGGCTTCATGTCGTCGCCGGTCACGCTCGCCGCGGCGATCGCGGGCCGCACGAAGCGCATCCCGATCAACATCGCCGCCGTGCTGGCGCCGCTGCACGACCCGATCCGTCTCGCGGAGCAGCTCGCGACTGCTTCGCTCGTCAGCGGCGGCCGGGTGAGCCTCGTCGCCGGGCTCGGGTATCGGGCCGAGGAGTTCGAGATGGCGCGCGTCGACCGCAAGCGGCGCGGCACGCTGCTCGAGGAGTCGGTGCGCGCGATGCGCCAGGCGTGGACCGGCGAGCCGTTCGAGTTCGGTGGCCGCACGGTGCGGGTGACGCCGAAGCCGGCGGTGCCGCCGGTCGTCATGATCGGCGGCTCGACCGAGAAGGCGGCGCGTCGCGCGGCACGGCTGCACTGCGGCTTCTTCCCGTCGATCGGCGACGTCAAGCTCAAGGAGGCCTACGAGCAGGAGTGCGCGGCGATCGGCTTCGGCGGCGGCTTCGTGAGCCTCCCCGGCGGACCCGGCTTCGTGCACGTGAGCGAGGACCCCGAGCGCGACTGGGCCCGGATCGGGGAGCACGCCCTGTACGACGCGCAGACCTACGCGGCGTGGCAGACGCCGGACCAGCGCTCGCAGGTCCACGTGCAGGGGCAGACGATCGCCGACGTGCGGGCGAGCGGCGTGTACCAGGTTCTCACGCCCGACGAGTGCGTGGCCCTCGCGCAGCGCGAAGGCCGGATCATCCTGCACCCGCTGATGGGCGGCATTCCGGCGGCGCTCGGCTGGGAGAGCATCGAGCTGTTCACGAAGGCGGTCCTGCCGCGGCTGCGTCCGGCGGCGTAGTCTCCACCGGAGAGAGACCGGGCCGGCAGTAGTCGGTCGATCGCTTGCTTTCGTCCCGGCCCGTGGCAGTCTCGCGGTCATGAACTACGACCTGTCCCCGCGCGAGAGCGCGTGGCGCGACGAGGTGCGCGCCTTCATTGCCGAGCACGTCGACGAGTCGCTGTCGCGCGAGACGCGCGAGGTCGGCAACGAGGGCCGCGGGCCGCGCGCCCGGCGGTTCCTCGACGCCCTGCGCGACCGGGGCTGGTGGGGGCTCTCGTGGCCGAAGGAGTACGGCGGACTCGAGAAGACCGCGGTCGAGCAGTGGATCTTCATCGACGAGATCGAGACCGCGGGCGCGCCGATGCTGCCGCTCACCGCCACGTCGGTCGCGCCGACGATCATGCGCATCGGATCCGAGGACCAGAAGCAGGAGTGGCTGCCGAGCATCAACCAGGCGGAGATCGACTTCGCGCTCGGCTACTCGGAGCCCGAGGCCGGGACCGATCTCGCGTCGCTGCGCACGCGCGCCGAGCTCGACGGCGACGAGTGGATCGTGAGCGGCCAGAAGATGTGGAACACCATGGCGCACATGGCGACCCACAACTGGATCGCCGTGCGCACCGAGCCCGACGCGCCGAAGCACAAGGGCATCTCGATGATGATCGTGCCCATGGACGCGCCCGGCGTCAGCGTGCAGCCGATCTGGGTGTGGCCGGGGCTGCGCACCAACGCGCTCTTCCTCGACAACGTGCGCGTGCCGCGTAGCTACCTGATCGGCGAGCGCGGCATGGGCTTCTACTACGCCGCGATGGCGCTGAACTTCGAGCGCCTGTCGATCGGCTCGATCGGCATGGCGCGGCGCCACTTCCGCGCGCTGGTGAACGAGGTGAAGACGCGCGTCGTGGACGGGCGTCCGCTGCGCGAGGACCCGTGGGTGCGCGAGCGGCTCGCGCGCCTGCAGGTCGAGATCGACGCCGCGCGCATGCTCGGCCTCGAGACCGCCGTCGCGCTCGACCGTGGTGGCGTGCCGGCCGCCGAGTCGTCGATGGCGAAGATCCACGTCTCGGAGCTGACGCAGCGGATCGCCGACACCGGCTGCGAGATCCTCGGGCTCAACGGCCAGACGCACGCGCAGGAGCCCGGCGCGCTCGCCGAGGGCCGCATGCAGTGGCTCTACCGCATCGCGCCGATGCTCGCCTTCGGCGGCGGCACCAACGAGGTGCAGCGCGACATCATCGGCTTCATGGGCTACGGCCTGCCGCGCAAGTAGGGAACGCGATGGACTTCACGCCGACGCCGGAGCAGCAGGAGCTGAAGAACGCGGTGCGCGAGTTCGCGACGCGCGAGTGCACGCCCGAGCGCCTGCTGGCGTGGGAGCGCGAGCCCGCGGGCATCGACGACGCCACGCACCGCGCGATCGCCGGGCTGGGCTGGCTCGGCGTTGGTGTGCCGGAATCGGCGGGTGGCACCGGCGGCGAGCTCGTCGACCTCGCGTTTCTCGTCGAGGAGTGCGCGCGCGGCCTGGTGCCGCGGCCGGTGACGGGGGCCATCCGCGCCGTCGCGGCGCTGGCCGAGCTCGACCCGGCCGCTCCGGTGCTCGCGGATCTCGTCGCGGGCAGGAGGTTGCTGGCGCTCGCGTTCGACGAGGAGACCGCGCGCGCGCCAGGTAGCTTCACGACCACGGTGACCGGCGCGGGCACCGCGGCACGGGTCGATGGCGGCAAGGCGTACGTCCCCGATGGGCTCGAGGCCGACCTGCACCTGGTCGCGGCCCGCGACGGCACGGGCACGAGCCTCGTGCTGGTCGAGAACCGTGCGCCGGGAGCGCGGGCGGAAGCCGTCAAGACCTTCGGCGGCGACCGGCAGGCGCACGTGGCGTACGCCGGCGCGCCGGTGCTCGCCTGGGTCGGCACGCGTGGCGGGGCGGCGCAGGCGCTCGCGGTGCTGCAGCGCCGGCAGGTCGCGCTCGCGCTCGCCGAGATGGTCGGCGGCATGGACGCGGTGCTCGAGATGGCGGTCACGTACGTGAAGGAGCGCGAGCAGTTCGGCCAGAAGATCGCGCTCTTCCAGGCGGTGCGCCACCAGATCGCCGACATGGGCACGCAGTTCACGGCGGCGCGGCACCTGGCGTGGCAGGCGATCACCCGCGTCGCGTCCGGCACGGAGCAGGGCCACGAGCTCGCGAGCGCGTGCGCGTACGTCGGCCAGGCGTTCAAGCGGCTCTGCTGGACGAGCCACCACCTGCACGGCGGCGCCGGCTTCGTCGTCGAGCACCGCATGCGCTTCCACAGCGAGCGCGCGCAGAGCCTCTGCATCCGCTACACGCCGGAGGCGCCCGCCCTGGCGGAGATCGCGACGGCGCTGCTCGGGTAGGGAGCCGCGCCGATTCGAGCGCCCGGCGTCGGTCTGGTAATCGAGACGGCGTGAAGAGCGCGCCTTCCCCGAGAGCTGCATCGACCGGTCGCCGGGCCGCCCGGCCGGGCGCCGCAGCGCCAGCGGACGTGGACCGACAGTTCGTCCACCACGAGCGCTTCCGCGACCGCCTGCGCGCCCTCGACAGCGAGGTCGAGCGCGCGGTCGCGGAGAGCGGCGGCGAGTCGGCGGTGACGAGCATCCTCACCGACGGCCTCGAGACGCTGCTGGCGGGCTACGCGCGCATCGCACGCGAGGTCGAATCGAGCGCGGGGTGGCTGCCGCGCGTGCTCGGCTTCGGGGCCGCCGGCGAAACGCCGGGATCGGCGCTCGACGAGGACGTGCCGGGGCCGACGCTCGACGACGATCCCATCCTGGGACTCTTCCTGCGCGGCCTCTACCACGCATGGTGGCGGGTCGAGGTGACCGGTCTCGAGAACGTGCCGCGCGCGGGCCGGGTCCTGCTGATCGCGAACCACTCCGGCGGGCTCTTGCCGCACGACGCGGCGATGCTGACTCTCGCTCTCGAGGGACGCCGCACGGTGCGCCGCGACGTGCGTGCGCTGCTCGACGACTTCGTCTGGAACCTGCCGCTGGTCTCGGAGATCGGGCGGCGGATCGGCGGCGTGCGTGCGCGTCCGGAGACCGCGGAGCGCCTGCTCGCCGACGACCGGGCGGTGATCGCGTTCCCCGAGGGAGCGGCGGGGCTCGGCAAGGCTTACGCGCAGCGCTACCGCGTGCGGCGCTTCGGGCGCGGGGCCTACGTCCGCGCGGCACTGCGCACGGGGGCCACGGTGGTGCCGGTCGCGATCATCGGCGCCGAGGAGACGCATCCGGTGGTCGGACGTTGGGACTGGCTCGCTGAGCGCCTCGGCCTGCCGTACTTCCCGTTGACCCCGACCTTCCCGTGGCTCGGCCTGCTGGGGCTGGTGCCGCTGCCGAGCAAGTGGCGCATCGAGTTCGGACGTCCTCTGGCGTGGTCCGGGCGTACCGACGCGCGCGCCGGCAACGCCGCACACCTCGCACGACGCAACGAGGACGTCCGCCAGCACGTCCAGCGCCTGGTCGCCGAGGCGCTCGAGCGCCGCGGACATCCGTTTCTTTGAGTGCTGCGCGCGAGCGGGGCGGACGCGCGGCGGCGAGCGTCGGGCCTCCCGTCGCGTCGCCGGCGCCGCGACCGGCGTGGGTCGCGGCCGCGGCGGTCGCGGCGCTCGCGATGCTGCCGTACCTGCCGGCGCTCGGCGGCGAGTTCCTGACCTACGACGACGACGCGTACGTCTCGGCGAACCGCTTCGTCCTGCAGGGCCTCGCGTGGCCCAGCGTACGCTGGGCGTTCACGACGTTCAGCGAGGGCAACTACCATCCGCTCACCTGGCTGAGCCTGATGCTCGACGCGCAGCTCTGGGGCGCCGACCCGACGGGCTTCCACCTGCAGAGCATCCTGCTGCACGGTGCGAACGCGGCACTGCTCGTGCTGATCCTGGCGCGCGCCGGCGCGGCGCCGCCGGTCGCGGCCCTGGTGGCGCTGGTGTGGGCGGTGCACCCGTTGCGCGTCGAGTCGGTCGCCTGGATCAGCGAGCGCAAGGACGTGCTGAGCGCGCTCTTCGGGCTGCTCGCGGTGCACGCGTACCTGCGTCCGCGGACGGAGCCACGGGACGACGTGCGTGCCGTCTGGTGGGCGGCGTTCTGGATGGCGCTGTCGCTGCTGTGCAAGGCGATGTTCGTCACGCTGCCGGCGCTGCTCGTGCTGCTCGACTTCTGGCCGCAGGGCCGGCTACGGACGCTCCGCGACGGCGTGCGCGCGGTCGTCGCGAAGTGGCCGCTGTGGCTCCTCGCGGCGGGCTTCAGCGCGCTCGCCGTGGCCTCCCAACGGAGTCGCAGCGCGATGGCGGACCTCGCTGCGCTGCCGCTCGCAACGCGTGCCGCGAATTCCGTCGTGTCGTACGTGCGCTACGTCGCCGCGACGCTGTGGCCCACGGACCTCGCCGCGTTCCACCCGTACCCGGTGGACGGCTGGCCGCTCTGGCAGCCGTGCGCCGCCGCCGTCGTGCTGCTCGGCGTGACGGCGGCGGCGTGGTCGGTGCGCGAGCGCCTGCCGTCGCTGCTCGTCGGCTGGTCGTGGTACGTGGTCGCGCTCCTGCCGGTCAGCGGCGTGATGCAGACCGGCGGCCAGGCGCTCGCCGACCGCTTCACCTACCTGCCGACGATCGGCTTCGCGCTGGCCGCGGTCGGCGTCGTGCCGCGCGCGACCG
>VGTK01000130.1 GCA_016874715.1 Deltaproteobacteria bacterium | reverse complement strand
TGCGCCGCCGGCACCGCGGCGGCGACCGCGGCTCCGTCCGCGCGCGCCGGACGCGGCACGACGCCGAGCAGCAGGCGCGTCGGCTTCTCGCTGGTACGAACCTCGAAGATGCCCGGCGCCGCGAGATCGACCACCACGCGCACGGTCTGGGGATCGAACTGTCCGACCCGGACCTGCCGGGCGAGACCGTCGTCGACCATCAGGGGGGCGTGCGAGATCTCCTTGCCGAGCACCGCCGGGCGGAGGTCGACGTAGGCGCGATCGGGCAGACCACCGTTCGGATCGGCACCGGTCGCGCGTGCGGTGTAGTCGGCGACGCCGCGTACGGCGATCACCAGGCGCGGCTTGCCGTCGACGGTCTCCCATGCGACGCGCTCCACGATCGCCCGCCCGCTCCGGTCGCGCGCCGCGGCGCCGAGGCTCGTCGAGCCTTCGTTCGCGTGTGCGGCGGCCACGATCGCGAGCAGCGCGATCGGCGCGAGCAGCAACGGGGATCTCCGGAGGCGCACGCTCACTCCTCCCGTGCCAGCAGCGCCAGCTCGTGCAGGCGGGTGAGCGCCTCGAGGGGCGTAAGCTTCTCGACGTCGATCGCCGCGAGCTCGCGGCGGAGCTGCTGCGCGCGGTCCGCGAACAGGCCGAGCTGCGCGGCCGCGGCGGCACGGCGGCGCTGCCCGGGCGGCGAGGCTCCGGCGAGCGACTTGCCTTCCTCGAGACCCGCCAGGATGTCCCGCGCGCGCTTGACCACCTGGTCGGGCACGCCGGCGAGCCGGGCGACCGACACGCCGTAGCTGCGACTCGCCGCCCCCGGCACCACGCGACGCAGGAAGAGCACGTCGTCCTTCCATTCCCGCACCGCGACCGAGTGGTTGCGCACGCGCGGCAGGATCTCGGCGAGGGCCGTCAACTCGTGGAAGTGGGTGGCGAACAGCGTCTTGACGCGCGCACCCGGCGCCGGCTGAACGTCGTGCAGGTACTCCGCCACGGCCCATGCGATCGCGATGCCGTCGTAGGTGCTGGTACCGCGGCCGATCTCGTCGAGCACGACCAGCGTGCGGGGCGTCAGGTTCGCGAGGATCGCGGCGGTCTCCTTCATCTCGACCATGAACGTCGAGTCGCCGGCGACGAGGTCGTCGCCGGCGCCGACCCGCGTCCAGATCCGGTCGGTGAGCGGGATCTGCGCCTCGCTCGCCGGGACGAAGCTGCCCGCGTGCGCGAGCAGCACGATCAGCGCGACCTGCCTGAGGTACGTGCTCTTGCCGGCCATGTTGGGACCGGTGAGCACGACGACCTGCTCTCCTTCCTCGTCGAGCGTCGCGTCGTTGGCGACAAAGCAGCCCTGCGCGGAGGTCCGCTCGACCACCGGGTGGCGACCGTCACGGATCACGAGCGCGCGGCCGCGATGCAGACTCGGTCGCACGTAGCCCTGCTCGTGCGCCGTGGTCGCGAGCCCGGCGAGCGCGTCGAGGTTCGCGAGCTCGCGCGCCAGGCGGAGCAGCGCCGCCTCGTGGGTACGAACGTCCGCCAGCAGATCGGCGAACAGCGCCGCCTCGCGCTGCCGGCAGCGCTCGTCGGCGGTGGTGAGCTGCTGCTCGAGGTCGCGCAGCTCGGGCGTCGTGAACCGCTCCCCGTTCGCGATCGTCTGCCGGCGGACGAAGTGAGCGGGCACGCTACCGAGGTTCGCCTTCGTGACCTCGAAGAAGTAGCCGAACACGCGCTGGTAGCGGACCTTCAGCGACCCGATGCCGCTCGCCGCGCGCTCGCGCGCCTCCAGTGCCGCGATCAGCCCCTGCGCGTCGCGCGTGAGCGCCCGCAGCCGGTCGACCTCGCCGTCGGCGCCTTCACGGATCGTACCGCCCTCGCTCGCCGCGAGCGGCGGCGACTCGACGAGCAATGCTGCGATGCGCTCGGCGACCCCCTGCGGTGGCGCCACGCCGTCCGCGATGCGCTCGAGCAGCGCGGGACGCGCCTCCCGCGCCAGCAGTCCGTGGATCGCCGCCGCGCGCTCGAGCGTGCGCGAGAGGCGGACCAGCTCGCGGGGCCCTGCGCGCCCGAGACTCAGACGCGCGACCAGGCGCTCGACGTCGCCCGCCGGACGAAGGCTCGCGGCGACGTCGCTGCGCAGGCCCGGCGCCTCGACCAGCGCTTCCACCGCGTCGAGCCGCTCGCCGACCTGGTGCAGATCGAGCAGCGGATAGAGCAGCCACTCGCGCAGGCGACGGGCGCCCATGGCGGTCGTCGTGCGATCGACGGCCCACCACAGCGAGCCGTGCCGCGTCTGGGCCGTCCCTTCGACGACCGCGAGGTTCTTCCGCGAGCGCGGGTCGAGCATCAGGTGATCGCCGAGCGTGTAGACATGCGCGGGCGACAGGTGCTCGAGGCCGCCGCGCAGCGTCTCGGCCAGGTACTCGAGCGCGCTGCGCAACGCGCCGCCCCCCGGGGCGACGCCGGCCCGACTCGCGGCCACGGCAGCCCCGAGCACGCGCTCGAGGGTGCGGCCGATCTCGGGCGCCGCCGGCGACGCCGGCACGGGGCGCGCGGTGACGCTGGCCTGGCTGTCGCGGGCGAGCTCGCCGAGGACCTCGTCCCCCTCGGGGAACAGCACCTCGCGGGGGCCGATCCGGGCGAGCTCCTCCCGAGCCAGGGCCAGCACCTCGGTCTCGCAGCAGCGCAGCTCGCCGGTGGAGGCCTCGACGGTCGCGATCGCGATCGCGTCGCCGGCGCCGCGCCCGAGCGCGGCCAGGTATCCCGGCTCGCTGGTGGCGAGCCCCTCGTCCTCGTCGAGGACGGTGCCGGGCGTGATGATGCGGGTGAGGCCCCGCTCGATCAGCCCCGGCGACGTCGACGGCTCACCGACCTGGTCACAGATCGCGACCTTGACCCCGTGCGCGAGGAGCTTGCCGATGTAGCCCAGCGCCGCGTGGTGCGGCACGCCACACATCGGGATCGGATTCGGGTCGTCCTTGTTGCGCGACGTGAGGGTGACGTCGAGCAGCGGTGCCGCACGCTCGGCGTCCTCGAAGAACATCTCGTAGAAGTCGCCCAGGCGGAAGAACAGGACGGCGTCGCCCACCTGCTGCTTGACGCGCAGGTACTGGGCCAGCATCGGCGTCATCTTCTGCACGCGCGCCGGCACATTGACGTCGGGCGTCCGTTCTTCGGTCTGCGACGTCGCCACGTCCCTCGTTGCCACCCCCACCCTCTTCAGCCGGCCCGGCGTCCCTGCCCGACCTCGTCCTCCGTCCGATGAGTCGCCCTGCCGGTTCCATCCCTCCGCACCGGCGAGGCCGGTGCGGCCATCAGCCGAAGTAGCCCGAAGGACAGGTCGGCGGCGGCGGCCCCGGCGGGCAGATGATCCGCTCCGCGTACCCTTCGAGCCCGCCCGGCGGACCGAGGGGACGCGTTCCCGGCGCGACCAGATTGCACGTCGAGATGATGATTCGCAAACACTCCGACCGACCGGGAACATAGCGCAGCCTCAGGCGGCAGAAGTCGAACTCCCCGTCCTTCAGCGATCGGAAGATCTGCACGTCCTGGTAGCAGCCGAACGGCGACACGTAGGGCGACCCGAACGGGATCACCGCGGGCGGCACGCCGGAATCCGCGCCGGCCGTTCGCGCCGCGGGCACGCTCCCCGCCAGCAGGACGGCGAGCGCGACGGCGGCCGCGGCAGAAGATGCCCCGGTGGGGCGGATGCCGCGCATCAGACCTTCTTCCGCTTCTTGCCGAGGTAGTCCACCAGCAGGTACTCGCCCAGCCGGTCGGGCCGGCTGTACAGCGCGCGACCCCGATTGATGCGGGTCATGCGCTCGACGAATGCCCTGAGCCCCGGCGAGTCGTCCAGCATGAAGGTGTTGATCGTGATGCCGAGCCGCGTCAGGCGCTCGACCTCCTTGAGTGTCTCCGCCGCCGCGCGCAGCGAGACGCCGCCGAACGAGAGCGGCCACTCGCAGTGCAGCCGTCCGCGCGCGAAGTACGCGGTGGGCTGACCGTCGGTGACGACGATCACGTGCTGGTTGCGGCTCGGGCGGCGGCGCAGCATCTCGCTCGCCAGACGCAGGCCGTCCTGCAGGTTGGTGAACGGGTCGCCCATGTTCCAGCTCGCCTCGGGCAGGTCGGCGGCCTTGAGCTCGACGGCGCGCGTGTAGAACCCGACGATCCCGAAGTAGTCGCGCGGGTAGCGCGTGCGAATCAGGCTCTCGAGCGCCAGCGCGACCTTCTTGGCCGCCGCGAAGCGGCCCTCCCAGCTCATCGACCAGCTCATGTCGAGCAGCAGCACCGTCGACGTCGTGGTGGCGTGATCGGCCTCGTGCACCTCGAAGTCGCGCGGCTCGATCGCGAGCGGAGCGGTCGGCTTGCGCCGAACGGCGTTCATCAGGCTCGGGACCAGCGCAAGCTCGAGCATGTCACCGTCACGGTAGGGACGCGTACGCTCGGGCCGGATCTGCGCCGCCCCGCGAAGGTCGGTGTGGTGGCTGCCCGGGCGGTCGCGCAGCACCTGCTGGTAGATGTCGCGCAGCGCGAGCTGCCCGATGCGCCGGATGCCGCGCGCCGACAGCTTCGCGCGGCCCTCCTTCTCAGTGAGGTAGCCCGCGCTCGACAGCAGCACGACGAACTGCCCGAGGCGCTCGAGGTCCTGCGCCGCGCGCTCGCCGAGCAGCTGCCGCAGTTGCTCGGGGCTCATCGCCGGCAGGTTGCCGCTGAGGAGGTTGCGCTCGAGCTCCTTCAGGGCTTGCATCTCGCGCATCAGCTCGAGCGCATCGTCGTAGCCGAGCGACTCGGGGCCACGCATCTGCTCGCCGTGGCTCTGCCGGAACTGCTCGAGGTCCCGGATGTCGTTCAGCTCCGACAGCAGCTCGTCGAAGCGGCGCTTCGCCTCGGGGTCGACGAACGAGTACTGCTGCGCGATGCGCGGAATCGCCTCGGACAGCGACGGCGGCAGATCGTCGAGAAATGCCTGCTTCTCGCGGGCGAGCGCCCCGTCGTCGCCGCGCTCGCGCATCTCGCGCAGCGCCTCGCGCTCGCGATCGAGGATCTGGTCGAGCTTCGATCGTGGCGCGTCGAGCGCCTCGTCGAGGTTGTACCTCTCGAGACGCTCGCGCATGCGCTCGCGGACCTCCTGCAGCAGCTCGTCGAGGCCCATGACGTGGACGCCGTCCATGTCGAGCCCCCGGCGCAGCAGCCAGTCGAGCGCCTGCTGCACGTCGTCGGTGTAGGACAGCGCTTCAGCGAGCTTCTCGAACAGCTGCTCGGGGTCGAGCCTGATCCGCTGGGAGCCGTCCCAGACCGTGTACCGGGTGATGCGCATCGCGCGCGCGTCACGACCGATAGGTCGTGCGGCCTCCATCGACGTCCTTGTTCAGCTTCTGGTGCAGGTGCAGCCCCTCGAAGACGAACTCCGCGGCGGCGGCCATGAGCGCGGGAGACTCGAACGACCCGAGGTCGTCGATGGCCTCGCGCAGCCCGGGGATCGCGCGGATGCCCTCGAGGTACTCCTCCGCACGCATCCGGTCCGAGACCTCGACACCCCAGCCGTTCGCAAAGTACTCCGAGACCCTGCCGAGACGGTCGATGGCGATGCTCCGGTCGAACACGGCGAGGATCGCGCGGTTCATCAGGCGCTCGAGCGGCGCCTCGAACGCGCGGTCGTCACCGGTGTACTCGAGCTCGAGCTTGCCCATCATCGACGCCGAAACCGCGTGCAGGTCGGAGATGCGCGGTACGATCTCGTTCTCGCCCAGCCGTACCGCACGACGTTCCGCGTTCGCGATGACGGTCTCGTAGTTGTTGAGCGTGACGCGCACGCTCACGCCCGAGCTCTGGTTCACGTCGCTCGACCGTCGCGCCTCGAAGGTGAGCTGGGCGACGATCGCCTTGACGAAGTCCGGCACGCGGACCGGCCGGCCGCCGCGCTCGGTCGTCGGCACCTCCTGGTCGAGAATCACGATCTCGGTCTCGACGTCGGCCGGGTAGTGCGTGCGGATCTGGACGTCGAAGCGGTCCTTGAGCGGCGTGATGATGCGGCCGCGGCTCGTGTAGTCCTCGGGGTTCGCGCTCGCGACGATCACGACGTCGAGTGGCAGGCGGACCTTGAAGCCCTTGATCTGCACGTCGCGCTCTTCCATCAGGTTGAAGAGGCCGACCTGGATCTTCTCCATCAGGTCGGGGAGCTCGTTGATCGCGAAGATGCCGCGGTTGGTGCGCGGCACGAGCCCGTAGTGGATCGCCTCCTCGTCGGCCAGGTAACGTCCCTCCGCCACCTTGATCGGGTCGATCTCCCCGATCAGGTCGGCGATCGAGACGTCGGGCGTCGCGAGCTTCTCGCCGAAGCGATCTTCCCGGGTGAGCCAGGCGATCGCGACGGCGTCGCCGTCCCTCGCCAGCAAGGCCTTGCAGCGGCGGCAGATCGGCGCCATCGGGTCGCAGTGGATCTCGCAGCCGGCGACCGCCGGGACCTCGGGATCGAGCAGCTCCACGAGGCCACGGATCATCCGCGATTTCGCCTGGCCGCGCTCGCCGAGGAACACCATGTGGTGCCCCGAGAGGATCGCGTTCTCGACCTCCGGCAGGACCGTGTTCTCGTAGCCGACGACGTTCGGCAGGATGCGCTCGCCTCGCGACAGGGCGCCGATCATGTTGCGGCGCATCTCGTCGCGCACCGTCTCCGGGCGGTAGCCGCTTCGCCGCAGTTCGGCCACGGTGGTTTCAGGCCGCATCGACACCTCCTGTGTGCCCGGCACGCCCGTGCCGCCGCACGCGTCGATGATACCTGAGGTCGCGCGCCGATGGCCAGTTCGGAGGCGCTCCGGTCGCGAGAACGCCCGCCCCGGGCGTCAGCCCTCGCCCTGGGCGGCGGCGACGGTGGCCTGGGATGCAGCGGCGACGGCACTCGCCGCCGGCTGCGTCGCGGTCGGGAGCTCGTCGGGCTGGCGATCGACGCGCTGCTTCAGCTCCTTGCCCGCCTTGAAGAACGGCACCCGCTTGGCCATCACCGAGACCAGCTCGCCGGTCTTCGGGTTGAGCCCCTCGCGCGCGTTGCGTCGCTTGACGATGAAGCTGCCGAAGCCACGGATCTCGATGCGCTCGCCGCGCGCCAGCGCCTCCGCCAGGCTCGCGAACACGGAGTTCACCAGCGCCTCGGCCTCGCGCCGCGGGATGCTGGACCGCTCATGGATGACTGCTTCGATCAGCTCGCGCTTCGTCATGTCGTCTCCCGCCGGACCGCGCACGCGCGGTCCGGCGTGCGCCCCGCCAGGCGCTCGTGCGGTCGCGCGCTCACCAGCGGAACCCCTCGGTCACGAACGGCAGGCGCCACAGGAGCCGCGGCGCCTCGCCCTCGCCTCCAGCCTCGGCACCCTGCCGGGCGAGCGCGTCGAGCAACGCGAGCACGCTGCCCGGACGGATCGGCGCGGCGCTCTGCTCCGAGAGCGCGCGCCACCACCAGGGTCCGCGTCGCGTCGATACGCGCTCGACCTCCGGCCTGCCGGTGATGCCCCCGCGCGTGGCGGCGATCCGTACCGCGGCCTCGAGGCCTCCCAGCTCGTCGACGAGACCGATCTCCTTGGCCTCCTCGCCGGTATACACACGGCCGTTTCCGACCTCGCGCGCCCTGGCGGGATCGAGCTTCCGCCCCGCCGCGACCGCGTCGATGAACTGCGTGTGCACCTCGTCGGCCATCGCCTGCAGCATGGCCCGCTCCTCGGGCGTGACCGCGCGAAAGGGCGAGCCCGTGTCCTTCCACTTGCCCGCGGTCACGATCGTCGCCTCCACGCCGAGCTTGTCCATCAGCCCGCGTACGTTGGTGAGCGACATGATCACGCCGATCGAGCCGGTCAGGGTCCCCGGGCTCGCGACGATCGTGTCGGCCCCGCTCGCGACATAGTAGCCGCCCGACGCCGCCACCGACCCCAGCGAGGCGATCACCGGCTTCTTCTCGGCAAGGCGCCGGACTGCATCGTACATCTCCTGCGACGGCGCGACGGCACCGCCGGGAGAGTCGATGCGCACGACCACCGCGACGTAGCGTCGGTCGTCCTCGATGTCGGCCAGCGTCTCGACGAAGTCGTCGGAACGCGCGATCTCGCCCTCGAGAGGCACGACCGCCACGACGCTCGTCCCCGGCAGGAACCCCGTCGTGCCCTGGCCGGCGCGCAGAAGCGCCATGCCGAGGGCCAGCACGAAGAACAGTGCGAGGAACCCTCCGACGAAGCCGAAGGCGCGGCGCAGGGGCTGGGCGGGCATCGAGATGGCGCCCCCCGATCAGCTCTGCGACTTGCCCTTGTCGCCCGCCGCCACCCGCTGCAGATCCTCGCCCATCACGTCCTCGAGAGAGAATTTCGCGGCCTTGCCCTCGCGGCTCAGGTACGCATTCATCTCCTCGCGCTCCTCGGTGCGGCGCAGCGCCTTGACCGAGAGGCCGATCTTCTTCTCGCGGCCGTCGATGTTCGTGACCTCGGCCTCGAGCTCGTCGCCGACGTTGAACAGCTGGCTCGGCTTGTCGATGCGCTCGTTCGAGATCTGCGACACGTGCACGAGCCCCTCGATGCCGTCCTCGATCTCGACGAAGACGCCGAAGTCGGTGATGCTCGTGATCGGGCCCTTGACCTTGCTGCCGACCGGGAAGCGCTCCGCGAGCGACGCCCACGGATCGTGCTCGATCTGCTTGACGCCGAGCGAGATGCGCTCGTTCTCCACGTCGACGCCGAGGACGATGGCCTCGATCTCGTCACCCTTCTTGTAGACCTCCGACGGGTGCTTGATCTTCTTGGTCCAGTGCAGGTCCGAGATGTGGACCAGCCCGTCGATCCCGTCGTCGACACCGACGAAGATGCCGAAGTCGGTGATGCTCTTGACCTTGCCGGTGATGCGGCTGCCGGTCGGGTGATTGACGCGCACCAGCTCCCACGGGTTCGGCGCGACCTGCTTCAAGCCCAGCGAGATGCGGCGATTGCCCGGGTCGACGTCCAGCACCTGAACCTCGACCTCGGCGCCCATCTCGAGAACCTTCGAGGGGTGAGTCACGCGCTTGGTCCACGACATCTCGGAGACGTGGATCAGGCCCTCGACGCCCTTCTCGAGCTCGACGAAGGCGCCGTAGTCGGTGATGCTCACGACCTTGCCGCGGATGCGCAGGCCGTCCGGAAAGCGGTCGGCGGCGGTGGTCCACGGGTCCGGCATGATCTGCTTCATGCCGAGCGAGACGCGCTCGCGCTCGGGGTCGTACTTCAGCACGACCACCTTCACCTGGTCACCGACGTTGATGACCTCCGAGGGGTGCGAGATGCGCCCCCACGACATGTCCGTGATGTGCAGCAGACCGTCGAGGCCGCCGAGATCGACGAACGCGCCGTAGTCGGTGATGTTCTTCACCGCGCCCTCGAGGATGATGCCCTCCTCGAGCACGCGCAGCGTCTCTTCCTTCAGCGCCGACCGCTCGCGCTCGAGCACCGCCCGGCGCGAGACGACAACGTTGCCCCGCGATCGGTTGAACTTGAGGATCGCGAAGCGGCCCTTCTGGCCGATGAAGCGGTCGAGGTTGCGCGTCGGCCGGAGGTCGGCGTGCGAGCCGGGCAGGAACGCCGCGACGCCGATGTCGACCTTGAGGCCGCCCTTCACCTTGCCGACGATCAGGCCCTCGATCGGCACGCCTTCGTTGTAGGCGATCTCGATGTCGCGCCAGACCTTCACCTGCTCGGCCTTCGCGCGCGACAGGCTCACGGCGCCGGTGTCGCCCTCGCTGGCCTCGAAGTACACGTCCACGTCGTCGCCGACCTGAACCTCGACGTTGCCGTCGCGGTCGCGGAACTCGTTGATCGGAATCTGCCCTTCGGACTTGTACCCGATGTCGACCGTCACGAGGCCGTTTGCGATCTGCACGACCCTACCTGTGACGACTTCGCCTGGCTTGACGGACTTGAGACTCTGCTCGAACAGTTGGCCAAAATCCTCGTCAAGCGAAGATTCGTCATTCGCGCTCATCATGCAAACGTTGCCTCCCGGGGGGTGCCGTGCAGGCTGGAGCTCCGCACGTCCAGCTCCCCTTACTCTTCACCCCGGGGGTTTTCAAGAGCGTTGACGCGTGGTTACGGCGTCGAGAACGAGCCCCACCACCGCGTCCACCGGGAGGGCCGAGCTGTCGAGCACCAGGGCCCCCTCGGGACACGCCAGCGGGGCCGCCTCCCGGGCCGCGTCGCGTGCGTCACGGCTCTCGATCTCGCGCTGCACCGCTGCGTCCTGCGCGGCGATCCCGCGCGCCCGCAGCTCGGCCGCACGGCGCCGCGCACGCTCGGAAACGTCCGCGGTGAGGAAGATCTTCACCTCCGCGTCGGGAAACACGACGCTGCCCGTGTCGCGGCCCTCGGCCACCACGCCACCTGCCGCACCGATGCGGCGCTGCTGGTCGAGCAGGGCCGCGCGCACCGCCGGGAGGGCCGAGATCTTCGAGGCGCGCTGGCTGATCTCGGGGCTGCGGATCGCGGCGCTGACGTCGCGATCGCCGATCGCGAGCCTCGTGCCGCGGTCCGAGAACGCGAGCGGCAGCGAGAGCGCGAGGGCGGCGAGCCGCCGCTCGATCTCACCGGCCAGCTCGAGCGTCGTGGGCGCCGCGTCGATCCGCTCCGCAAGTGCCGCGTCATCGCCCGCGGCGAGTGCGACGGCTCGGTAGAGAGCGCCCGTGTCGAGGTAGGTGAAGCCCAGGCGCTCGGCGACGGTGCGGCTCACCGTGCTCTTGCCGGCGCCCGCCGGACCGTCGATGGTCACCACCGGACGCCGTGCCACGTCACCCCCCTCCCCGGCGCAGTGCCGCCAGTGTGAGCAGGAAGCCCGGGTCGGATACGGCGATCGCGTCGGCGCCGCGGATCGTGATCGGCGACCCGGCGACCAGCGCCGCCACGACGAAGGCCATCGCGATCCGGTGATCCGCGTGGCTCTCCACCGTGCCGCCGCCGAGCCGCCCGCCGTGCACGATCATGCCGTCCTCGCTCTCCTCGACCGCGATACCGAGCGCGCGAAGACCGATCGCCATCGCCGCGATGCGGTCGCTCTCCTTCACGCGCAGCTCGGCGCCGTCGGCGAAACGCGTCGTGCCCTCGGCCGCCGCCGCCGCGACGGCGAGAACCGGGAACTCGTCGATCGCCCGCAGCATGGCGTCACCCGCGACCACGGTCGCACGGAGCGACGTCGCCTCGACCTCGAGATCGGCGACCGGCTCGTCACCCAGCGACCGCACCGGACGCTCGGAGATCCGCGCCCCCATCGCACGCAGCACGTCCACGGCGCCGTTGCGCGTCGGGTTCACGCTGGCGCCGCGGATCACGACGCGCGAGCCCGGCACGATCGACGCCGCGACGAGCCAGAACGCGGCCGCGCTCGGGTCGCCCGGAACGTCCACGGTGCAGGCGTGGAGCACCTGCGGTCCGGTGACCGCGACGACGTTGGCACGCGGCCGCTCGATGGTCGCGCCGAAGGCCGGCAGCAGGCGCTCCGTGTGATCGCGCGACGCAGCCGGCTCCTCGACGACCGTACGCCCGCTCGTCTGCAGTCCGGCGAGGACCAGTGCCGTCTTCACCTGCGCGCTCGCGACGTTCAGCAGGATCTCGGCCGGGCGGAGCGGGCGTCCACGCACCGTCACGGGCGGACGTCCGTCGGTGGTGTCGACCAGCGCCCCCATGCGTGCCAGCGGCTCGACCACGCGCCGCATCGGACGCTTGCGCAGCGAGGCGTCGCCGTCGAGGGTCGCATCGAACGGCGCGGCGGCGAGGATGCCGGTGAGAAGCCGCATCGTCGTACCCGAGTTGCCGCAGTCGAGGACCCCTTCGGGCGCCCGGAGCCCCGCGAAGCCGCGCCCGGTGACGCGAACCTCTCCCCCCTCGCGGACGACGCCCACCCCGAGCGCGCGCAGCACCTGCATCGTCGATCGGTTGTCCTCGCCGTGGCCGACACCCCGGATCACCGTGGTGCCCTCGGCGAGTGCGGCGAACAGCAGCGCCCGGTGCGCGATCGACTTGTCCCCGGGTACGCTGATGCTGCCGCGCAGGGGCCCCGCCGCCGGGGCGACGGTGGCCGTGTCCGGCGCTTCCGCCGGCGCGACGGCGGTCCCCTCCGGCCTCGCCACCGCCTCGCGAGCGCCGCGCTTCGCGGCGCTCGCCGCGCCGACCAGGGCGACGATCCGATCCCCGTCGCCGGCCGCGACGGCGTCGTCGAGCTCGTCGACGCGCTCGCGCACCGCCCCCAGGGCCGTGCGCAGGGCGGTCGCGTTGCCGAGGAGAATGTCGCGCCACATCTCGGGCGAGCTCGCCGCCACGCGGGTCGCATCGCGGAACGAGGGGCCCGCGAAGACGAACGGATCCGGCGCGTCGGTTCCCGTGCGGCGGTACGCGAGCGCGGCACCGGTGAGCGCGAACGCGAGCAGGTGCGGCACGTGGCTGGTCAGCGCGAGCAGCTCGTCGTGCGCCTCGGGCGCCATCTCGACGACGTCCATGCCCACCGCCTCCCAGAGCGCCCGCACGCGCGCCAGGGCGCGCGCGTCCGTGCCGGCAACCGGGGTCAGGACGCATCGCTCGGCGCGGAACAGATCCGCATCCGCCGCAGCCGCTCCCGAGTTCTCCGTGCCGGCGATCGGGTGCGCGCCGACGAAGCGCGCGCGGCCGCCGAGCGCCGCCGTGCAGTCGCGGACGACGCTCGCCTTCACGCTGCCGGCGTCGGTCACGATCGCGCCCGCGTCGAGGTGCGGTGCGATGGCGGCGGCCGTCGGCGCCAGCACCGCCCCGGGTGTCGCGAGCAGCACGAGCTCGCAGCCCGCAACGAGCGCGGGATCGGTTCCCGTGCGATCGACGATGCCGCGCGCGAGCGCCACGTCGAGGTTCTGCTGCGTGCGGCCGATCCCCACCACCTCGGCGACGAGGCCGGCACGGCGGAGCGCCAGCGCGAGCGATCCTCCGATCAGCCCGACCCCGACGATGGCGATGCGGCGAAGCGGCTCCACGCGGCATCCCGCTCAGGACGCAAGTGCCGCGGCGTACGCACCCAGCACCTTCAGCCAGACGCACTGCCGGGTCATCTCGGCCATCGCCTCGGCGACCCGCCGGTCGCCGAGGCGGCCGCGAAAGTCGAGGAAGAAGAGGTAGTCCCACGAGCGACCGCGCATCGGGCGCGACTCGATCTTGCAGAGGTCGATGCCGCGTTCGGAGAGCGGCTTCAGGCTCTTGAACAGCATGCCGGGCCGGTTCTTCACCGAGAACAGCAGCGACACCTTGTCGGCGTCGCCCGCGACCGTGGCGGCGTCGGGACGGCCGAGCACCACGAAGCGGGTGACGTTGTGCGGCAGGTCCTGGATCGCGTGGGCGAGCACGCGCAGGCCGTAGCGCTCGGCGTTCTCCTCGCTGGCGATCGCGGCCGTGGTCGCGCCGCGGGCTGCCGCCTGGGCCGCGAGGGCGTTGCTCGGCACGTCCACCGTGGGAACGCCGGGCAGGTTCTGCCGGAGCCAGTCGCGGCACTGGCCGAGCGACTGGGCGTGCGACACGACCCTCTTCACCCGGCGCAGCGACGGTGCCTTCGAAAGCAGCGCGTGGCGGATGGCCAGGTCGCGCTCGGCCACGATCTGCAGCGGGCTCGCCACGAAGGCATCGAGCGTCGCCCCGACCATCCCCTCGGTGGAGTTCTCGATCGGCACGATGCCGTAGTGCGCCTCGCAGCGCTCCACCACGCGAAAGACGTCGCCGATCGACGGTGCCGGGACGAGCGTGGTCGAGGCGCCGAACTGCTCACGCGCCGCCTTCTCGGAGTACGTCCCGGCGGGGCCGAGGTAGGCGACCGACAGCGCGGCCTGCAGCGCCCGGGACGCCGACAGGATCTCGCCGAAGATCGCGCGCAGCGCCTCGGCGTTCACCGGGCTCGCGAGCGCCTCGTTGCGCCGCGCGAGCCGCGCCAGCTGCGCGCGCTCGCGCTCCGGCACGTAGACGCCGTCGCCGCTGCGCTGCTTGACCCGCTGCACCTCGCGGATGATCTCGTAGCGCTCCGAGAGCAACCGCAGCACGTCGTCGTCGATGCCATCGAGTCGCGTGCGCAGCCGCGCGAGCGTCCGCTTCGCGTCGTCGTCCCCCACGGCAGGCGTCCCGGCCGCGCCCTTCACCGGCTTCTGCTTCGCTTTCGTGCCCACGTTCCGACCGGGGCGCTACCACATGACGCGCGGCCGGACCACGGATGGCGGCCGGCTGCCACGCGAGCCCCCGCCATCGCTCAGCGCACCGCCGCGCCGCCGATGGCGCGCAGCCGGGCGTCGCGACGGGCGCGCAGCTCGGCGGGCGACAGCGCGTCGAGTCTCGCGAAGGCCCGATCGATGGCCGCTCCCGCGAGCTCGATCGCCTCGGCGGGAGCGCGGTGCGCGCCGCCGACCGGCTCGGTCACGACCTCGTCGGCGATGCCCAGCTCGAGGAGGCGCGGCGCCGTCAGCGCGAGCGAGTCGGCCGCACGGGCGATCAGCTCGGGCGATCGCTGCCGTTCGAGGATCGATGCGCAGCCCTCCGGCGAGATCACGGCGAGGCACGAGTGCTCGAGCATCAGCAGGGCGTCGCTCACCGCGAGCGCCAGCGCACCGCCGCTGCCGCCCTCGCCGATGACGACGGAAACGACCGGCACCGGCAACCCGGCCAGCTCGGCGATGCAGCCGGCGATCGCCTCGGCGATGCCGCGCTCTTCGCTCTCCGTCCCGGGAAACGCCCCCTGGGTGTCGACGAGGGTCAGCAGGCCGAGCCCCGTCCGCGCCGCGAGGCGGAACAGCCGACGCGCCTTGCGGTACCCCTCGGGGCGCGGCATCCCGAAGTTGCGCCGCACCTTCTCCGCCGTGCCGCGACCGCGCTGGTGGCCGACGACAGCGATGGCGCGCTCGCCACGCAGCGCGAGGCCGGCCACCACGGCCGCGTCGTCGCCGAACGTGCGGTCACCGTGCAGCTCGACGAAGTCGGTGCAGAGCGCTGCGACGTAGTCGAGCGTGAACGGGCGGTCGATGTGGCGCGACATCTGCACGCGCTGCCAGGGCGTCAGGTGCGCGCAAGTGCGTCGCGAGGACTCCTCCATCTCGCGCACCAGCTCGGCCTCGGTCTCTGCGTCACCCTGCGCCCGCGCTGCGTCGCGCGCGCGATCGAGGCTGCGCAGCCCATCCTCGAAATCAAGGTACGTGCGCCGCATACGTTCCTCGGTCCGTGTCCTGATCGATCCGTACCAGAGCCTCGTCGAGCGGCTCGCGCCCCTCGAGCCAGGCCGCTCCGCGAAGCGCGCGAAACCACGTCCGCTGCCGCTTCGCATACTGCCGTGTCGCGATGCGGATGCGCTCGATGGCCTCTTCTCGGCCGAGCACCCCACGCAGGTACTCCTGCGCCTCCCGGTAGCCGATCGCCTGCAGCGGCTTCAGCCCCGGAGCGAAGCCAGCAGCGAGCACGGCCTCCGTCTCGGCGACGAGCCCGTCCTCCCACATCCGGCGCGTGCGAAGCGCGATCCGCTCATCGAGCTCCGTCGCGGGCGGGCACAGGACGAGAATCTGCACCTCCCACGGCCGGTCCTCGAAGGCGTGCGCCTGCTGCCACTCCGACAGCGGGCGCCCCGTGCTGCGCAGCACCTCGAGGGCGCGCACGATGCGCACCGCGTCGCGCGGCGCGATGCGCGCCGCCGCGCCGGGGTCGCAGCGGGCCAGCTCGCCGTGCAGGGCAGCCGCTCCGCGTACGGCGACTTCGCGGGCGAGCGCCGCGCGCACCTCGGGATCGGCTGGTGGCGCGGGGCACAGCCCCTCGGTGAGCGCGCGCAGATAGAGCCCGCTGCCACCCACCAGCAGCGCGCGCCGGCCGCGGCCGAGGACCTCGCGAACGGCCTCCCTGCCGAGCGTCGCGAAGCGCGCGGCGTCGAAGGGCTCGTCGGGCTCCACGACGTCGAGCAGGTGGTGTGCGACGGCTGCTCGTGCGGCCGCGTCGGGCTTCGCCGTGCCGACATCGAGCCGGCGGTACACCTGCCGCGAGTCGACCGAGACGATCTCCGCGCCGATGCGCGTCGCGAGCGCCACGCCGAGCTCGGTCTTGCCGCCTGCCGTCGGCCCGACGAGCGCGACCAGCCGCGCCGTCCTCGGGTGCGCTGCCGACATCGCTCTCACCGCAGCACGCGGCGCTGCAGCTCGGCCCGCGTCAGCTCGATCAGCAGCGGGCGTCCGTGCGGACACGTCGCCGCGAACGGGATCGTGTCGAGGTCGGCGAGCAGCCCGGTCATCTCGGCGCGCTCGAGCGGGTCGCCGAAGCGTACCGCGCCGTGGCACGCGACCCGGGCAAGAAGCGCGTCACGTGCGGTCGCCATCTGCTCGCTCGTGCCGACGTGCTCGAGGTCGCGCGCGACGTCGGCGAGCAGCTTGTCGGCGTCGGTCGCGACGTCGAGCGCGGTGGGAATCGCGCGCACCAGGATCGAGCGGTCACCGAACGACTCGAGGTCAAAGCCCGCGCGCCCGAGCTCCTCGCGGGCACCGAGCAGGACCTCGCGCGCCGCCAGGTCGAGGTCGACGACGCGTGGCACGAGGAGTCCCTGGCTCGCCACCGGCGCGACCGGCGCGGCCGCACGCAGGCGCTCGAAGCGCACCCGCTCGTGTGCCGCGTGCTGGTCGATCAGCACCAGCGAGCCACCCGCTTCGCACACGACGTAGCCGTCGAACGCCTGCCCGACGAGCCGCATCGCGGCGAACGTCGGACGCACGATCTGCGGCGCGCGCGGCTGGAGGTCCGCGTCCCCGTGCTCCCGTGCGGGCGACGACGGCCCGGCGTTGCCGTGGTGGTCGCCGTGGGCGGCG
>VGTK01000129.1 GCA_016874715.1 Deltaproteobacteria bacterium | reverse complement strand
CGCCCTCCTCGATGTACGCGCAGATGTTGTCGTTCGCGTGGAAGCGCTGTCCGGCATCCCGGAGCCTTCGTCGGATCCGGTCCGCGACCGGGGTCGTGCGGCCGCCGATCTCGGTGCCCGGTGACGTCTCGCTTCCCATGGCCGCGCCCAGATTCTCTCTCTCTCGTCGCTCACGGCGCGACGCTGTCGTCAAAGGCCTTCGCCTCGGCGTCGCTCATCGATGCGCGCGCCATTCCGCCTGCTCCCGGTCACCGCTCGACAAAACCATCCTCGGTCTCCGAGAGACGCGACGGGTCGGTCGCCTCTCCGGGCGGAGAGTGCAGCGCGCCCGAGCGGCCGCCACTGAGCACGATGAGGAGAGAGGTCAGACTCATTGCCGCAACGGTGCCGAAGAAGAAGGTTCCGAAGTCCGGCTCGGCACTCTGGTTCCGGTAGAGACGCATGAGCGCCTGGACGAGGAGCACGGCCGTCAGGGCGATGCTCGCCTTCCAGGCGAGCGGGTTGCGCCAGTGGGGCAACGCCGTCACCGCAATGGCGACCCCCATGGCCGCACCGATGAGCGAGGTCGGTGCCCTGGTCATCCAGAGCGCGAACAGGCTGAAGACGGCTACGACGATCCCGAACGAGACCAGGAACGATCGCTTGTTCATGTTTGCACGCTAGCAGAGCCACCCGGGCGGCCAAGGACCGGTGCAGTCGAGAGATGCCCGCGGCGCGCTGCCGCGATCGCGCTACGCGTGCGCCAGGATCTGCAGGTTCGCCTGGCCAAGCAGCGCGCGCGGCGAGCTCAGCACGGGCCAGAGCAGCTCCTGCCCCGCGTCCAGCAGGCGACCTGCGAGCCGCGTGAGCGCGTCCAGCCGGGTGGTGCCGTCGAGCTGCGCCATGACGATCTGGAAGACCGCCTCCTTGGCGGCCGCCAGCGCCGGGGCGGCGATCATGAGCTTGCCGGCCGCGAGAAACGTCGTCAGGTCGCCGAACGAGACGAGCATCGGCTTCGGGGATGGCCGGAACGCCTCGAGGGGCGCCCCGCGCAGTTGCCGTTCTGCGTTCGCCGCCGCATGGCTGCCCATGTCCAGCGCGTGGTACGCCTGCTTCGCCAGCCCGCCAGGGAATCCCGCCGCGTCACCAGCGATGAAGACGTCGGGGTACACCCGATGTCGCAGCGTCTCGTCGACTTCGCCCCACTCCCGGCCCGACGGGATCAGTCGGCTGCGCGCCAGCACCGGCGCCGGGATGGGGCCTCCGGTCGAGATCGTTGCGTCGGCGGGGAGCGATCCGCCCCCGCCGATCAGCACGGCGCCGGCCACGATCGCCGTGGCCCGTGCCCCCGTCCGGATCGAGACCCGATGCGGCGCGCACAGGCGCCGGATGGCCGGATCGAAGGCCGGCTCGCCTTCCGGGAGGAGTCGCTCGCGCGCCTCGACGAGGGCGAAGTGCAGGTCGGGGTTGTCGCGATGGCGTCGCAACGCCTCGCCGAGCGCCTCGACGCCCTCGAGGCCACCACCGACGATGACGACGCGTGCCTCGCGTCCGCCCGACGCCAGCTCTCGCAGCCGCTCTCCGATGCGCGCGCACTGCTCGACGTCGCGGAAGATCAGCGCGTGCTGATGCACGCCGGGAACGCCGTAGGTCGCGTTCTCCGCACCCGCGGCGACGATCAGGGCGTCGTACTCGAGGACCGTCTCGTCCGCGAGATGAACGCGGCGCCGATCCGGATCGATGCGCTCGACACGCTCGCGGCGAAAGCGGTGGCCCGCCCGCTCGACGACGCCACGACGGTCGAGACGCAGTGCCGCCGGTCCCTTCACCCCCGACAGGAGCTCGTGCACGTTCGGCAGGAACTCGAACCACTCGCCGGGATCGACGAGGGTGACGTCGAGGGGCGGTCGCAGCGCCTGCGCGGCGGCGAGGCCGGCAAACCCCCCGCCCACCACGACGACCCGTGAGTGCCTCGGCGTACTCATCGATGGGAACCGCAGCACGCGCCACCGCCCGGCCCCCGTTGCGCATCTCCGGGAGAGCGCAGCAGCCGCCGCCGAGGATCTGCGCCGGGCCGCTCGCGGCGGCGCGGCCTACTCGCTTCGAGCTCCTTCGCGCATCGCCCGCGCCGCCGCATCGGCGTCGCGCCCGCCGCGCGACAGCTCGCGCGCCGCCACGACGACGAAGAGCACGCACAGGGTCGCAACGAAGGTTCCGACCGCAAAGATCCACGCGTCCGACATGTCACTTCAATCTGCTGTGGACGGCAAGGCGGACGTAGATGCCGAAAGCGAGGATCGACGGCACCCAGGTGCCGACGAAGACCCCCTCTTCCTGCTGTTCAGTGAATCAGAGGGACACCGAGAACAGGAACGAGAGAAACGCGGCCGCGAGGACGAAGTAGTCGGACTTTTCGAACATGGCACCCCCGAAGCTCCAGCCCCGTCGACGCGCGACCGAAGCTGCTGGACGGTCGTGAGCGATCGCCGATCTGGCCGTTTCGCGCGGCGGTACCACGAGCATCGAGGGCGCGGCCAGCTACGGATCTCTGCACCGCCGACAGTAGACCGAAGATCCGACCGGGCAAGCAGCCCGACGAGTTTCCCGTCAGGCCTCCCCTGCGCGTGATCGCCCCCGTCAAGCCGGCCGCAGCGGAAAGACCTCGACGTCCACGCCATGCGACATGACGACGTGATCGGGTGGGCGGCCGGTCGGGGCAAAGCCGTCGAGCGCCATCAGCCGTTCGCTCGCCGCGGTCACCTCGGCGCGCCACAGGGGATACGGCGGATGGAAGACCGCGCCGCGCCGGAGGCGCCCGGTCGAGGCGGCGTAGACCCGGTATCGCTCGACCAGAAAGAACTCCAAAGACCCGGGTGCCGGCTGCGGCAGCGCCTCACGCGGAGCATACTCGTACACGCAGCTCGCGTCGTCGCCCGGGCGCACGGACCGGTAGCGAGTGGCACCGTCCGTCGTCCTGCTCGCGCGCATCCTGGCGTACACGTATGGCAAGTCAAAAAATCGCCGGGCGATCGCCACGGCCAGGCGCTGGTCCGCGTCCAGCGAGTAGAACCACACGCCGGGCACGCCCGCGCCGTCGTACACGTAGGTGCGCAGATTCAGCTCCGGGAAGCTCGACAGACCGGGCACGGCGGGCAGGAATCGTGGCCGGATGTCGCGCATGAAGAACGGAACGATCGCGAGATACGCCTTGCCGTGGAACGTATCGACGAACAGACCTTCGGGCAGCGTCCGCTGAATCGTTGCCACGGGATACTCCCAGTGCAGGAACAGCAGCTCGCGCCAGCGCTGGTACATGACCGGATTCCCGGCCGGCCGCGCGCGGGCCGCGAGACGCTGTGCCTCGGTGGGTGGGTGAGGGCTCGCCGCGACGGTGACCATCCTCCACACGGTAGGCCGAAACGGAGGGCGGACAAGGACACGTGGTGGGGCCGGTCCACCGTCCCGGGGTTGCGCCGCGCGCGAATTGCCGCAGCGTCGGGAACGCGATGAAGACGTTCGCGAGGCGGGCTGAAGACGTCCTGATCGTCGGCGCGGGAATGGCCGGCTTGACCGCGGCGACCGAGCTCGCAGGCGCCGGCCGCCGTGTACTCCTGCTCGACAAGGGCCGGGCGGTGGGTGGACGTCTCGCGAGCCGCCGGATCGGCGAGGCCACCTTCGATCACGGGGCGCAGTTCATCACGGCGCGCGTCCCACGCTTCGCGGCCGCGATCGAGCGCTGGCAGCGCAGCGGCGTCGTCGGCGAGTGGTGCCGCGGCTTCGCCGGACACGTGGATGGCCATCCGCGCTGGCGGGGAACCCCCACCATGACGTCCGTGGCGCAGCACCTCGCGCACGGCCTCGATGTCATTCTGGAGAAACAGGTCGTGGCGTTGTGCCGCTCCCTCGATCGGTGGCGCGTGCAGACGAACACCGGAGAGTCGTTCTCCGCCCGGGCCGTGGTCCTGACGCCGCCGGTGCCGCAGTCCCTGGCCATCATCGAGGCTGGAGGCGTCGTCCTTCACCCGGAGGCCAGGGCCAGCCTCGCGAGCATCGAGTACGAACGCTGCCTGGCGGTGATGGCGGTGCTTGACGCGCCATCGCGCCTGCCGGCCCCCGGAGGTCTCGCGCCCGTCCACGGACCGATCGCCTGGATCGCCGACAATCAGAAAAAAGGGGGGTCGGCCGTGCCGGCCGTGACCATCCACGCTGGCCACGCGTTCAGCCTGGAGCACTGGGAGGGCGACCGGGGGCAGAGCGGCCGCCAGCTGCTCGATGCGGCGGCCGAATGGCTGGGCGCGCACGTCACGACGTTTCAGGTCCACGGCTGGCGCTACAGCAAGCCCGTGCGGAGCGGTGAGCGGCCCTGCGTCATCGCGAACCGGTCTCCGCTGCTGGTACTGGCCGGCGACGCATTCTCCGAACCGCGAGTGGAAGGAGCCGCGCTCTCGGGCTGGGCTGCCGCGGAGGCGATCCTGAGCAACCCGGCATGAGCGCCATCGCCTGGTCGGGCAGAGGTGTCATCGCGCTCGCTCTGCTCGCGGCAACGGGTTGAGCCCGCTTACCGGGTGCGGCCTCGCCCTGTATAAACCCGCGGCATGAAGGTCTTCGGCGTGTGGGACGCGGAGCGGAGCGGCGTGCACCTCGAGCAGACGGTGGTGCCGCTGCGGCTCGCGTCGTCGACCCCGGACGGCTGTCCGCTGGTGGTGTCGCTGTGGTTCCTGTGGCGCGACGGTGCCCTGTGGTGTGCGACGCAACGCTCCTCGCGCGTCGCGTCCTGCATCGCGCGCGAGCCGCGCTGCGGCTTCGAGGTGGCGGGCGACACGCCGCCCTACCGCGGCGTGCGCGGTCAGGGCCGCGCCGAGATCGTCGCCGAGCGTGCGGAGGTGATCCTGCGCGCGCTCCTGCGGCGCTATCGAGGGACGGAGGACGACCCGCTCGGGCGCCGGCTGCTGTCGCGGCTGGACAACGAGGTGGCGATCCGCATCGCGCCGCACTGGATCACGAGCTGGGACTTCACCCTGCGCATGTCCGGGGGCACGCGAGGAGATCGCGGATAGATGCCATCGTGGCATCTATCCGCCTCCGTTCGAGCTCAGTTGCTTCTCGTCCTTGTCGTGGTTCGCAGACGAGAAGGGCACCGCATCAAGAGAAAAACGTCGTCGAAGCAGAACGCCGTTCCTCGAGATGCGCGCCGCGATCGCTGGAAAGGCTGCTCCCGGCGGGACGTTTCCGCTGTCGAAGTGCTGCGACGGCGCGCCGTCGATGGAGAGGTCGAGCTTGAGCTGCTGGGTCAGCGCGAACTCGCCGCCGATCCTGTACGTGCCACGCCCTCTGACATTTTTCGCAGCGGCCCCCTCACCGATCGTCCAGCGCATGGCGCGGACCGCGAAGGTCTCGAACGGGCCGCCGTCCTGTGTTCCGGTCGGGGCGAGCATGAAGCGACCGCGCACGGGCTGCTCGAGGTAGAGAGGGCAGAGGCACGGCGGGAAGCATCCCGACTGAAACTGGCTCTTCTCGCTGAGCGTGTAGCGCCGAGCGCCAAACGCCGCCGCGCTCCCCGGTGAGATGATCAGGAGAAGGGCATCCGCCAGAAGCGCGACGAGGACGACTCGCCAGCGGCAATCGTAGCTCATCATCGGAAGCTCCTGCTCGCTCCTATCCCGGGTGCCGGAAGCTGGCCAGCCCCTTCCCGAGCCCCGCGAGCAATGGAACTCGCGCTCGCCGCTCGTGCGATCTCGGGTCGCCCGGCGCACCACCATGTTGCGACTCTCCATCGCCGCGCGCTGCCCCGCGCTCAGAGTCTGTGAATCAATCCCCTCCCGTCGCCGGAGGGCCGATGCATCCCCGCCTGCTGCGTTTCTCCCCCTCAGCATAGCCTACGACGATGACTCGTCGTCGCGCCTTGCAGGCGGGGGGCCTCGACCCTCCAGCTCGGTCCGGGGATTGATTCACAAACCCTCAGCGCGCGGCGACGTCGGCCGCGAACAGACCTGCCACCTCCGCCGCGGAAAACGCGCGGCCGTAGATGCGCAGTTCGTCGATCGAGCCCACGAATCCGACGTCGGGCGACTGCCCGCGGCCGAGGAGCAGGCGGCCGCTCGCGCGCAGGGAGTACTCCGCGCGCTCGGTCGTCAGGTGCCGGCCACCGACGTAGAGGCTGACGGTCAAGCTCTTCCCGTCGACCACCCCGACCACGTGCTGCCATTTCCCGGCAGGCGGCAGCAGGCCGCCATCGCCGTAGCCGGTGTTCACGCGCAGGCCGCGCCCGGTGTCGAGACAGCCGGTTGCGTCCGGCACGTCGAAGGTCCAGCGCCAGGGCGGGTACTCGGCGGGATCGGGCGGGAACTGCACTTAGGCCGGCGACAGGTCCGGCCGCTCGTCCGATGCGCGCAGACCCATCTGAAGGCCGGCCCGGCGCTCGCCGAGCAAGGTCACCGCGCTCGCGGTCTGCCTGCGATCGTCGTGCCGCAACCGGGCGACGACCGAGAAGCTCGACGCGCCGTCGAGCACCGAACCGGACGTGGCGGCCTCACCGTCGCCGGCGAAGCGCAAGGCGCCACCGGACGCACCGTCGGGTGCCCAGATCGCGCCCGACAGCGCGAGATCGTTGCCGCTCGGGCTCGCGTCGTGCGCGACTTCGCCCGTACCCTCGTCGAAGCTCCAGGAGCCGAGCGGCACGTCGGCGGGTGCGTCCGCGGGCGTGCGCAGCGCGATGCCCGCGCGGTCGCGCGAGGCCGCGATCGAGGAGCCGTTCAGCTCACGCGCAAGAGCCGCGTCGCACTTGGCGACTCGCCGGTCGTAGGTCTGGATGCCGGACAGCTCCTGCTCGATGTCGTACAGCTCGACGTAGGCCGCCGCCGACAGGCCGGGGGCCCGCATCTGCTCGTGCAGCGCGTCCCACTGTTGGCGCAGCAGGCCGGCATTTGCCTCGGCCGAGGGAGCATCGCCGTCCGGCGCGGTGGGAAACCAGGTGTGCCCGGGTGTCGCGCCTTCGCAGGTGCCGAACTCCGTGCTCACCGACGCGCGATGGTCCGGTGGCGGTGCGTACGGGCCCGCGTACAGGTGCGCATCGACCAGGTCGGACGTCGCGGGCGCGTCGATGGCCTGGCAGCCGTTGGCGCTGCCGCTGTTCGCGCTCACCAGGCGGGCGGGGTCCAGCTGCTTGACGGCCGCAGCCACGCGCTCGACGTCGTACTGCCCCCACCCCGTGTTGAACGGCACCCACACGACGATCGACGGATGAGAGCGCAGACCGTCGATCATGCGCTCGAGCTCGAGCTCGAACTGCGTCTTGGCCGCGTCGGACACGGGGACGTAGATCCCCGTGTTCGGCATGTCCTGCCAGACCAGGATCCCCAGCCGGTCGGTCCACGCGTACCAGCGCTGCGGCTCGACCTTGACGTGTTTGCGGATCATGTTGCAGCCGAGCGACTTCGCGAGCTCGATGTCGAAGCGCATGGCCTCGTCGGTCGGCGCGCTGTCGAGGCCGCGCGCCCGCGACGTGCGGAACGACGCGCAGCCGCTGCCCGGGAACGTCGGGGGTCGAGTCGAGACGGGTCAGGTGTGTCTCGGGCACCGGCGCGAGCCACACTGGCTGCCAGATCCCGCTGGACCCCGAGAACAGCACCGACACCGAGAGACCCACCTGCTTGCCGACGGGCTGCCCGGCGAAGAATCCCGGGGCGTCGACGCCGACCACGATCTCGTTCGCCTGACGGAAGTCGATGGCGTCCGTGACGTCGAAGCTGAACGCGTCGTAGCTCCCGCGATGTCGCCCCACCTCGCGCCCATTCACCCAGACGGCGGCCGCGTGCGTCACGGCCCCGAAGCGCAGCAGGATCCGCCTGCCCCGCCAGTCACGCGGAACCGTGAAGGTCCTGCGGTACCAGGCGAGCGGCTCGCGACGCATGATCCCCGACAGGGCGGACGTGTAGGGAAACGGGACCAGGACTGCCTCGCCTAGCTCGCCCGGCCCAGGCGGCGCGGAGTCCGGAGCGGCCGTGCCGAATTCCCAGACGCCGTTCAGGGTCTGCCAGTCCGGCCGCACGAGCAGCGGCCGCGGGTACTCCGCGCGCGGCTCGACCAGCGTGGCCTGCGCGGTCCACGGCGTATCGAGCCGTGGTGTCTGCGGGCGGTACGCGGGTCCGGCGTCACCTGGCTCGGTGAAAGACCGGCCCCGCATCCTGGTGCGAGTAGAAGAACGAGCGCAACGGGGTGCCGCGCGCCGGCTGGCGTCGCGGATGATTCCATTGTGCTGCCGACGACGCCGTCGCGCACAGCACGCAAGCCTGGGCTGCCTCCTGATCGGTGCTCGGTGCGAGCGCCACGCATTGGCGTGGAGCGACAAGCCGTGCGACACCCCGAAGGACGGTCGGAAGTCGCGTTCCGTATTTGCGGGCTTTGCGGAACGGGTGCGTCGCCGTGTGAATCGTATCGGTGAGCTGAACTTGGATGTTGCGGTTCTCGCCTGGGGTTTTCTCGTTTCGTTGATCGTGGTGAGCGGTATCCTCACCGGGGAGTGGGGAGGTCTCCTCTCGAGGGTCGTGCAGGCCGGCGGGGCACGTAAAGCCGACTTTCGCCCGCTCCGGCTCTTGCTGTTTGGCGCGCTGCTGTCGTTCGGCGGCTCGGTGTTCAGCTGGTTCCTGATCGATCGCGAGACGGGTCTCTTCATCGGCCTGTGGGTCCCGTCGATTCTGTCCCTCGGCGCCCTGCTCAACGCCGCTCACGGTGGTGCATCGGCTCGATCGACCAGCCGAGACGACGGCGCCTGAGAACGTTCGTTCGCTCCGAGTCCGAGTCCAATCGCAGTCACGCAAGCTGCTCCTGCTCGGGTCGCGTCTCGCCGCCGGCCTGGCGCGGCGACGGCGAGAGCAGGTTGCCTCAGGGACCGGATGCGCGGTGAATCGCGAAGCCGAGGACGTACGCGTTGATCACGAGCAGCGCGAGCGCCGGCAGCATGCTCACCAGGGGGTCGCGAATTCGGACCCTGACCAGCACCCCCATGAGCATGAGCAGGCTCAGGCCACCGGATGCCGCGATGACCAGGGGTGGCAGGAAGTACCCTGCGCAGAGCCCCAGGGCCCCAGCCACCTCCAGACTACCGGTCAGCTTGCGGAGACGAGCGAGGCCGTAGCGCTCGAACTCCGCGTTCATGCCCTCGAAGAGGAGGCAGGCCAGGCCATAGAAAAGGAATGCCGCGATCGACAGGGCTTTCGCGGACTGGAAGGCGAATTCCATGGCAGCTTGCGCGGAACGCCTATCATACTAGCGTCAAACCGGTCGTTTGCCAGTTTTCCGACGCCAGGATGCAGAAGGTCGCGCGAATGCAGACATCGACAATCTCCAGCCTGCTCCAGGTGATCCTGGCTCTGGGGCTGCTGAACGTCTGGCTGGTCCGGCCGCGCGCGGAAACGGCGTATCGGGGTGGCGCGGCCCGGTCTCTCGAGGAGGAGTTCGTCGCCTACGGCCTGCCCGGCTGGGCCTTCTTTCTGGTCGGAGCCCTGAAGCTGGGCATCGCGGTCGTCCTGCTGGTGGGTCTCTGGATCCCGTCGCTCGTGCCGCCGGCGGCGGCTTGCCTCGTGCTCCTGATGCTGGGCGCCGTCGCCATGCACCTGAAGGTCGGCGACCCGCCGATCAAGTCGCTGCCGGCGCTGCTGATGCTCGCGCTGAGCGGCAGCCTGCTCTCCCTCACTCTTGCTTGACGCGCGCCCTGGTCGCAGCAAGACCATCGGCGATCGTCGCCCACCTCGTGCCGACATGAGTGAATTCGTCTTCATCCAGGGAGCGAGCCGTGGCCTGGGAGCGGCGCTGGTCCGCGTGCTGCTCGCGACCGACCGCCGCCGTCGCGTCTTCGCGACCTGCCGGACGCCACGGACCGCTGTGGCCCTCGCCCAGCTGGCGTCGCTCGAGCCGCGCCTCGAGATCCTGCCGCTCGACGTGACCCGTGAGGAGAGCATCGCCGCGGCTGCGGACCTGGTTCGGGAGCGTGCCGGCAGCCTCGATCTTCTGGTGAACGTCGCGGGGGTGCTGCACGGCGACCCGGGGCTCGTGCCGGAGAAGCGCCTCGAGACCGTGTCACCGGATCACCTGCGACGGGTCTTCGAGGTCAACGCCTTCGGGCCGCTGCTGGTCGCGAAGCACTTCCATCCGCTGCTCGCGCACGAGCGGCGGGCGGTGCTGGCGAACGTATCGGCTCGCGTGGGCAGCATCGGCGACAACCGCGCCGGGGGCTGGTACGCCTATCGCGGATCCAAGGCGGCGCAGAACATGTTCACGCGCACGATCGCCATCGAGCTGCGGCGCCGCGCGCCGAATGCGATCGTCGTCGCCGTTCATCCTGGCACGGTGGACACGGACCTCTCGCGTCCCTTCCAGCGATCCGTGCCGCCGGGACAGCTCTTCGACGGCGAGCGCGCCGCCCGACAACTCATCGCCGTCCTCGACGCACTCACCGCGGATCAGTCGGGAAGCTTCGTCGCCTGGGACGGCTCGACCATTCCGTGGTGAAACGAAGGCACGACCGACCATTTCGTCTTCCCACTCAACAGCCCAGCGGGTGAACCGCACGATGCGCCCGTCCACCACGCTCGTGGGTCGCTCCGCGCGCGCCGCGTCCACCAGCGGTGAAGAACTGCTGTCACGTCGTATCGACGACGACTCTTGACGCGAGCCCGAACGAAGAAAGCCCCCGGTTTCCCAGGGGCTTCTCCAATGGGCCGGCGGAGGCTCGAACTCCGGACCCGCTGATTAAGAGTCAGCTGCTCTACCAACTGAGCTACCGGCCCACCGGCTACTTACCCAGCGCCCCTCAGCCGCGCAACCGACCGCGCGCCATCCGCGCAACGTCGCGCGGCAACGTCGCCCGCGCGGCCGCGGCCGCCCCAGACGACGAGAGCCGACCGCGCCTCGCGACGGCGGCCGGCTCTCCGATGCGGGTGAGTGAAGGGCCTCGAACCCTCGACCCCCGGAGCCACAATCCGGTGCTCTACCAACTGAGCTACACCCACCACGTCGTGGCCTTGGGCGAGTACCGATCCGCCCGTCGGTCGTCAACGTGACGCCGCTCGACGATCGTCGCGGTGAGTGCGCCAGAAGGGATTCGAACCCCTGACCCACGGCTTAGAAGGCCGTTGCTCTATCCACCTGAGCTACTGGCGCGAATCGCCGAGCCGATGATGGCACGCCGTGGAGTCGGGGCGAGAGGATTTGAACCTCCGACATCCTGCTCCCAAAGCAGGCGCGCTACCAGACTGCGCCACGCCCCGTCGTCGGGCCACCACCGGAGAGGAAGAACGCGCGCAGACCCTACGTCTCGTCCCCGCGACTGTCAATCGCGGGATCTCCATCGCGGGATCTCCATCGCGGGATCTCCATCGCGGGATCTCCATCGCGGGATCTTCAGCGCGGGATCTTCAGCGCGGGATCTTCAGCGCGGGATCTTCAGCGCGTGGTCACCACGCAGCTGCGCGACCAGCGCGCGCATCGCCGCGGCACGGTGCGACAGCGCGTTCTTCTCGGCCGCCGCGAGCTCGGCCAGCGTGCAGCCGCGCTCCGGCAGCAGGAAGACGGGATCGTAGCCGAAGCCGGCGCCGCCGCGCGGCGCGTCCGTGATCTCGCCCTCGAGCGTGCCCTCCGCCGAGACCCACTGCTCGCCGTCGGCCAGCACGAGGACGCAGCGGAAGCGCGCGGCTCGCGCCCGCACGCCGCGCATCGTGTCGAGCAGCCGCGCGCAGCGGCCGGCGTCGTCGAGGCCGGGGCCGCCGTAGCGTGCCGAGCGCACGCCGAGCTCGCCCGGCAGCGCGTCGACCTCGAGGCCGGAGTCGTCGGCGAGCGCCGCCCCGCCGGTGAACGCGGCGATGGCGCACGCCTTCTTCCGCGCGTTGCCGAGGTAGCTGTCCTGGTCCTCGTCGACCTCGGGTGGTGCGGGCTGCGACGGCAGGAGGCGGAGCTCGAGCTCACCAGGACAGAGCGCCTGCAGCTCGACGAGCTTGCCGGCGTTGCGCGTCGCCAGCGTGACCGGACCGGTGACGCGCATCGCGGGACGCGTCAGCGCCGCGCAGGGGCGCGCTTCGGCCTGGTGCTGCTCGCGATCGCCTTCGCTCGGGGCCGCGACGTCCGGCGCTTCGCGCCCGCGAAGCTCGCGATCGCTCTCGCCTGGAGGTGATGGATGTGCGCGATCGCATCCCACGCGGCGTCGAGCATGCGGTTCAGGTCACGGCGCTCGAACGTGCGTCCTTCGGCCGTGCCCTGCACCTCGACGATCCCGCCGCTGCCGGTCATGACGAAGTTGGCATCGACCTCGGCGCGGCTGTCCTCGGTGTAGGCGAGGTCGACCAGCAGATCGCACCCGACGATACCGACGCTGATCGCCGCGACCGGCTCGCGCAGCGGCGTCTCGGCGAGGAGGCCCGCATCGACCAGCTTCGCGACCGCCTGGGCGACCGCGACGTATGCGCCGTTGATCGCCGTCGTCCGCGTGCCGCCGTCGGCCTGCAGGACGTCGCAGTCGACCGTCAGCGTGCGCTCGCCGAGCTTCTCGAGGTCGACGACCGCGCGCAGGCTCCGGCCGATCAGGCGCTGGATCTCGTGCGTCCGGCCGCCGACCTTGCCGCGGGTCGACTCGCGCTGGCTGCGGGTGTGGGTCGAGCGCGGCAGCATCGCGTACTCGGCGGTGAGCCAGCCGCGACCCTTCCCCACCAGGAAGTCCGGCACCCGGTCCTCGAGGCTCACCGCGCACAGCACGCGCGTTGCCCCGACCGTGACCAGGCACGAGCCCTCGGCGTGATCCAGGTAGCCGGGGAGAAACTGCATGGGCCTTATCTCGAGCGCCGCGCGGCCGTCGGCGCGGGCCGGACGCGCCTGGCTTCGGCTGGGGGTTCGGCTGGCCATCCTCGCGGCGTAGCAACGGGTTTTCGGGGCGGCAAATTTTCGGCACCCGAACCTCAAGAATCAGCGACGGAGTGGCGAAGGAGTGCCAGCGGGCAGTCCTTCGGTGTCATCTGCCGGCCCCCGCAGCGACCGGTACCCCTCATGGCCTTCTTCTAGGAAGTGGTGCTAGACTCCCCGCCGGGTCGCGGCCCGCCCGGCAACGACCGCAAGGAAAATGGGATGCAGACCACCGCGCAGACCCAGTTGATCGGACAGCATTCGCTCATCGATCGGGTCCAGAGCCTGATACGCCGGGTCGCCGTCACCGACGCGACGGTCCTGATCCTCGGCGAGAGCGGCACCGGCAAGGAGCTGGCGGCGCGCTCGGTGCACTCCGCGAGCCGGCGCGCCGACCGGCCCTTCATCCCGGTCAACTGCGGCGCCATCCCGGCCGATCTGCTCGAGTCGGACATGTTCGGCCACGAGAAGGGCGCCTTCACCGGGGCGGTCGGCGCGCGCGCCGGCATGTTCCAGCTCGCCAACGGCGGCACGATCTTCCTCGACGAGATCGCCGAGATGAGCCCCGTCCTGCAGGTGAAGCTGCTGCGCGTGCTGCAGGATCGCGAGGTCCGGCCGGTCGGCTCGGACCGCGCCTTCAAGGTCGACGTGCGGGTCGTCGCCGCGACGAACAAGGACCTCGGGCTTCAGGTCGAGCGCGGTCTGTTCCGCGAGGATCTCTTCTACCGCCTGGAAGTCATCCCGATCACCCTGCCGCCGCTGCGCGAGCGACGCTCGGACATCCCGCTGCTCGTCAAGTACTTCCTCGACCGGCACAACCAGAAGCGCGGCGACTTCCACGTGAGCATCACCGAAGAAGCGATGGTCCACCTGTGGGAGTACGACTGGCCCGGCAACGTCCGTGAGCTCGAGAACCTGCTCGAGCGGCTGGTCATCCTCTCCGAGGACGGGCTCGTGCGCGTGGAGAATCTGCCGCCGAGCATCCGCTCGTTCATCTCCGAGAAGAAGATCCCGAGACCGGTCCTGACCGAGGATGGTCTCGACCTCACCAACGCCGTCGAGGAGTTCGAGAACCATCTGATCGAGGAAGCCTTGCGGCGGACCAAGGGCAACAAGCAGGCGGCGGCCCGCCTGCTCGGAATCAAGAGAACGACGCTGGTCGCGAAGCTGCGCCGCCGACGGACCGGCGTGCCCGCGACCGGTGGCGCAAGGGCGGAACTGACGTGAACCGACAGGCAGCGGCGGAGGACGTGGCGCGCGTGCTGGTGGTGGACGACGACGAGGACTCGCGTCTCCTGATCCAGTTCCTGCTGGAGCGACAGGGCTACACCGTGGTGCTGGCCGACAGCGGGCCTGCCGCCATCTCGGTCCTCGAGAGCACCGAGGTCGACGTCGTGGTGCTCGACGTCATGATGCCGATGATGGACGGCTTCGCCGTGTGCCGCGAGCTCAAGAAGTTGGACAGCACGGCGAGCGTGCCGGTGATCCTGCTCACCGCCCGCGACGACATGCAGACGCGCGCGACCGGCATGAAGCTCGGCGTCAGCGACTTCCTCGCCAAGCCGGTGAAGAAGGAGGAGCTGTACGCGCGCATCCGCACCCAGCTCGACGGCCGGCAGCGGGCACGCGAGCTCGAGAAGGCTCAGCGGCGGGTGGAGACCCTGTAGGACGCCCTCGCGCTTCGCCGCGTTGGCCGGCACCGGTGTCCGCCGCCCCCGGCGCACGACGGGGTGTCTATCGGCCGATTGACTTTTCGCCGGTTGCCGTGATCGAAGGCGGCATGAGAACGATTGCGTGCGCCGCTCGTGCTCTCCTCGTCCTGCCGCTCCTGCTGCAAGCGTGCAGTGACGGACCATCGGGCCCGAACCAGGTCATCGTCTTCAACGGCCAGGGCAACCAGCTGGACGCGTACGCGCCGGACGACGACGACCGCAAGCAGAACGTCATCCAGCCCCGGTCGCAGGACCCGAACGGCTGGGACATCAACGCGCAGATCTGCTTCGACCCCGACGGCTCGCGCCGCTTCATCGCCGGGGAGGACACCGGCCAGCCGAACCCGCCGCAGGGTTGGGGCTTCTTCCAGCTCGAAGGCGACGAGGTCGGCAAGCTCTCGGCGACGCGCATCGGCAAGCTCACGCCGACCTATCAGGGCAGCGGGGACAACGCCGAGAACTACGGCTGCGGCTTCCTCTCCGACGGACGTCTGGTCACCACCGACGTCGGCAACCAGGCCGCCGGCGAAGGCGACGGGCAGCTGATCATGTGGTACCCGCCGTTCGACTCGTTCGAGGTCCGCTACTGCAAGCTCGACGTCGCGATCGGTACCGCGGGCGGGATCTGGGTCGACGACGACGACCGCGTCTACGTGACCAGCGCGCGCGTCGCCCCTGGCGTCTACCGGTACGACCCACCGTTTCCGACCTCGAACGACGCGTCGGGGGGCTGTGGCAAGGTGGACGCGACCGGAGCACCGCTGGCAGACCAGATCCAGCAGACGCTGTTCATCCGAGCGGACGCGAACATCGCCACGCCGAACGCGATCGTCGGCAGCCCCGTCGACACCTTCTACATCTCGAGCGTGATCAACGGGGTGATCGCGGAGTACGACCGCGACGGCCGCTTCGTCCGGCGCATCCTCGAGCCGCCCGCCGGCGAGATGCTGGGACCGGTGCCCTACTCGACGGGCTCCCCGATCGGCCTCGGCATCGACTCGAGCGGCACCGTCTACTACGCCGACATCGGTCTCGTGGTGAGCAGCAGCGGCGTCGGTCCGGGACGCCGCACCGGCACCGTGCGCCGCATCCTGTTCCAGAACGGCAATCCGGGCCCGCCGATCACCATGGGTACGGAGCTCTCGTTCCCCGACGGCATCGGCGTCCTCGAAGAGTGACGCCGGGCCGCGACGCCGGCACAAAATGAAAAGGCCCGGGGAGCCGATGGCTTCCGGGCCCGTCTGCGAGTGGCACTTCCGTGTCGCTTGGTGGGCGTGTTACGGGCGTTCGGGGGAATGGTACGGGGACGCGCGTGCGCGTCGTGACCACACACCAGCAGCAAACTCGATGCCCGACGCATTGTGTCCTCATTTCGCTGGCCTCCGCGAAACGTCCCGCTGCGGGATCTGGCGGTGATGCCTTTTCCTTTCACCTCATTGCATCGATGCAAGATCGCCACCGTCCCGGGACGGTCGCCGGACGCGGCCTCGGGCGTTCGATCGCCCGATGATCCTTGCAAGCCGCGCGACGCACGCCGCCGGGCGCGGAGGCTCACGCGGGGCATGCTCGTTCTGGCGGCCCTGCTCGCGCTCGGCGCGAAGCGCCCCGAAGCGGCGCAGCCGTCTCCGTCTCCGTCGGGGCCCCGCGAGCGCGTCCTGCGCGGCGAGGTGGTCGAGAACGGTTGCTTCGTCATCGGAGGCCGCCGGGGTGCGGCGCACCGGCACTGCGCCCTGACCTGCGCACTCGCGGGCGAGAGCCTGGGCATCCTCGACGACGAGAGCAAGCTCCTGTTCGTCGTCGTGCAGGACCTCACCAGCGGGCCGCAGCAGAATCCGCTGCTGCCGTGGATCTCGTACAAGGTCGAGGTCCGCGGCGTGACCCTCGAGCGCGGCGGCGTGAACGCCGTGTTCGTGCGGCAGGTGCGGCCGCTCAACCAGCCGGGCTCGAAGAAGCGCTGAGAGCCTGTTTATCCGTCAGCTGGGCCGTGCCGCCCAGAGCATCTGGCGCGCGATGCCGCGCCAGATCTTCACATCGCGACGCGTGAGCCCGGCGCGCGCGAAGAGCCCACGCACATCGGCGACGATGTGCGCGGGGTTCTGGCGCGACAGAAAGCCCACCGCGTCGAGTGCTCGGGTCAGATGCTCGAGCAGCGCCTCGCGCTCCGCGCTGCTCGCGGCCGCGTTCTCACCCGAACGCACCGCGGACGTTCGTCCGGGCCGTCGTGTTCGTCCGGCTGCCGCGGCTGCCTCCCCCGCCTCCTCGGCCGCCAGGCGCAGCTCGTAGCCGCAGACCGCGACCGCCTGCGCAAGGTTGAGCGACGGATACGCGTTGCCGGTCGGAATGCGCAGCAGACGCTGGCAGCGGCCGAGGTCGGTGTTCGAGAGCCCGTGGTCCTCCGGACCGAAGACCAGCGCCACGCGACCCCGCGCACTGGCGACCACGATCTCGGCGGCGGCCTCGCGCGGCGCCACTGCCCGCAGGTGGGCGAAGTCGCGCCCCGCCGTGCCGACCACGAGCGCGCAGTCGGCGATCGCCGCGCCGAGGTCGGGGGCCGTGGTCCGGCGCTCGAGCACGTCGCGGGCATGCGCCGCCATGCGCTCGCCGACCGCGCCCACCGGGGTGCGCGGTGCCACGAGCGTCAGCTCGCCGAGGCCGAAGTTCTTCATCACGCGCGCCGCCGACCCGACGTTGCCACCGCGGCGAGGCCGCACCAGGACGACGCGTACGTTGGCGAGCACGGTTCGCCTTGTACCCGTCGGGCAGCGCGCCGTCTCGCGGCAGGTCCGGCCAGCGGCGCTCCGTCTCGCGGCAGGTCCGGCCAGCGGCGCTCCGTCTCGCGACAGGTCCGGCCAGCGGCGCTCCGTCTCGCGACAGGTCCGGCCGGCGGCGCTCCGTCTCGCGACAGGTCCGGCCGGCGGCGCTCCGTCTCGCGACAGGTCCGGCCGGCGGTTACGACGACCG
>VGTK01000128.1 GCA_016874715.1 Deltaproteobacteria bacterium | reverse complement strand
GCCGCAACCCGGCGCTCGGGCCAGCGTCGTGACGGCGCTCGAGCCTGCGTCGTGACGGACGAGAGGCCGGCGCGCCCCCCCGGCGGTGCGGTGCTCGCGCCACGCGTCACGCCGGCGCGCCTCGGCGTGCTGCACCTCGGCTGCGCCGCCGTGCTGCTGGTGGTCGTGCTCGCCGCACTGCTGGTCGGGCCGGTCGCGGTCGACCCGATCGCGGCGTGGCGTGCGCCGGCGGAAGACCCGGCGCACGTGATCGTCTTCGAGGCGCGCCTGCCGCGCATCCTGCTGGCTGCCACGGTCGGTGGCGCGCTGGGGCTTGCGGGAGCGGCGCTGCAGGCGCTGCTGTCGAACCCGCTCGCGTGCCCGCACGTGCTCGGCATCTCGGGCGGTGCGGCGTTGCTGGGCATCGTCGCGATGATCGCGGCGACGATCCCGGCGACGATCCCGGCGGCGGCGGCCCTCGGCCTCGACGGCGCGGCGGGTCTCGTCGTCGTGCCGGCGGCCGCGTTCGCGGGGGCGCTGGTCACGGCAATCCTGGTGCAGGGCGTGGCGCGGGCCGGCGGCCGCGCGACGCCGCACACCCTGCTGCTCACCGGCGTGGTGTTCAACGCGTTCGCCGCCGCGCTGATCACGTTTCTCAACACGCTCGCCGACTTCTACCGCGCGCAGGGCATTCTCGCGTGGGTGGTCGGCACGATCACGGTGCGCGGCGCCGCGTGGACGGCGGTCAGCGGGGTGACCCTCGTCGCGGGGCTCGCGCTGCTCGCCGCGAGCGCCCGCGACCTGAACGCGCTCGGGCTCGGCGACGAGGGGGCGGCGAGCCTCGGCGTCGACGTCGGGCGCGCGCGGCGCGCGGTGTACGTCGCCGTCGCACTGCTGGTCGCGGGGGCCGTGCCGGTCTCGGGCATGATCGGCTTCGTCGGCCTCATCGTGCCGCACGTCGTGCGCCTGATCGTCGGCAGCGACCAGCGTCTCGTCCTGCCGGCGTCGATGTGGGCGGGGGCCGCGTTCCTGGTCGTCGCCGACAGCGTCGCGCGCACGGTGCTCGGCACGACCGAGCTGCCGGTCGGGGTGGTGACGGCGCTGTGCGGAGGGCCGTTCTTCCTGTTCCTCCTGCGGCGCCAGGCGGCGCAGTCGCTCGGGGCAGCGGCGTGAGCGGGCACGGCGAGCCGGGCTTGCTGGAGGCCGCGGGCGTCGGCGTCTGCTACGGGACACGGGCTGCGCTCGATGCCGTCGACGCGCGGGTCGTGCCCGGCGAGGTGCTCGGGGTGATCGGCCCGAACGGGTCGGGAAAGTCGACGCTCATCCGGGTGCTGGCGGGCGTGCGCCGCCCGAGCGCCGGCAGCGTCCGCCTCGACGGCAAGGACCTGCACGCCCTGCCGCGGCGCGCGCGCGCACGCCGCATCGCGCTCGTGCCGCAGGAGACCCACCTGGCGTTCCCGATCCGGGTGCGCGACCTGGTGCTGCTCGGTCGCGCGCCGCACACCGGGCGCTTCGGCCTCGAGCGGCCCGAGGACCTGCGCGCGGCGCACGAGGCGATGGTGCGCGCGGAGGTGCTCGAGCTGGCGGGCCGCCCCGTCGACGAGCTCTCCGGCGGCGAGCGCCAGCGGGTGGTGCTGGCGCGCGCGCTGGCGCAGGACGCCGGGATCCTCTTGCTCGACGAGCCGACCTCGTTCCTCGACCTGCGCCACGCGGTCCTGCTGCTCGACCTGGTCCGCGAGCTCTGCCGTGCGCGCGGCCTGGCGGTCGCGGTGGTGCTGCACGACCTGAACCTCGCGGCGATGTACTGCGACCGGCTCGTGCTGCTCGACCGCGGCCGGGTCCACGCGGCAGGGACCCCGGACGAGGTGCTGACGTACCGCGACCTGTGCGCGGTCTACGGCACCGATCTGTACGTCGCGCTGAACGACGTGACGGGCCGCCTGGTCGTCCTGCCCCTGTCGCGCCAGGACCGCGAGCGGCTGCAGCGCTCCAAGGAATGACGCGGTCTCGTTTCAGGCCTCTTTTCGGGGCCGGACACGGGCGGTCCAATTGACTGTGGGGGAGGGCGGGTAGTACCTACTCCCGCGAACGCTGCTGAACCTCGGGAGTCTGCTTGGAATTTCAGTTCGCCAACGTGCTGGTCTTCCTGCTGCTCGGCGCCATCACCGCCGGGTTGATGCTGGGACTCGGCTATCTTCTCCGGCCGGCCAATCCGGAGCGGCGCAAGCTCTCGACCTACGAGTGCGGCGAGCCGCCCTCGGGCAGCGCGTGGATCAACTTCAACATTCGGTTCTATCTGATCGCTCTGGTCTTCGTGATCTTCGACGTGGAGGTAGCATTCGTCTATCCGGTGACGGTGGCGTTCCGCGAGTACGTCCTGCAGGGCAGGGGGCTGCTGGTCCTGGGCGAGCTGTTCGTCTTCGTGGGGATCCTGTTCGTCGGTCTGATCTACGTCTGGGCGAAGCAAGACCTCGAGTGGCTGAAACGAGTGGTCCGGCCGAGCTGACGGTTCTCGGACCCGAGGTGACAATGTCCCTGATCAACAGCGTTCCGGAGACCCTCGTCACGGCGAAGCTCGACGAGGTGCTCAACTGGACCCGCAAATCGTCCGTCTGGTACATGCTCTTCGGCCTCGCCTGCTGTGCCATCGAGATGATGCAGACCGGCGGCCCGCGCTCCGACCTCGACCGGTTCGGCGCCGTCCCGCGCGCGACGCCGCGCGTCTCCGACCTGATCATCGTGTCGGGCACGCTGACCCTGAAGATGGCGCTGCGCACCAAGCTGCTCTACGAGCAGATGCCCGAGCCCAAGTACGTGATTTCGATGGGCAGCTGTGCGAACTGCGGGGGGCTGTTCCAGCTCGCGTACTCCGTCTGCGACGGCGTCGACAAGGTGATTCCGGTCGACGTCTACGTGCCCGGCTGTCCGCCCCGTCCGGAGGCTCTGACCGAGGGGCTGCTCAAGCTGCAGGAGAAGATCCAGCAGGAGCGCTGGCTGGTGCGCGACCCGGGCACGGCCGACATCGCGACGGCGTGACGCCATGACCATCGCCGAAATCCACCGTCTCCTGCGCGAGCGGCTCGGCACGATCGTGTCGGACGACCTCCGCGACGCCGAGTGGCCGCTGTGCGACGTGCGCGGGCAGTCGATCGCCGAGGTGTGCGCGATGCTGCGCGACGAGCCGGGCTGCGACTTCGACTGCCTGTCCAACCTGAGCGCCGTCGACCGCAAGAGCGACGACGCGATCGAGGTCTACTACCACCTGTTCTCGTACCGCCACCGGCACCGGCTCGCGCTCCGCGCGACGACGCCGCGTCCCGACCCGATCCTGCCGAGCGTCGCGCAGGTTTGGCCGATCGCGAACTGGCTCGAGCGCGAGGCGTTCGACCTGCTCGGTGTGCGCTTCACCGGTCATCCGGACCTGCGCCGCATCCTGATGCCGGAGGACTGGGTCGGACACCCGCTGCGCAAGGACTTCGTCGAGCCCGACGAGTACCACGGCATCTCGACCCGGCGTGAGAGCCTGCTGAAGCTATGAGCACGAACGCGATCGACCTCGACATCGTGCGCGAGCACCCCCAGGGGCTCGAGACCGAGGAGATGACCCTCAACATGGGTCCGCAGCACCCGTCGACGCACGGCGTGCTGCGCTTCGTCGTCAAGGCCGACGGCGAGGTCATGCGCCGGGCGATCCCGGACATCGGGTATCTCCACCGCTCGATCGAGAAGATCGCGGAAAAGGTCGGCTACCACGGCTTCATGCCGTACACCGACCGCGTCGACTACGTCTCGGCGATGCAGTGCAACCAGGGCTGGGCGATGGCCTGCGAGGCCCTCGCCGGCATCACCGTCCCGCGCCGCGGCGAGTACTGCCGCGTGATCGCCTGCGAGTTCGGGCGCATCGCGAGCCACCTGCTGTCGGTCGGTGCGACCGGCATGGACATCGGCGCCGTCACGCCGTTCACGCACGCGATCCGCGAGCGCGAGTACATCAACGACATCCTCGAGGAGCTCTGCGGCGCGCGGCTCACGTTCAACTTCATGCGCATCGGCGGCTGTGCCTGGGACCTTCCGCCCGGCTTCACCAGGCGCGCGATCGCGTTCCTCGACCGCTTCGAGCCGCTGATCGACGAGTTCAACGAGCTCATCTCGTTCAACAAGATCTACGTCGAGCGTCTCGCCGACGTCGCGGTGATCCCGGCCGAGATGGCGATCGCCTACAACCTGGTGGGCCCCAATCTGCGAGGCTCCGGCGTCCGCTACGACGTCCGCAAGGACGCACCGTACTCGGTCTATCCCGAGTTCGAGTTCGACGTCCCGGTCGGTACCGGCGAGCGCGGCACGGTCGGCGACTCCTACGATCGCTACATGGTCCGCATGCGCGAGATGAAGGAGAGCTGCAAGATCCTTCGCCAGGCGCTCGCGGGCGTGCCGGAAGGCCCGGTGGTGGCGAAGGTCCCGCGCACGTTCCGTCCGCCGGCGGGCGAGGCCTACGTGCGGGTCGAGGCGTCGCGCGGCGACATGGGCTGGTTCGTCGTCAGCGACGGCTCGGCGTTCCCGTACCGCGTCCACATCCGCACCGGGTCGTTCGCGGCGATGGCGGTCATCGAGGAGATCAGCCGCGGCCTGATGATCGCCGATCTCGTCGCGGTCATCGCGACCCTCGACATCGTCGCACCCGAGGTCGACCGCTGATGCTGCACGACGTCCACCATCCGCCGAAGGGGCGCGTGCGGGGCCGCTCGAGGCTGGATCTCGTCACGCTCGAGGATGTCCGCTGATGCAGCAATTCGCCGACTACCTGCTCGACGAGGGCCTCCTCGCGGGGATGCCGAAGTCGCTGGGCTACGTGCTCGTCGTTGCGTTCTTCGCGTTCGTGCTGCTCAACTTCATCATGCTGGTGGCCGGCGTGACGAGCTGGCTCGAGCGCCGCGTGTGGGCGCGCATCCAGTCGCGCATCGGACCGAACCGCGTCGGCCCGCAGGGGGCGATCCAGTGGCTCGCCGACGGCATCAAGAACATCATGAAGGAGGACATCGTCCCCACCGCCGCGGACGCGCCGCTCTTCAAGCTCGCGCCGTACCTGGCGATGATCGGCTTCTTCGGCGCGTGGGCCTGCGTGCCGTTCGGCGACGGGCTGATCGTGGCCGACCTGAACGTCGGCGTGCTGTACATCACCGCGGTGACCGGCCTGGTCGTGGTCGGCATCCTGATGGCGGGCTGGGCGTCGAACAACAAGTGGGCGCTGCTCGGCGGCATCCGCTCGGCGGCGCAGATCGTGAGCTACGAGATCCCGGCCGCGATCGCCGTCAACACGGTGATCCTGCTCACCGGCACCCTCAGCATGCAGGGGATCATCCGCGCCCAGGGCTGGGCGCCCTGGAACTGGTTCCTGTTCGACAACCCGTTCACCTTCGTCGCCTTCTTCCTCTTCTTCGTGGCGCTGCTCGCCGAGGGCAACCGCACACCGTTCGACCTGCCGGAGGCGGAGTCGGAGCTCGTCGCGGGCGCCTTCACCGAGTACAGTGGGCTCCGAAGCCTGCTGTTCTTCCTGGTCGAGTGGGGCAACCTGTACATCGTCGGCGCGCTCTGCACGTCGCTGTTCCTCGGCGGGTGGCAGGTGCCGGCGTTCACCGACAACGGCTTCCTGCTCGGCCTCGCGCAGTTCGTGGTCTTCTTCGCGAAGTCGTACTTCCTGGTGTTCGTCGCGATGTGGATCCGGGCGACGCTGCCGCGCGTGCGGGTCGATCAGCTGATGTCGGTTTGCTGGAAGTACCTGGTGCCGATCTCCTTCGTGAACCTGCTGGGCGCGATGCTGTGGGTCGTCGCCTTCCCGAACGGCTGGCTGCCCATGCGCCTCGGCATGTTCCTGTTCGGCGTCATGACGACCCTGTACTTCCTGATGCGCGTGGCGTTCCACCTGCGGCGTGCGCGTCCCCTGATGACCTGGAACCCGATCGCCTGAGGGGCTCGAACTCATGGGGCTTGGCACATACGTCCGCAACATTCGCGAGACCCTCGGGACGATCTTCGAGGGGATGGCGATCACGGCGTCGCACTTCGTGCGCAAGCCGTTCACCATCCAGTACCCCGATCGCACCGAGATCCGCGTCCAGGACTCGCTGCCGTTCCGGTATCGGGGGCTGCTCGACGTCGACCTCGAGATCTGCACCGGGTGTCTCGCCTGCGAGCGCGCCTGCCCGATCGACTGCATCGTGATCGACGCCGAGAAGGACAAGCAGACCAAGGAGATGATCCTCAAGCGCTTCGACATCGACCTCGCGAAGTGCATGTACTGCGGTCTCTGCTCGGAGCCGTGTCCGACCGGATCGATCCACCACACCCCGGAGTTCGAAGGTGCCGACTACTCGCTCGAGAGCCTGGTGCGCCGCTACGTGAAGGCGCCGGTGGTGGCGTACAAGCCGCCCAAGGGCCCCGAGAACGACGCCGACGTGGGCCCCATCCTCGCGCGCGGATTGCGCTACCTGGACGAATTCGCTAGTCCGGGCGACCCCAAAGCGCGGGAGTGAGGCCGTGACCCGCGACCCGATCGCAACGGGGAATCGCTGACGTGATCTACGCCGCACTCTTCTACCTCATCGCCGGCGTGACCGTGCTCGGCGCACTCGGCGTCGCGCTGTCGACCAACGTGGTCTACTCGGCGATGGCGCTGATGGCCGCACTGCTCGGCGCGTCGGGGCTCTACGTGTTCCTCGCCGCGGACTTCGTCGCCGTCGTGCAGATCCTGGTCTACGTCGGCGGTATTCTGGTGCTGACGCTGTTCGCGATCATGCTCACGCACCAGATCTCCGAGGTGGCGGTGTCCAACCGGGCCGTCGGTCGCCTGCCGGCGCTCGGCCTGGTCGGGCTCGTGGGGGGCGCGATGGGCGTCGCGGTCTTCCGCGCGCCGTGGCACATCGAGCCGCTCGGCGAGGCGACGCCGACGACCTACGGCATCGGCGACAGCTTCCTGAACCAGTACCTGCTGCCGTTCGAGCTCGCGTCCATCGTGCTGCTCACCGCCCTCGTCGGCGCGATCGTGCTGTCGCGCAAGGAGCTGCGCGACTGATGGAGATCGGGCTGCACCACTTCCTCGTGACGAGCCTGCTGGTGTTCCTGTGCGGGCTGTTCACGGTGCTCACCCGGCGCAACGCGATCGGTGTGCTGATGGGCGTCGAGCTGATCCTCAACTCGGCGAACATCAACTACATCGCGTTCTCCCGTTACGGCGGCGGAGGGTACGACGGGCAGGTCTTCTCGGTGTTCGTGATCATGCTGGCCGCCGCCGAGGCCGCGATCGGCCTCGCGATCGTGCTGGGCATCTATCGGCAGTTCGAAACCATCGACGTCGAGGCGACCGACACGCTGCGCGGCTGAGCGCGGTGCCGGATGCCACGTCGCTGCAGAAGACTGAATAAAGGAACGCTGAGCCCGTGTCGGATCCCATCGTAGACGGCTCCCTCCGCTGGATCATCCTGGCACCGCTGATCGGTGCCACGATCAACGGGCTTCTCGGCACGCGCATCCAGAAGGCCGCGGGCAAGAACGCGATCGCGGCGATCGCGGTCGTGCCGGTGCTGATCAGCTTCCTGCTCGCGGTCAACGCGTTCCGGAACCTGCTGGCACTCGAGCCCGACCAGCGCGTGCTGCTCGACACGGTCTCGCGCTGGATCCACGTCGACAACCTGAAGGTCGACATGGCGTTCCTGGTGGACCCGCTGTCCGCCGTGATGGTCCTCGTCGTCACCGGCATCGGCGGGCTCATTCACCTGTACTCGGTCGGCTACATGCACGAGGAGCCGAGCTTCTGGCGCTTCTTCGCCTACCTGAACCTGTTCATGGCGGCGATGCTGACGCTGGTGCTCGGTGACAGCCTGCTCACGCTGTTCGTCGGCTGGGAGGGCGTGGGCCTCTGCTCCTACGCGCTGATCGGTTTCTGGTACAAGGAGCTGGCGAACGCGAGCGCCGGGTCGAAGGCGTTCATCGTGAACCGCATCGGCGACTTCGGCTTCGTCGTCGGCATGTTCGCGCTGTTCTGGGGGCTCGTCGAGGCGGGACACGGCACCCTGGTCGTGCGCGAGATCCAGCAGCACGCCCCCCTGCTCGCCGACAAGACGTTCTGGGGCTTCGCGCTGCCGACGTTCGTGACGCTCGCGCTCTTCGTCGGCGCGACGGGCAAGTCGGCGCAGATCCCGCTGTACGTCTGGCTGCCGGACGCGATGGCCGGCCCGACGCCGGTGTCGGCGCTGATCCACGCCGCGACGATGGTCACCGCGGGCGTCTACATGATCGGGCGGCTCAACTTCCTGTTCTCGATGGCGCCGGAGACGCTGGCGGTGGTCGCGACCGTCGGCATCCTCACGGCGTTCTTCGCCGCGACGATCGGTGTCGCCCAGTACGACATCAAGAAGGTCCTCGCCTACTCGACGGTCTCACAGCTCGGCTTCATGTTCGTCGCGATGGGCGTCGGCGCCTACTCCGCCGGCATCTTCCACCTGTTCACGCACGCGTTCTTCAAGGCCTGCCTGTTCCTCGGCTCGGGCAGCGTGATCCACGCGCTGCACCACGAGCAGGACATGCGGCACATGGGCGGGCTCAGGAAGTACATGCCGATCACGTTCGGTACGTTCTTCGTGTCGACCCTCGCGATCGCCGGCATGCCGCCGTTCGCGGGCTTCTTCTCGAAGGACGAGATCCTGTGGAAGGCGTTCACCAGTCCGCACGGGCACTGGTGGATCTGGCTGCTCGGCACCATCACGGCCGGCATCACCGCCTTCTACATGTTCCGCCAGGTGTTCATGGTGTTCTTCGGCGAGTACCGCGGTGCGCATGCGGGCCACGACGGACACCACGGCGACGCGCATGGCGCGCACCACGGCCACGGGGCGCACAAGCCGCACGAGTCGCCCGGCGTCATGACGATGCCGCTGGTGGTGCTCGCCGCCGGCGCGCTCCTGGTGGGCTTCCTGAACGTTCCCGGCGGGCTCGGCGGCAGCCACCGCTTCGAGACCTGGCTCGCACCGGTGCTCGAGCCCGGACACGCCGCTCCGGCGCACGAGCCGCACGGCCTGGTGAAGGAGGTCGAGCACGCCGCCGAGGCGACGCTCGAGCACGCCGCGCACGACCCCCTCGAGTACCTGCTGATGGCGATCTCGGTGCTGGTCGCGGGGGGCGGCATCTTGCTCGCCTGGCTGATGTACGCGCGCGGGAAGATCGACCCGGCGTTCTTCAGCGCCGCGTGGGCGGGGGTTCCCTACCGCACGGTGTTCAACAAGTACTACGTCGACGAAATCTACCAGGCGGTGGTAGTGAACGGCACGCTCGGGCTGTCGAAGATGCTCTCCGCCTTCGACCGCATCGTCGTCGACGGGATCGTCAACGGCGTCGCGACGGTCACGCGGCTCGTCGCCCAGGCCGACGGCGCGTTCGACAGGTACGTCGTCGACGGCTTCGTCAATCTGGTCGGGTCGGTGACCATGTGGATCGGCGCCCGCGCGCGCGCCGTCCAGACCGGCCACATCTACTCGTATCTCTACGCGATCGTGATCGGCTTCGTGGTGGTCATGTTCGCGCGGCTACTGTGAGGCGGGCGCAACCATGCCGACGAACGTCCTGACCTGGATGATCTTCCTGCCGATGCTCGGCGCGATCGTCGTCCTCTGCCTGCCGCGCAACGCGGCGACGCTGATCAAGGGCACCGCCGCGGCCTTCACGGTGCCGCCGCTGATCATGGCGGTCTGGCTCTTCCAGAGCTTCGACCGGACGACGACCGAGATGCAGTTCGTCACGAAGATCCCCTGGATCCCGTCGTTCAACATCGAGTACTTCGTCGGCGTCGACGGCATCTCGATCACCATGGTGCTGCTGACGGCGCTGCTGTCGTTCATCTGCATCTTCGCCTCGTGGGGCATCGAGAAGGCGACCAAGGCCTACTTCGCGCTCTTCCTGGTCCTCGACGCGGCGATGATGGGCGTCTTCTGCGCGCTCGACTTCTTCCTCTTCTTCGTCTTCTGGGAGGTGATGCTCCTGCCGATGTACTTCCTCATCGGCATCTGGGGCGGGCCGCGGCGCGAGTACGCCGCGATCAAGTTCTTCCTCTACACGATGGTCGGCAGCGTGCTGATGCTGGTCGCGATGCTCGCGCTCTACTTCTACGCCGAGCCGCACACCTTCGACATGCTCGAGCTCGCCTCGCGCTCGAGCACGTACTCGACCGGCTTCCAGCGGATCGCGTGGGTCGCGCTCTTCATCGGCTTCGCGATCAAGATCCCGGCGTTCCCTTTCCACACCTGGCTGCCCGACGCGCACGTCGAGGCACCGACCGCGATCTCGGTCATCCTGGCGGGCGTGCTCCTCAAGATGGGGACGTACGGCATCCTGCGCATCAACTACCCGATGCTGCCGGAGGCGACGATGGAGTTCGCCTTCTGGCTGCTGATCGCGCTCGGCACGTGGAACATCGTCTACGGCGCGCTGTGCGCGATGGCGCAGACCGACTTCAAGAAGCTGATCGCCTACTCGTCGATCAGCCACATGGGCTACGTCATGTTCGGCATGGCGACCATGACCTCGGAGGGCATCAACGGCGCCGTGCTGCAGATGTTCAACCACGGCACCGTGACCGCGATGCTCTTCCTCCTGGTCGGCGTGGTCTACGACCGGGCGCACCACCGCGAGATCAACGGCTTCGGCGGGCTTGCCGGGATCATGCCGTTCTACACGGGCTGGACGGCGCTCGCGTTCTTCGCGGCGATGGGCCTGCCCGGGCTCTCGGCCTTCATCTCCGAGGTGCTCGTGCTGCTCGGCGGCTGGCGCCACTACCCGGCTCTCACCATCGTCAGCGCGAGCGCCGTGGTGCTGACCGCCGGCTACATGCTCTGGACCATGCAGCGGATCTACCTCGGCAAGGCCAACGAGAAGTACCTCGACCTGCCGGACATCAACGCCCGCGAGGTGTTCACGCTGGTGCCGCTGGGCATCATCGTGGTCGTCCTCGGCGTGTACCCGCGACCGGTGCTGGACCTGATCTCGAAGTCGCTCGACCACCTGAACCTGGTGGTCGCCGGCAAGGCACAGGTCGCCCTCGCGGCGGCGAGCAGCGTGCTGCCGTAGGGGCGTGATGGAACCGTCGACCCTCGGTAACGTCGCGAGCCTCGCCTACAGCCTGCCCGAGATCGTCCTCGGCGCAGCGGTGGTGCTGCTGTTCCTGCTCGATCTGGTCGTCACCCGGAAGGAGACGCTCGGCGACATCGCGCTGCTGGCACTGGCGCTGGTCGTCGTCCTGTCGGCGCGCCTCCTGTGGGGGGACAGCGCGGCCCTGTTCAACGGGTCCGTCGTGCTCGACGGCTTCGCGCTGTTCTTCAAGCTGCTGCTCGCGCTGGCGGCGTTCGCGGCGGTGTGGATGTCGCTCGGCTCGCGCGAGATCCAGCGCAACCAGACCGGTGAGTACTGGGCGCTCCTCCTCGCGAGCACGCTCGGGCTCCTCTACATGGCGTCGGCGACCAGCGTGCTCATGGCGTATCTGGCCCTCGAGTTCGTCAGCCTCACGTCGTACGTCCTGTCCGGCTTCATGCGGAACAGTCGGCGCGCCAGCGAGGCGTCGCTCAAGTACCTGATCTACGGCGGCGTCGCGTCGGGCACCATGATCTACGGCATGAGCTGGGTGTACGGGCTCGCCGGCAGTCTGGACTTCCGCGCCATCCATGCGGCACTCCAGTCCGGCGAGGGCGCGGCGCTGCCGCTCTACCTCGGTCTGCTGCTGACGCTCGCGGGCCTCGGCTACAAGGTGGCCGCGTTCCCGTTCCACATGTGGGCGCCGGACATCTACCAGGGTGCGCCGATTCCGGTGACCGCGTTCCTCGCCGTGGGCTCGAAGGCGGCGGGCTTCGCGCTCATGATCCGCTTCTTCTTCACCGCGCTGGCGCAGCCGGGCGGCGCTGGCGTGTACCAGCTCGTGGGCGGGGTCGACTGGAGCCAGCTGATCCTCGTGCTGTCGATGGTGACGATGACCTTCGGCAACCTCGCGGCGATCACGCAGCAGGGCAACGTGAAGCGCCTGCTCGCGTACTCGAGCATTGCACACGCCGGCTACATGCTGATGGGCTTCGCCGTGCTGAACGACGACGGCCTGCGCGCCATGCTGTTCTACCTGACCGTCTACTACCTCATGAACCTCGGTGCGTTCGTCGTGGTCATGCTGGTCGCGAACTCGACCGGGCGGGAGGATCTCGCGGGCTACCGCGGGCTCGCGTGGCGCGGTGGTGCCGTGCCGGCGGTCGCGATGGCGATCTTCCTCTTCTCGCTCACCGGGCTGCCGCCACTCGCCGGCTTCGTCGGCAAGTTCTACCTGTTCGCCGCGGTGGTCGAGAAGGAGCTGTACCTGCTCGCCGTGGTGGGCGTGCTCAACAGCGTGGTCTCGCTGGTGTATTACGCGCGCATCGTGCGGACGATGTTCCTCGAGCAGCCGACGGGGGGCGAGGGGGTCGTGGCCGTCGACTGGCACAACGGCGTGCTCCTCGGCCTGCTGACGATCGGGACGCTGGTGCTCGGCGTCGCCTGGGGGCCGCTCATCGAATTCGCCGGCCGATCGACGAGCTTCCTCGCGTACTGACGTCGGCACCGGCTTCGCCGACCACGAACGGTGGAGCCGGCACGGCGTTCGATCGGGCGCCGGATCGCGGCGCCGAGGCGCCTACCAGTCCTCGAGCCCGGCCAGGTAGAGCGACGAGAGCCAGTCGGCGACGGCGAGCTGTGCCGAGGTGGCCGTCGCCGGCACGCGGCGCCGGCGGAGCAGGCTCACGGCGATGGCGAGCAGCATCTCCATCGTACCGCCGTCAGGCACCCGGATCTCGCGCTGACGAAAGACGTCGTCGAGCAGCGTCGCCAGGCGAACGTACTCGCCGGGATCGCGCCTCCACCAGCCGAACGCCGCATGGACGAACGACTGCACGACGAGCCGCTGCGCGTCGGCTGCCGCCCCTCCCGGAACGGGCGACGTCCGAAGGAACCCGGCCGCGACGCGAGCGAGCGCGAGAAGATGTCCTTCGGGCGGGACGAGCTCGCCCTGCTCGCCGAACTGGCTGCGCGCCAGCTCGACCAGATTGCTTGGCTCCGCGTCGACGGGGTCCGAGTCCACCACCACTCCGAGAACGGCGAGATCGACGCCCATGTGCGCTGTGCTGTGGGTCGACATCCTCACCTCGATCCGCCGTCGTGGGACTGCAACCGACACGCCAGAGCGTGGGACGGCGAAAACGCGCCGCAGACAGGCTGCTCCCGGAGATAGCTGTCCGTTCCGGCGCACGAATGTCCGGAATCTCGGACAGTGCTCCGGGTCCGGGATCAGGATGCAGCCGATACCTCGCACGGCTGCAAGGTGTGGCAGATCCAGTTTGCTCGGCGCGCCGGGATGGTGATACGGGGCGGCAGTCCGTTCAGCGGACTGCCCGTGCTCGACCCGAACCGCCACATGAATCCGGCTCACGTGGATCCCGGGGACGTCGCGCGTCTCGAAAGAGAACGCGACCTCTACCTTCGCCTCTTTGAACCTCGGACTTCGGGACGATCCCGCGTCGTTTCTCGCCGAGGCGCTCGAGCTGGTGACGCAGGTGATCGGCGCCCACCAGGGCTACCTCGAGATCGACCCCGCTGCGGGGGCGAGCGACGTACCCCGGTGGTGGGCGGCGCACGGCTTCTCGGAGGTGGAGATCGACGGGGTCGGTCAGATGGTCTCGCGCGGCATCATCGCGCAGGCGATCGCCAGCGGGGAGACCATCGTGACCGCGTCCGCAATGCGCGACGAGCGCTTCGAGTCGCGCTTGAGCGTCCGGGGTGCGCGCATCGAAGCGGTAATGTGCGCGCCGATCGGCGGCGGCACGCCGCTCGGCGTGATCTACCTGCAGCGGCGCATCGAGCCGGGGCCGTTCTCCGAGGAGGACCGCCGCAAGGCGGAGATGTTCGCCCGCCACGTGGCGCCGTTCGCGGACCGCCTGCTCGCGCGCAGCTCGCTCACGCCCGACAAGGACCCGACGCAGCCCTACCGCGAGCGCCTGCGGCTCGACGGGTTCATCGGCCGCAGCGCGGCGATCGCGGCGGTCCTGCGCGAGGTCGCGCTGGTCGCGCCGCTCGACATCGACGTGCTGCTCACCGGTGGCTCGGGCACGGGCAAGAGCCAGCTGGCCCGGATCATCCACGACAACAGCCCGCGCGCGGCGCAGCCGTTCGTGGAGCTGAACTGCCCAGCGATGCCGGAGCCGCTGATCGAGAGCGAGCTGTTCGGCGCGGTCCGGGGCGCGCACTCGACCGCAGTGCGGCGCGTGGAGGGCAAGCTCGCGGCCGCGCAGAGGGGCACCCTGTTGCTCGACGAGGTCGCCGAGCTGTCGCCGCCGGCGCAGGCGAAGCTGCTGCAGCTCCTGCAGTCCCGCGTCTACTATCCGCTCGGCAGCGCGCGCGCGGTGCGGGCGGATCTGCGGATCGTCGCCGCCACCAACGTCGACCTCGGCGCCGCCGTCGCGGAAGGCAAGTTTCGCGAGGATCTGTTCTATCGCCTGAGCGTTCTGCCGATCCGCATGCCGGCGCTCGCGGAGCGGCGCGCGGAAGTCGCCGACCTCGCGCGCCACTTCTGCGCGAGCGCTTGCGAGCGTCACCACCTGCCGCACGTGACGATCTCCGAGCATCTCGCGGAGGCGCTCGCGGAGGTGGAGTGGCCGGGCAACATCCGGCGGCTCGCGCACGCGATCGAGGCATCGGCGATTCGCGCGGCGGGCACCGGCATCCTGCGCATCGAGCGCGCACACGTATTCCCACCCGCGCCGGTGCGTGGCGGGGCGGCGTCTCCGGGCGCGGACGCGGCCGCGCGGGCGACGTTCCAGGAGGCCGCGCGGCGGTTCCAGGCCCAGCTCATCCGCGAGACGCTCGAGGAGACCGGCTGGAACATCGTCGACGCGTCGCGCCGGCTCGAGGTCGCGCGTTCGCACCTGTACGCGCTGATCCGGGCCTTCGGCATCGAGCGCGCGAAGCGGTGAAGCCTCGCGGGCGGCGGGCGTGGCTGGTAGCTTCGGCCATGCCGGAGCCTCCGGGACGCCGGCCTGCTCTGCGACCCGGGCCCGGCGCGGAGGGCCCTTGACGGAGCACGCGGCCGGCGATGCGGGGCGCCCGCCCGCGGTCGAGCCGGCGACGCTCTACGTCGTTGCGACGCCGATCGGCAACCTCGACGACGTCACGCTGCGCGCGCTTCGCGTGCTGCGCGAGGTCGACCTGATCGCCGCGGAGGACACGCGGCACACGCGCCAGCTGCTGGAGCACCACGGGATCGCAGCACGCGGGCGTCTGATCGCGTACCACGACCACGTGGAGGCGGAGCGCGCGCACGAGCTGGTGCGTCGGGTGGTCGCCGGTGCGAGCCTGGCGCTGGTCAGCGACGCCGGCACGCCGCTCATCGCGGACCCGGGCTACCGCCTCACCCGCGCGGCGCTGGAGGCCGGGTTGCGCGTCGTGCCGGTTCCCGGGCCGTCGTCGCCGATCGCGCTGCTGTCGTGTGCCGGGTTGCCGACCGACCGCTTCACCTTCGTCGGGTTCCTGCCGGCGAAGAGTGCTGGCCGCCGACGCGCGATCGCCGAGCTCGCCGAGCGCGCCGAGACGCTCGTCCTGCTGGAGTCACCGCACCGCCTTGCGGCGACGCTCGCCGATCTGGCGGACGGGCTCGGCGATCGCGAGGCCGTGCTCGGGCGCGAGCTGACCAAGCGCTTCGAGGAGCTGCGGCGCGGGACCCTGGCGGAGATGGCTCGGCATTACGGGCCGGACGGCGCTGCCGAAGCGCGCGGCGAGGTCGTGATCGCCGTCGCGGGCTGCCCGCCGGGTGCGGTGGCGGGGGAAGCCGTTGCGGAAGTGCTCGACGAGCTCCTGCGCACCGGGCTCGCCGCGGGCGAGCCGCTCGCCTCGCTGGCACGCGACGTCGCGGCGAAGCTCGGCATCCCGCGCCGCCTGGCCTACCAGCGCGGCCTCGCACTCAAGGCGAGCGGCTGACCGACGCCAGCGCCTCCGGGCCACGAAGGACCGATCAGTGGCGGTGGCTGCTCGGCCCCGGCGTCAGCGCGACTGCACCTCGACGTAGACGGCGGGTGCGGCGTCGCGGGCGTCCGACGCCGGCATCGTCCAGTCCGCGACGATCAGTCGCGAGGCGAGGATCGCCGCGCCGTCGCGTCCGCTGGCGAACGCGGCGCGCACCGCCTCGACCCGGCGACCCGCGAGCTCCGTGAGCCCGTCCGTGCCCACGGCGTCCCGGTCGGCGACGGCGATCTGCGCCTTCAGGATCACGTCGAGCTCCGGGTGTGACTGGAGGATGCGTGCGACCTGGCCGACCCGGGTGGTGCCGGCACGATCGAGCGTACCGCTCCCGGCCGTGAACGGGACCGGGTTGATCGCCAGGGCGTGCGGCGGGCCGTCGGTTCCGAAGAGCATGCCGAGCCAGCGCAGCGGTGAGGAGAGGGCGCCCAGCAGCGCCCGCCCGATCGCCTGCGCGACGAACGATGGCAGAGCGTACTCGCCGGTCGCGGTGTCGATCTCCACAGGGACCTCGAGCGCGATCTCTCCGCTCACGTCCGCGAGCAGGCCGAGCGCCACGCTCAGCGGCACGCCGGTCTGACGCTGGATCACGTCGAGGCCGGTCTGGCGCACGCCGACGTCGTCGAGCGCGACGGCGGTCGTCGCGGCGAGCTTCGTGCCATCGAGCGCCGCGTGCAGATCGACGCTCACCGTCCCGGTCTCTGCCTCGTAGCCGAGGCCCGGTGAAAGGTACGGGTTGAGCGTCGCGAGCGACAGGTCCCGCAGGGAGGCGTTACCCTTCCAGCGCTGCGTGCCGGTGCGCCGCACCGACGCGTCGAGCGGGTGCAGCTCATCCTGCAGCGCAGCGACGTCGAGCCGGTCCAGCGTCGCCGGACCGAGGCTCGCACCCTGCGCGGTGCCTTCGAGGGAGGTGAGGCCCATCCAGTAGGCGGGTGTCGTGGTGTGGTCGACGAAGTCGATGCGCCCGCCGGCGATGGTGACCCTGTCGAGGCGGACCGCGCGCGTCCCGGCGGTGGCGAGCGCCGGATCGCCCGGGTCCGGCAGCGACGACGTCGGCTCCGGGTTTGCCGCGGCGCGGCCACGCGCGAGCGCGTCGAGCGGAAAGTACCCTCCCGCGTGGCGCGCGATCATCGCATACGGATAGGACAGGCGGAGCGACGTGACGTGCACCTCCCCCGACGGGCCGGGCGCGACGGTCAGCTGCGTCTCGAGCCGGTCGACGGCGAGGACGCGGTCGCCGTCGGTGGTGGACGGCGGCGCGGTGTGCAGCTGCTCGACCTCGAGCGTCAGGTCGAGTGCCGGGGATGCGGGGTCGCCGCGCGCCGCGATCGTCCCGCTCGCCGTGCCGCGCGCGAGCGCGAGCGCCGGCTCGGCGAGGTCGGCGAGGGAGGGCAGGTGGACGCGAACGATGTGCGCCGTCGCGTCGATCGTCGGTGGATCGATGCCGAGCCGGCCGTCGACGTCGACCGTGCCTCCGTCGGCCGCGCGCAGCGTCAAGCTCAGATCGCCGCTGCGCCCGCTCGCCAGGTCGCGCCACGAGAACGCCGGCACGTCGAGCGTGACGCGGTGCGCGTCGCGCCGGATCGTGATGCTGCCGTCACGCGCGTCGACGCGGCCGCC